>JBHHYX010000480.1:0-3819 GCA_046757765.1 Acidobacteriota bacterium | reverse complement strand
CGACGGGCAGATCCGAATGACGCTTGACTGTACCAACGCCGTTCTCGACGATCTGCGCTGCCCTAGATCCGACGTTGTGCAGGCCGTCGCCTACTGCAAGACAGCCGAAGTTGAGGAACGGTTCCGCCAGCGGCAAGTCGAGACGCACATTGGGGAGTGGCCCTGGCTCATCATCCGCGGCGACATCTGCCGCGACGACCTGCTCTTTGAGGCGGAAGTCACGGCATGTGTGGCAAGGGAGAAAACCATCCGCCAGCAGGTCAAGACCCAGTGTTATTTGAGCACCTGCAGCGCCTCACCAAGTCAACCCTTGGAGCCTCTGTCGGTTGGGAGAGATCCGTCGCCAGCCGACCGTCTCGGTGATCGACACGGCCACGGACACCCTGGTGGCCACGGTGCCGGTGGGGACTGAGCCTGGCGGCGTGGCGGTACACCCGGACGGGAGCCTTCTGGCCTACATGACGGGCCCTGTGGCCGCTTCGGGGCCGCTCCACCTGCGCTCGACGTATCGTCCTGGAGTCCGAGGTGACGTGAATTCCGTTGACAGCAGGCCTGATGCGATCGTATTCTTTACTGTAAGGAAGTAAAGCGTAAAGGAGTTGGCCATGCACACGAGCAAGCTTTCGAGCAAGGGTCAAGTGACGTTGCCCAGAGCCGTTCGTGACGCCTTGGGCGTGGCGCCCGGCGATCTCATCGCCTACCAGGTCGAAGGCAACGTGGTGAGCCTCAAACGACTGCAGCCGTTCGACGCGGCTTTTCACGCGGCGCTCTCCCGGACCCTCGACGAGTGGACCAGCGAGGCCGACGAAGAGGCGTTCCGTGACTTGTGAGTCGTGGGACGTTGTGCTGGTGCCCTTCCCCTTCAGCGACCAGCCCGGCCACAAGCGCCGCCCCGCCCTGGTCTTGAGCAATCGTCTTTTTAACCGTCGCGGCCATACGGTGCTGGCAATGATTACGACTGCCGGCCATCATCCGTGGCCCGGGGATGTCGCTCTTGCTGATCCCCGGGTGGCTGGCCTCGACGTGCCCTGTATCGTCAGGCTCAAGTTGTTCACACTCGACAATCGACTGCTGCTCCAACAGCTCGGCCGGCTCTCGGCGCAGGACCGGCAGGAGGTCACCGACCAGCTTCGAACCTACCTGGCCCGGTGACCCTGGAAAGAAACGTAGACGCCATCCGTTGGTCGGTATCGGCCTGCTGGCCGAAGCCGGTCAATCCTGGAGCGTGGGACCGCCGGGGCCAGTCCTCTCCGGGGAGTCCGAGGGGTCCTTCTGGCCGGCATGGGACCACGATGAACCCGACGTCGTGATCTCCGGCCACCAGCACCTGCAATTAGCGTCTGCTGCATGTCAGTTGAACCGGGCCGGTTGGGCAAAGCGGTGGGCGATGCGACGGTGGATTTGATACCGATAGCCGAGATGAGGGTGGGCGCGGACCCGCCCCATGGAATCCTCGAAATCATACTCCGCCCAAAGGGGGAGCAGAACCCACTCGATCCGGATGACGGCTGGATCCGAGCTGAAATGGTCGCCTGAAAAATCCGTCTGGAGCAAGACCTGGCTTCGCAGCTCGTCCAGAACCGAGGAGCCTGCCACTCGAAGCTTTGAAGGGAGTGGCCGGCCGCGCAACTGCTGCAGGGCCATGGCCAGGACCGCCGTACTCCCCATGAAAACTCGAACGAGACCCGCCCGGCCATGGGTCCCGACGATGATCATGTCGGCGTTTTTTTCCCGCGCCAACTGGGCGATTTCGGCGGCGGGCTCTCCTGCCAACACCACTGGCTTCGCCACCAGGTCTCTCCTGCTGTTTTGGGGGATCAAAGCGTCCAGACGCTGGCGGGCCTGGTCGTGGAGTTCCTTGAAGGGTTCGTGCACCGGAACGGCTGGAATTCCGATGACCGCAGGTGCCTCCACCGCGTGGACCAAGTACAAGGTTGCGCCACTCTCGAGTGCCAGCTGAAAAGCGGCCTCCAAGGCCGGCAACGAGTGGTCCGAAAAGTCCGTCCCGACGACTATTTTCTTGAGGTCCATTTTACCTCCTCGCCGACTTCCCAAAAAGTGGGTCTGGTTTGGCTCTCGGATACCAGCGTGCAAATCACGGTCCAGCTCGTCGGGAAGGGCCGCTGTCGGAAAGGACGCGGTCCGAGCAGCAATTCTCTGCTCTCCGCACCGCTTGCGAGCTTGGAGCTGAGGGGCCCGGTCCGGCTCTAGCTACCCGGCTTCTCTGGCAACACGCCTGTCTCTCAGGGAGGGGCAATTCCCCCGCCGCCGGGCCGCAACCTGGTGATATGACCCATCGGGCTCACAGAGACGTCGGCCAGGCCCCGAAGCTTTACGCCCACCCGTCGGGCGGGCATACTGAAGGGGAGATGACCAGCCTCGATTCATTCTGGGTGAGGGAAGGAAATGTGGCCTTGCTGACGGACTTCTACGAACTGACCATGCTTGAGGCCTATGTGGAGGAAGGGTTGGGTGACGAAGCCGTCTTCAGTCTTTACGTCCGGCGCCTGCCGCGGCAACGGAATTATCTGCTGGCCTGTGGCCTGGGCGAAATCCTTCATTACTTGGAGAATCTCCGTTTCACCCGGGAATCCATCGATTACGTTCGCTCGCTGGGCCGTTTTTCCGACGGCTTTCTGAGCTGGCTGGAGACATTCCGATTTGAAGGTGACGTCCACGCGGTCCCGGAGGGGACTCCCGTCTTCGCCAACGAGCCCATTCTGGAAGTGGTGGCACCCCTCCCCCAGGCTCAGCTGGTGGAAACCTTTTTGCTGAATCAAATCCATTTTCAGACACTGGTCGCATCCAAGGCAACCCGTGTGCTGAATGCAGCGGGAGGACGCTCCGTGGTTGACTTTGGTTTGCGACGAGTCCATGGAGCGGATGCGGGGATCAAGGCGGCCAGAGCCTTTTACATCGCGGGTGTGGAGGCCACCTCGAACGTCCTGGCCGGCCAGATCTACGGGATCCCGCTCAGCGGAACCATGGCCCACAGCTATATCCAGGCCCATGATGACGAACTCGACGCCTTTCGGGCCTTCACCCGCGTCCATCCATCCACCGTGTTGCTGGTGGATACCTATGACACCCTGGACGGAGTGAGAAAGGTGGTGGACCTGGCTCGCGAGCTGGGGCCCGATTTCAAGGTTCGAGCCATCCGTCTCGACTCAGGCAACCTGGTGGAACTGGCCTTCCAGGCCCGAAGCATTCTGGATGAGGCGGGGCTGGGACGAGTCGGCATCTTCGCCAGCGGCGGCCTGGACGAAAAGAAGATCTCCGACATCATCAAGAGAAAGGCGCCCATCACGGGCTTCGGCGTGGGCACCAACATGAGTGTCTCACGCGATGTACCCGCCCTGGACGTTTCCTACAAACTGACCGCCTACGCCGGGCGGGACCGGCTCAAGCTCTCCGCTGGCAAGAGGATCCTTCCGGGGAGAAAGCAGATTTTTCGAGTAGAGGAAGGGGGTCACGCCGTCCGCGACATCCTGGCTGGGTGTGACGAAAAGCAGCCGGGCCGTCCTCTGCTGCAACTGGTGATGGCGAGGGGACGGCGGCTGGAAGCCGGCCGGGTCGACATTCACTCCGCCAGAGAGCGGGCGGCTCGCGAACTTTCTTTACTTCCCGGGCCCATCCGGAGCCTGGCCCCGGCCGTCCCCCCCTACGCCGTCCAAGTGAGTCCCTCCCTCGCCAATCGCCAGCGGCAACTGGCGGCGCAGGTCGTCGAGCCGTAGGGAACCCAATCTCAAATTCCAAGAGGTGTCAAGATCGGGTGAACTCGGGCCACGAAGGACTTCCGCTGTACACAACTTACCCTAT
>JBHHYX010000479.1:0-3832 GCA_046757765.1 Acidobacteriota bacterium | reverse complement strand
AGGCGGTGCAGTTGGCAGTTGGGGACGGAGCATACCCGTACCCGAATTGCCCTGGCCGACGCAATCTCTTCGCGTTGGCGCCCCTTCGTGTGCGCACGAGTACGTGGTATGTGTACGACCCCGGTTCGGGACGAGGATCCCGGCTGTTTGTGGATATATGTTTGCGTCGGCAACGGCTAAGCACGGACCAGAGGGAGCACAGGCAGGAGCCAAAGGGCATACGCTGTCAAATACAATACATCTGAGAGCAAAATTCTCAGACTTCGGCGGCAAACAGCCAAACGTTGAAGAAGTGGAGGATGTCGAAGCGGGAAGCCAAGGGTGCGAGCCTGGGAACCTTACACAAAACTCAACAGCGGCCAGTCCGCGCCCAGAATCGGGTTGGGGTCGGTACCCAGCCAATGGGCGAGCAGAGTGGCGTAGACGCTCCTGAAATCGACTTGGTAAACCATGTCTCCAATCTCATCCAGCTGGTCGGCTTCCAGCCCCGGGTGTCGGCCGTAGAGGCCGGGATTGAGAGAGCCGCCCACCAGAAACATCTGGTTGGCCGTGCCGTGGTCTGTTCCCAGGCTACCGTTTTCAGTCAGTCGCCTTCCGAACTCGGAAAAGCTGACAACCAGCACATCCTGGCCCCTTCCCATTTCGACCATGTCGTCGTAGAAGGCCTTAATCCCCTGCGACACATCCTCCAGCAGGCCGGCATGGCTTCCGAGGCGGTTGTTGTCGCCGACGACCTGGTTGGCGTGGGTGTCGAATCCGCTGATGGAGGTGTAAAAGACAGTGACGCCGATGTCCGCGGCCACGATTTGTGCGATGGTCCGCAGGTTGGTCGCAAAAGCGGTGTTGGGGTAGTCGATGGTGCTATGGTAACTCTCCTTCCCTTCCAGCAACTGGACTGAACTGAGGGTCGCGTCCAGAACCGTCTCGCTGACGTACTCCTGGAAGGGAAAGCGGTCGTGAGGTTCCGACAGCATCCTCTGAAAGGCACCGATCTTGTTGGCTTCGTCGCGGGGGTACTTGGGATCGGTTTGAATCTGATACGTGGCGATGTTCTGGATGGAGGGAGAGGAGCCGCTTTCGGAGACCATGGCGCGCGAGACCTTGCCGCCTACATTGATTCCCTGCAGGGAACTCTTACTCTCCGTCAGGTCGAAGTACCTGGCCAGCCAGCCGTCGCTCGAGGCCTTCTCGGGTTCGGCCGTGTACCAGATGTCACGAGAGCGAAAGTGAGAACGGTTCGGATTCGGATAACCGACTCCCTGAACCAGCGAGAGCAGGCCGTTGTCCCACAGATCCTTGAAACCTGTCATGGACGGGTGCAGCGCAACCCTTTCATCCAGCTTCAAAACGTCGGCCGGCTGCAGGGCCAGGCCGGGGCGGGCCGCATAGTAATTGGGGTCCGCATAGGGAATGACGGTGTTGAGGCCGTCGCCGCCTCCGGAGAGTTCCACTACCACCAGAATGCGATTCGGATTCCCCAGTTCGGCATTGGCCATCCCCTGCGTTCGGGCCGCCTTGATGCTCCGAACCAGGAAGGTCGGGGCACAGGCGCTGGTCGAAAGGAGGGTGAATCTCTTCAGAAAACTTCGTCTCGTCTGCATCGTAAGGTCCCCGACTAGTTGAGCTGATAAACGGGCAACAAGCTGATCAAATAGATCAACCCCCTGACTTTCTTGTCCACCATGGACGGGTCGCCGGCATCAAAGGGGAGAGGAAGGCCGTCGTCACCCGTGTTCAAATAGTCCAGCAGCGTGGCCCAGGTATCGGCGGAAACGTCCGACTGGACGAGCGCTCGAACAAAATAGTCCACCACGGCGATGTCCGAGGAGAGCTGGTTCTCATGCAGGATTCCCTCCACATCGATCTGATCCCGGGCCAGAAACCGCTGCTGGCGGACTCGCTCCTGCCGGTTGCTGGTGTAAAAGCTCATGAAGTTGTATCGGCCCAAGAGGGTCCCCGTGTTGATCCACCCCGTGTCACTCGTCCAGCCTCCCACGTCGGGGGGGAGAAATGGGCTCTGCCCCAGCCCGAAGACTTCCAGAATGAAAGGGATGTTGCCGGGATCCTGGATACCCATTTGCCGGAAAGAGCCGGTGACAAACTCCACCGGGCTCTTGATCTTGGCCCGGTAGGCCTTTTCCGACATGAAGTGGGGGTGCTCGAAGATGGCTCGCATGAGAGGCTTGATCTCGTAGCCGCTGTCTTGGAAGACCCTGCCCAATTGGGAGACGATCTGAGAGTCCGGATTGGGGTAGACAAAGAATTCCCAAAGCTTGCGGGCTATGAATTGGGCAGGCGCCTGTTGCTCGAAGATGATGTCGATGACCCGATCACCATCCTGGACACCCGCCTCGCCCGGTTCGGACACAAGGGTCTGGCCCAGGACCGTCTTGGCCTCGTAGTCGTGATGGGGCGGGAAGAAGACGAACTTCAAATAGGTCTCGCTCTCCCGGTTTCTGGGATCAACGGTCCAGCCCGTGAAGGCTCGGGCGGCCTCCTGAATGTCCTTCTCCGTGTAACCATTGCCTTCACCCATGGTGAAGAGTTCCATCAATTCACGGCCCCAGTTCTCATTGGGGCTGCCCACCACATTGGCAAAGCTGTCCAGCCAGATGATCATGGCCGGGTCGCGGGCGATGGCGTGAACCATCTCTTTGAAATTACCCAGCGCATGGCGCCGCAGAGTCTCGTTTTGAACCAGCAGCAGTGGAAGGCCATCGCCATTGACAAAGCGCACCTTCTGAAGCGAGGTGGCGAAATGGTCGTGCCAGAAGAAAGTCATCTTCTCCAGCAACTGGCGTTTGCTGTTCAGGATCCGATAGAGCCACCAGCGCTGCATACCGAGGCCATCGGCTCGAGAGAAGTCCACTCCGCCGCCGGTTCGGACCAGCCCGTAGGCCTTGGCTGCCAGACCCGTCTCCATCTCGGAGTCGTCGACTGACTCGAAATTGAGAAGCTCGTCCAGGGAGGCCTCCAATCCCTGTTCCATGATTCGCTGCTGCGTCTTCGGGGAGGCTCCGAAGCCCGCCCGCCTCATGAGATGAGCGGCCGCTTGCGGGCCCCAGTCAAGAGGTTTCGGCTCGGCCGGCGCCGGCGCCCGCGGCAGCTTCCACCCCCCTCTGGCCACCTGACCGGCCAAAGAGGCGGTGAGCAGAAAAAAAGGGAAAACCAGTTGAATCGCTCGCTTCACAAGCAGACCTTTCTCAGCAAACATGCCGACTTTCGGGGCAAGG
The DNA here is from genome assembly GCA_046757765.1 of Acidobacteriota bacterium. Lineage (GTDB taxonomy): Bacteria > Acidobacteriota > UBA6911 > RPQK01 > JBHHYX01 > JBHHYX01. Next base: position 599 of record JBHHYX010000479.1, on the reverse strand, counting down.
CGTGGAAGGACTGGCCCAAGTTCTTGCGGATCTCGTCGTGGCGGAGGTGTGCCACGGGATCGGCATCGGTCATTCAGGGAGGGGTATTGTTTTTTTACCATTGCAATCAACGTCGTTGCCAGGACGGGGCCGTCGATACCGGCTGGGCGCGCAACAAACCCACCGCTCCTCGATCTGTGGGGCTGTCACGCAACTCGACCCGTCACTGGGAGGCGTTCCCAGCCCGGACTTCTCATGACCCCTATACCGCGTTGTCCAAGCTTGGCCTTCCTCTCCCGCAACCCGATGACAACTTGGCGCCGGAACCTGGCGACAACTCCTCATGAGGCATGCCCGTCAATACGATCCCAACCTCAGATTGTTTCGGCAAATCTTATCTCAAAGTTGAGGCAGCCGCAAACGACGGCAAGTCCCCGGTTTGAAAGCCCCTCGGAATGAAAACGGAGCCGGGAGCGTCAGCGACCGGAGGCCAACGACGAGTTTGAGCCGTGATACCCGGCCCTCTATGAATGGCACCTTCGGCGCCTGAAGACGGGACGGTAGCCGACCCTGCCAAAGGCCCGGAGGGCCGACATTCGAGTAGCCCGGTCCGTCAGGGC
>JBHHYX010000478.1:0-3838 GCA_046757765.1 Acidobacteriota bacterium | reverse complement strand
TGCTGACCCTCAAGCAAGGCTGCCTCGCGGCACTCCCACCCCGGCACAGCCTCAAGCACCGCAACTGAAAGTCACCAGGACCGACGACCGCCGAACCATCGACGGTCACCCCTGCACGCGCTACGAAGTTCTCAGAGGCGGTGAGAAACAGAACGATCTCTGGGTCACCCCTCTCAGAAGCCGCCATAACCTGGGCCAGATGCTGGGGAGCATGGGCGAGTTCATGAGCCATCTCACCGGGACCCTTCCCGGAGCGGGGGTAGCGGCGGTGGAGTTCGATTTTTCCGCCGCCCTGGGCGACATCGACGGGTTTCCGGTGCTGATTCAACACTACGCCAAGGGAAATCTTGAGGGCGAAACCCGCATCACGGAGATCGGCTCCAAGACCGTTTCCGACACTTTCTTTGAGGTGGCGCCCGGCTACCAGAAGGCGGACTTCACCAATCCAGCCGGACGACGACGGTAATGGGCCCGGGGATCAGCTCACGCGAGGGCTGCTTTGAGGGCGAGGAACTGAAACGGATACCATGATCTGGTTCGACTTCGGACTCGGGCGAGCTGAACCCGGGTAGTGTTCCGTTCTGGAAATAGCGTAGCCATTGCGGGCTAGAGAGGAGGTGTTTCCCTGGCTCGATTTTGGAATGCCTCTTCCTGGGCGGGTTGGATGCCCAACGGCCTGGGAGAAGTCAAGCCGAATCACTACCTGGAAATCCTGAAGGCGGTTTGGGAAAACCGCGATCAGCTGGCCTTTGCCCAGCGGATTCTGCGCCGGGGAGTCTGCGACGGGTGCGCCCTGGGGACGACCGGCCTGCGCGACTTCACCATGGACGGCATCCACCTCTGCACGGTTCGCCTCAAGCTGCTGCGCCTGAACACGATGCCGGCGCTGGATGTGGGCCTGCTGGAGGATGTGCGGGAACTGGAAGCGAAAAGCGGGCGCGAGCTGCGAAGGCTGGGCCGGCTGCCTTACCCCATGTGGCGTCGTCGCGGCCAGCCCGGCTTCCAGCGCCTCTCCTGGGAGGAGGCCTACCGCCTGGCGGCCTCGCGCATCCGCCCCATTGCCCCCAAACGCCTTGCCTTTTATCTCACCTCCCGCGGCCTGACCAACGAAGTCTACTACGTGGCCCAGAAGGTGGCTCGATTCCTGGGCACCAACAATATCGACAACTCGGCCCGTATTTGCCACGCCCCCAGTACCACCGCCCTGAAACGGGCTCTGGGAGTGGCTGCCTCCACCTGCTCTTACAAGGACTGGATCGGGACCGATCTGCTGGTCTTCATCGGCAGCAATGTCCCCAACAACCAGCCCGTCACCACCCGCTACATGTACTACGCCAGAAAAGCGGGGACCCGCATCGCCGTCATTAATCCCTTTCGGGAGCCCGGACTGGAACGCTACTGGGTGCCCTCGGTGCCGGAGAGCGCCCTTTTCGGGACCCGCCTGGCCGAGCGCTTCTTCTCCATCCACACCGGGGGCGACGTCGCCTTTCTCAACGGCGTCCTGAAGGCCCTGATCGAGATGGAGGCGGTCGATGAACGCTTCATCGGGGAGCACTGCCGCGGTTTCGACGAGCTGAGGGCCGCCCTGCGGGAGCAGCCCTGGACCCTGTTGGAGTCCTGCTCGGGCGCCAGCCGGGAAGAGATGCGTGATTTTGCTCGCCTCTATGCCCAGTCCAGGACCGCGGTCTTCGTCTGGAGCATGGGCGTGACCCAGCACCACTTTGGGGTCGATAACGTCGCCGCCATCGTCAATCTGGCCCTGTCCCGGGGCATGGTGGGGCGCCAGAAGTGCGGCCTGATGCCCATCCGCGGGCACAGCGGCGTACAGGGGGGAGCGGAAGTCGGGTGCGTCCCCAATCTCTTCCCCGGCGGCCGGCCGGTCAATTCGGACAACGCCCGGGAACTGTCGCGTCTGTGGGCTTTTGAGGTGCCTTCCTCACCCGGACTCTCGGCCGTGGAAATGATCGAAGCGGCCCATGCCGGCGAGATCGAATGCCTTTTTTCGGTGGGGGGGAATTTTCTGGAGACGCTTCCCGACCCCCAGTTCGTGCGGGAGGCGCTGGAGCGGGTTCCCCTGCGCATCCATCAGGATATCGTCCTTTCTCCCCAGATGTGGATCGAGCCCGCCGAGACGGTGCTTCTCTTCCCGGCCCGAACTCGCTACGAGCAGCCCGGCGGCGGTACCGAGACGACCACCGAGCGCTACATCCTCTTCAGTCCGGAAATTGAGGGCCGACGCATTGGGGAGAGCCGCTCCGAATGGCGGATTTTGATGGAGCTGGCCGAGCATGTCCGCCCGCAAACCGGGGAGGCAATCCACTTCCAGAGCGGCCGTCAGATCCGCCAGGAGATCGCCCGCGCCGTTCCCGCTTACGAGGGCATCCAGAATCTCGAGAAAAAGGGCGATGCCGTGCAGTGGGGCGGGTCACGACTGTGCGAGGGCGCAAATTTCAAAACCGCTGACGGACACGCCCACTTTGCTCTCTTGTCCCCCCCGCCCCGATCCCCGTCCAAGGACCGTTTTTACCTCAGCACCCGCCGCGGCAGCCAGTTCAACAGCATCGTGCATTCTTCCTACGACGCTCTCACCGGAGTGCGCCGTGATGAGGTTCTGATCAATGCCGCCGACGCCGTTTCACTGGGGCTATCCGAGGGTGATCCCGTACTTCTTCGCTCCCAGGCGGGTGAGTTTCGAGGACGGCTGAAGTTCATGCCTATCCTATCCCGCAATGTCCAGGTCCACTGGCCGGAAGGCAACGTCCTCATCCAGCGCGGCCGCCGCGACGAGCGCTGCGGCATTCCGGATTACAACGCTCTGGTGGAGCTCATCCCGCTCCCCGAGGGCTCTGGTTTGTAAGGAGAGAGACGTTCGCGGAGGGGTCTTGTGAGGCGAGGTCACCAGGAGAGGAGGAGATGCCCCTGACGCCAGGCATATGCAAAGTCCCCATTGAGCGGGTCGAGGACGGGGCCGGGGACCACCGCCACGATCCATTGGCCGTGGAAGAGCCTCTGGAGCTCCGGCTGGTCTACCAGGAGGGAGGCGAAAGGAAAGAGGAAAGCGCCTCCATCACCATGCGCACGCCCGGCCAGGACCGGGAGCTGGCGGTGGGTTTCTTTTACAGCGAGGAGATCCTGGGCGGCCGGCAAGACCTCCGGGACGCGCGGCCCCTCAGCGACCGGCCCGACTGCAACGTCATCCGGGTCGAGCTGCGCCCGGGGGCGGGCTTTGACCCGATCCGACTGCGGCGAAACTTTTACACCACCTCCAGCTGCGGCGTCTGCGCCAAGACCTCCCTGGAGGCTTTGAAAATGACCGGCTGCCGGCCTTTGGAGAAACTCACACCGGTGGTCTCCTCCCGGGTAGTGGAGGGTCTGCCCGGGAAGCTGGGCCGGGCCCAGCCCGTTTTTGCCCAGACGGGAGGCCTGCACGCGGCCGCTCTTTTCGATCCTTGGGGCCGTCTCATCAGCCTGCGCGAAGACGTGGGACGCCATAACGCCGTCGACAAGTTGATTGGCCGCCAGCTTCTGGACGATCGCCTGCCTCTCGGCGATCGGGTGCTGATGGTGAGCGGGCGCACCAGCTTTGAAATCCTGCAGAAAGCGCTGCGGGCCGGCATCCCCATCGTGGCCGCCGTCAGCGCCCCCTCCAGCCTGGCCGTCCAGTTGGCCCGGCAATTCAAGATGACGCTGCTCGGCTTCGTCCGGGGCAATCGCTTCAATATCTACGCGGGAAAAGAGAGGATCCGGCTCGAACATCCTCCAATGCCCTGAGAGGGCAAGACAACCTTAGGGCTCGCGCAAGAATAACTTCACATTTTGGCATCTCATCTTCACACCA
>JBHHYX010000477.1:0-3881 GCA_046757765.1 Acidobacteriota bacterium | reverse complement strand
AACTGCCTCTAAGCTCAGTCGATGCCGGCGTTTTGTCCCCCCAACCCCCGGCGCTTTCTCACTATGAAGTGGTCGTGGTGGACGATGGCTCCACCGACGCGACGGCTGAAACCGTCCGCGGAACCACATTCGGCTACCCGGTTCCCTTGCGCTATTTTTCTCAGCCCAATCGCCGCCAGGGAGCCGCTCGTAACCTGGGGGCACGCCAGGCGCGGGGACGATACCTTCTCTTCCTGGGCGACGATACCGTTCCGGCGCCCCATTTTCTGGCCCAGCACGCGGCCAGCCACGCCGGCGCCGAGCGTCAGCTGGTGGTCATTGGATACACGCCCTGGGGCCAAGACCTTCCCAGGACGCGCTTCATGGAGTATATCGGCGAGCGGGGCTGGCAATTCGGTTTTTCTCTCATCCAAAACCCCGACAACGTTCCCTTCAATTTCTTTTACACCAGCAACCTTTCCCTATCTCGATCCTTCTTTCTGGAGGCGGGAGGATTCGACGAGGATTTTCGCGAGTACGGCTGGGAGGACGTGGAACTGAGTCTACGACTGAAAGGGCGCGGGATGCGTCTGGTTTACAACCCGCAGGCTGTAGCCTACCACCACCACCCGACGTCCATTGCCTCTTTCGCGGCGCGCCAGCGAAAAGTCGGCTTTTCAGCCTGGACATTCTACCGGAAGCATCCCGACATGGCCGATTTTCTCAATGTGGAACGGGTCCCCGACTACACACTCCTCCAGCGCCTCAAAATGGAACTGCTGACGCAGCTGTGCCGCCTCACGGAGAAATTCAGCCGACCAGACCTGAGCTCCTACTATCCTGACCTGATGAGCTATCATTACAACCTGGGGATCGTCGATGCCCGCGAAGGGAAATAGCCGGCTGACCGTCATCATCCCGACCTGGAATCGGAAGGATCTGCTTCGACGCTGCCTCGGATCGCTGCAACAACAGACCGTAGCGGCGCAGATACTGGTGGTGGACAACGGCTCTACCGACTCGACCCGAGAGATGATCCAAAACGAGTTCAAAGAGGTCGACTATCTGAGACTGGAAAAAAACGAGGGGTTCGCCAAGGCGGTCAACCGGGGAATCGACCATTCCAATTCCGAGTTCCTGGCCCTGCTGAACAATGATACAGAAGCCCATCCGAAATGGGTGGAGAGCGGTTTGGAAGCTCTTGAGGGCCATCCCGAATATGGTTTTTTCGCCTCCCGGATGATCCATTACCTCCGGCGAGATCGTCTCGACAGCGCGGGTGACTGCTACAACCGGGCCGGGATGCCCTACAAGAGAGGCCTGGGAGAGCCGATTCACCGATTCGCAACCTCCGAACCGGTCCAGGCGGCCAGCGCGGGAGCCGCCTTCTACCGAAGAGAATTGTTTGAAGGCGTCGGACTCTTCGATGAGGACTTCTATCTCTATCTGGAGGACGTCGAGTTCAGCTTGCGCGCCCAACTCGCCGGCCATCATTGCCTCTACCTGCCCGAGGCCATGGTCTACCACATCGAGGCGGCCTCGGATCCCGAGCGGAGGCGGGCAGGCTGGCACGACCTTGCCGTCCAGCCATCCGACGAGGGCCTGACTGCGTCCCGGGTCTACTATTCCTCCTCCCGCGTCTTCTGGATCACCCGCAACCGTTGGCTTCTGATGCTCCTCTACCAACCTTTTCGCCACGCTCCCTGGCTCGCCTGCGGCTGGTTCAAGAGCGCGGCTTTCCATCTCATCAAGGTGGGATATTTTGGCGCCTTCCTGCGGGGACTTCTGGCCGGCTTTGCCCGCACTCCGTCGGCCTTGAAGAAACGTCTGGCCAGGCGGCCCACTCGACGGATCTCCATTCGACAACTATGCCAGCTGCTAAGAAAGTGCTAGCCGTCTGTGTCAACTGGAACGGCAGGAAGGTGCTTCCAGCGACGCTTTCGAGTCTCGCCAACAGCCACTATCCCGCTCTGGAGGTCATGGTGGTGGACAATGCCTCGGAAGACGGCTCCGTGAAATTGGTGCCGGACTCGACACGGCTTCTGGTTCTTCCCCGGAATTCGGGCTACGGCGCCGGTCTCAACGCGGCCGTTCACCCCTACGTGGAGGCAACTGGCCGGCTTCCGGATGCCCATCCGGACTTCTTCCTATTCCTCAACAACGACATCGTGTTGGAGCCGGATCTGATCGATAGACTGGTCCGATTCGCAGAGGACAAGGACCCTGCCATCTATGGTCCCAAGATTCTCCTCCAACAGAAGCCGTCCCGGCTGGACGCCGCCTGGGGCCGGCTGACCTGGAGCCACGTCCTGGCCCGTTATCGGGGCAAGCAAGCACCGGACGCGCCGCGCTGGAACAGAGTGCGCCGGGTAGAGCTGCTGCTGGGCTGCCTGCTGCTCGTCCATCACCGGGTGCTGGAGCGAGTAGGATTGTGGGACGAAAGCTTCTTCATGTACCACGAAGAGGTAGACTTTCTTTTCCGAGCCCGGAACGCCGGCTTTCCCGCCTACTATTGCCCTTTTGTCCGTGCCTTTCATCAAGGGGCCCACAGCACCCGGGACCAGCCTCTCCGAAAGACCTACTGGCTGCGGCGCAATACCGTCTACTTCTTCAGGAAACACAGGGCCGGGGTCGCACAATGGCTTCATTTCGCACTGACGCTTCTGGCAAGCCTCGCCTACAACCTGCTGAGCTTCCGGTGGAAAAGGGCCGGCGCCATCTCTCGCGGTTGTCTGGATGGCTTCGGGATGGTGATCCACCATGACTGAGCGGCCCGAGGTCAGCTTTGTCGTGCCCAGCTACCGCAGCCGGTCCACCCTTGGCGCCACCCTGGATTCCATCCGGCGGCAGCACACATGCCGCTGCTGTGAAACTCTGGTGGTGGATTCTTCCGCTGAAGGCACAGCCGAATGGATCAACGCGGCTTATCCGGACATTCGAATCATCACTTCACCTTCCCGTCTCCGGCCGGGCGAGGCCCGCAATCTCGGCGCCGGACGGGCCCGCGGAAGCTACCTGGCTTTTCTGGATGCGGACGCCCGCGCCGAACCCAACTGGCTGGAGACACTCCACCGCAGGCTCAACCATGACGCCTCGGTCCAGCTGACGGGAGGATGGGTCGCTAACGCCAACCCCAGCTCGATCGCGAGTCGTGTCCTACACTGGATCGAATTCTCCCAGTTTCTACCCGGGCAAACAGCGGCTCCCCGGCAATCCCTCTCCAGTTCCAACTTGCTGATTCGAAGGGAGGATTTTCTGAAGGCGGGCGGCTTCGATCCCACCTTCGCCATGGCCGAAGATTTGATCTTCTGCCGTAAGTTCGCAGCCCGAATCTATTTTGAAGGCTCTACCGGCATCCGCCACTTCCACCGCTCTCAATGGGGCCAAGTCAGCTCTCATTTGACTCGACTTGGCTATTGGAGCGGGCGCTACCGCCGAGAATACCCCGGTCGCGGATCCTGGCTCACCAGAATCCCCCGGCTCAGCTTCCTCTTGCCTTTTTATAGAGGCCCACGAATCCTTTTTCGAGTCTGGCGGACCGACTGGAAGGAGGGTCTCCATTGCCTGTTCCTGCTCCCCGCAGTGACGGCGGGACTCTTCGCCTGGAGTGGGGGTTTTTGCAGGGGCATAACGCGAATCAACCTGAACCGCGAATGAACGCGAATCAACGCGGCGAATCAAGGGCAATCCACTCGAATGAACGCCATCGAGTGGACGCCAATCGACCCAGATGCCGAAGAGCCCCCAAACACGTCCACTCCGCGTCCACCTGCGTCCACTCCTCGTCCATCCGCGGACAAGAACCGTAGCGTGAGTGCTGAGGGAGGAGAACCCTTACCCCAATACTGTTCACCAGCTTTCTGCTGCGGCGCCGTTATCATCCGCGCTGACTGCGTTGCCCA
>JBHHYX010000476.1:0-3881 GCA_046757765.1 Acidobacteriota bacterium | reverse complement strand
CCAAGCTGAGGGCGGGTTGGCTTTCAGGTTTTCCATCCATGCCACGCCCTCTCCCCAAGAAGGGGTGTTTTCGGCGCTGACGAGATTGCTGTAGAGGATCCAGTTCCCGGAGGCAAGAGCTCCGCCGGCCCACACCTGTTCCTCTCCCAGAAGCCAGTAGGGCGGCACTTCCCGGGTGATTCTTCCTTCCTGGGAGTCGTAGGCCTCAGCCATTTCCACAGCGGTGTAAGCATTGACCAGACCGTTTCCTTGCTCCAACATGTGGGGCGCCTGCAGTTTTGTTGCTGTCAGAAGCAGGATCGTTTTGACGAGCCAGGGACTGAGGTCCGGGTTGGCTTCAAGCATCAAGGCAACGGTGCCGGTGACAAAGCCGGTGGACATGCTGGAACCGCTGAGCTCGATATAGTTGTCATCAATGACGAGTTCCGGATAGTCCTTTCCCAGGCGGGACTCGTGGGCAAGGAGGGAAGGGATCTTGTTTCCCGGCGCCGTCAAATCCGGTTTGAAGAGCTGATCGACGTAGGTGGGTCCCCGGGAGGCATAGGTGGTGGCAATGTCATCGTCATGAGTGGCGGTGGCCATGGAATTCAAAGCCGAGACCGTTACCACGCTGGGATCAATTCCCGGACTCCCGATGCCGCCCCAAATTTTCGAGTACTCTTCCGTCTTCCCCAGGTTTCCCGCCGAGACGACCGCAACGAGTCCTGCCTCCACCATCCGTTCCACAGCCTGGCAGAGTGGATCCTGGCTATAGGATTCAGTGGCGGGGTGCCCCAGCGACATGTTCACAACTCGAATGCCGTAGGCGTCTTTGTGGGCAATTGTCCAGTCGATCGCCCCGATGAGCCCGCTCGTCTGTCCGGTGCCATCGTCGCCAATCACCTTCACATCGACAAAGCTCACGCCCGGGGCCACTCCGGAATAGGCACCTGAAGAGGCCTTCCCCGATCCGCCGATGATTCCGGCGACATGGGTTCCGTGACCGTATCGGTCTTCATTGAAGGGTGTCTCGACGGCCTCCCCGGAGGTGAAGTCCACGGCCGCGACGATCCGCTCCAGTGGCAGATCAACATGGTTCTGGATGCCGGAGTCAAAGACTGCCACGGCGACGCCTTGGCCTGAAAATCCCGAAGCCTTCACCTGACCGGCTCCAAGGGTGCTGAGAAAAGGATTGGCGAAGTCATCCGCGCTGGGGTGAATCACGGCATCCCGGCTCACATACTCGACCAGATCGGATCCCAGCAGACTGTAAAGTTGGGCGGGCGTCACTCGGGCGGTGTAAGCCTCCACCAGTGGGAGGGCGTTGTCTCTTTCTCGGCCAAGTGCTCGATCGAGTTGCCGAGTCCGTGCAAAGAGACTGCTCTTGACCTGAACGATCACGGGGATCGCATCGTCATAACCGGGACTGGCGGCCAGCAAGGAGGCTTCTTGTCTCAGTCTCGGTGAGATCTTTTCCTCAATCTGAGCCTCAGGACTTGTGAGCCGAAGCTGAGCGCCGGCGAGATTGAGGGCACACACCATTGAGAGCAGCATCAGGGCTGCCACCGCAGGCCGGGTCAATCGGTGCTGTCGTGTTTCTTTCTCTGGCAGATTGCACTGGCGTTCGATGAGCATGGGCAAGCAGCTCCTGGGACAGAGTTCCCACAGGACTTGTAGACATCAGTCTCTATCGGACCAGTAAGAGCCGGACTTTAACCCGGGTTTTTCAGAAGGCGTCCATTGAAGAACGCAATCGTCCCTTTTTGAACTCCGCTACTTTCGGTTGGTCTGCCCGGACCGACAGGATTCGACCACGAGGTCCCCTTCGGCCTTTTGTAGAAAGGAGCTTCCGGCTCTCTTCCCCATCAGCCTCGGGAGAAATTCGAGTGAGGTCCGGGAATCCGGTGACGACCCGGCCTGGTCCTGCTATAGTGGGAAGCGGGGGCATTCCATCTTGTCAGGACTGAAAATCTGCTTGTTTGGCTCTCCGCAATTGGAGTGCGACGGCCATCCTGTTCGTCTTGAGCGACGCAAGGCGATGGCTCTGCTGGCTCGCCTGGCGGCCACCGGGGGCCAAGAACGACGCTCTTCTCTGGCTTTGCTTCTCTGGCCGGAGCAGGATCGGGAGCGCGCCCTCTCCTGCCTGCGGATCGCTCTGAGTTCTCTCAACAAAGCATTTCACGGGCGCTTCTTGAAAGCTGATCGAAAGGTGATCGGCCTGGAGCAGGAGGGGGACGTTTGGGTGGATGTCTACCAGTTCGAGTCACTCTTGAAACAGTGCCCTGGAGGTGACAATGCGGATCCGAAAAGCCGGGGGGCCTCTTTGGTGACTCTGGCCCGGGCGGCAGATCTCTACCGGGGTCATTTCCTGACCGACTTCACCCTCAAGGACAGCGAGGCCTTTGCAGAATGGCGGTTCCTGAAGAGGGAGCGCTACCGTCGTAGTTTGCGCAGGACGCTGGAACGCCTGGTGTCCGGCCATCAAGCAGACGGCAACCTGGAAAGGGCGATTGACTATGCCCAACAGTGGCTTTCCCTGGACCCTCTGATGGAAGAAGTCCACCGGCGCCTGATGCGACTCTACGCCGAAGCTGGAGAGCGTTCCGAGCTGCGGTGTCAGTACGAAAGGTGCCTGGCGGTCCTGAAAGGGCAGCTTGGAGTCGCTCCCGAGCCCAAGACAACACAACTCTATCGGGCGCTTTGCGAGGGAGGAAAGGTGTCTCCGGCCGCCGGGCTTGAAGCTGGAACCCGAAGAGCCACCGTGAGCGCCTCTCACGACCTTCCGGATTCACCTACTCCCTTTGTCGGCCGCGAATTGGAACTGGATCGGATCCGCGAATGCCTGCAGACTCCAGACTGCAGGCTGTTGACGGTCATGGGTCCGGGTGGAATGGGAAAGACTCGGCTAGCACTGGAGGCGGCACGAAGGGAGGTCGAAGCCGGTTGGGACGGGATCTACTTCATCTCTCTCGCCCTCTCCACGCCGGAGCTGGTGGTGGCGGTTATCGGGGAGCGCCTGGGTCTGACGTTCAACCCCCGGGGAGACCCTGAACGTCAACTCCTCAATCACTTGGGTGAAGCCAAGATCCTCTTACTGCTGGACAACTTCGAGCACTTGATCGAGAAAGGCCCGTTGGTGGCCGCCATTCTCAGGGAAACCTCGCGTGTCAAATTGATCGTCACCAGCCGCGAACGGCTCAACCTCCAGGGGGAATGGCTGCTCGAGATCAAGGGGCTGGGTGTGCCTCCAGAGCCGGATGACGAGAACAGCGAGAATTACAGCGCCATCCGGCTGTTCCTGCAGGCCGCCCGAAGGGTTCGGAAGGACTTTTCCCTTTCGCAATCTGACAAGCCGGCGGTGATTCGGATCTGCCGGCTGGTGGGCGGCATGCCGTTGGGAATCGAACTGGCGGCGCCCTGGACGCGTTTGCTCTCCTGCGATGATATCGCTGAGGAGATCCGAAGAGGACTGGACTTTCTGTCCACCGGCTGCCGGGATTTGCCGAGGCGCCAGCGCAGCCTGAAGGCCGTTTTCAGCCATTCTCTGAATCTCCTGTCCGGCCAGGAGCGTTTGGCCTTTCGTCGGCTCTGCGTATTTCGAGGGGGCTTCACGCGGCAGGCCGCCGAGGCCGTTTCGGGCGCCTCAATCGCCGCACTGCTCGATCTCGCCAACAAGTCCCTGCTGACGCTGGCCGCAACGGGGCGCTACGAGATGCACGAGCTCCTGCGACAGTTTGCCTTCGAATCGCTCGGGAGTTCCGACCAAGAGAGCGAAAGTATCGGAGACCGCCACTGCCGTTACTATCTGGATCTTCTGGCCAGCGAAGGAGAAAGACTGAAAGGAGACCAGCAAGCCCAAGCCCTTGACACCATCCGCAGCGAGATTGACAACATTCGAGCCG
>JBHHYX010000475.1:0-3909 GCA_046757765.1 Acidobacteriota bacterium | reverse complement strand
GACGAAAAACGCTCCGTCCCCAACTGCAACTCCGAGGCCAGCACGCTAAGCACATGCATGGGGTCCCGCAAGGAAGAGCTCCCGGGCAGGGAGCCTCTTAGCCTTTCCGCCCTTGACGAATCTCCCCCCACCGCCGTGGGGGCTTCGTCTCTCTGTGTCGGGAGGGGGTCAGGGTTTCAGCTGAAACCTTACGCCTGCCTGGATCAATAAAGGCGTTCCAATGCTGTCGGGATTGGTGCGAACCGAATATTCCCTGTCAAACAGGTTCTGGACGGCCAAAAAGAGCTCGGCACCTGCTCCCACCCGCCTGGAAACAGTGGCATCCACGACAAAGTAATTTTCCAGTGGAAAAAGATTGAGATCATCGTCAAACTGCTGACCCACGAACATTCCCTGGACCGTGACGCTCACGGCCCGGGGATTGTCATAGGAGGCCCCCAGCGTGAACCGATTGCTGGGGACTTGTGGTAGCCGGTTGCCTTCGATGGTCCTGTTGGCGGGGAAGCTTCGTACCCTCGAATCATTGAACAGATAAGAGGCGTCGAACCTCCAGTTGGCGGTGGGATGATAGCGCACTTCGCCCTGGATTCCCCAGACGCGGGTCTGGCCCAGGTTCTGTCTCTGCCGGGTGATGCGTGCGGGTTCAACCGTCCGGGTCACGTTGGAAACGGGATCGTTGATCCGGTTCCAGAAGCCCGTGACACGCCAGAATACCTGTTTGTTGAGGGCAAAGTTGAGGCCGCCTTCGAATCCGAAGAGTCTCTCGGGACCCAGATCCGGGTTGTTAAAGGTCACCACTGTGCCGACTTGGAACTGTCGATACAGCTCATTGAGTGTGGGCGCCCGGAATCCGGTGCCGACTGCTCCCCACAGTGAAATTCCCTGGTTCAGGTGGTAGAGCAGTCCGACTCTGCCGTTGATGAGGTTGTTCTCTTTCTCATCCAGCTGCACTTCGGTCCTCTGTCCCGAGAAGACCGCCAGCTCTCGACGCTCCCCATCGTAGTTTCTCCAATGGTCGAAGCGGGCACTCAGCAAAACCTTCAGTTGCGGTGCCAGGGTGAGGGAGTCCTGCAGGAAAAAGCCCACCATTCGCTGGCGGCCGCCCACGTCGCGGAACCGTACCGGTAGAGGAGGGCTTCGAATGAACACGATTTCCCGGCTCTCTCCGTCAATCCATCTCCAGTCGAGGCCGGCACTCAGAAAATGGGAACTCGACACCGGCTTGGACCACTGGACCAGTCCGCCATAGCCGAAGGTGGGGACTTCCTGGGTCAGAGCCGGACGCTCGGAGTTCCGATCGGCGGAGAGAGCGGAAAAGGTGCTGCCGAAATTCTGAAAATGAGAGAAAAGAGACACCTGCCACTCGCTCTCATCAGGAGTACGAAAGCGGACGCCTCCTCCCAGGAATCTCCACTGAGTGTCGTTCTGTTGCAGGGGCGTGCCATTGCTCCGATCCTCGTCAAAGTAGCTTCCTTTGACGAACACGCTGAAATCACTGGAGGGGTTGTATTCCAGCTTCAGGTTGAAGTTTTCATGTTCCGTATTGGCCTCGATATCCACCTCTCCCCGTCGATGCGGTGCGACGATTCTGTAGCCGCCGGTATGAAAAACAGTGCCGTCCAGAGAGAGTCCTACTGGACCCCACACGTCGCTGGCGAAGAAGTCGAGCTTGGCGGTTTCCCGACTGCCGAACCTCGCCTCCGCCGCCACGGTTCGCCTTTCAGGCCGGCGGGTAAAAATGTGAATCACGCCTCCCATGGCGAAGTTCCCATAGAGGTTGGAACTGGGTCCTTCCACGATCTCAATTTGATCGACGCTGGACATCGGCACCCGACTCCAATACACCCAACCTCCGAAAGGATCGTTAAAGGGGAAGTCGTCGAGCAACACCAGCGTTCGGCTGACGCCGCTGGGGCCGATTCCGCGAAGGGAAACCCCTTGAGAGGTGGGATGGGCCGCCAGGCTGCTGGTGCGGCGAAAAAGACTGAAACTGGGAACCTGGCGAAGGGCATCATCCAGAGCCACCGCGGGTGAGCGCCGGATGTCCTGGCTGTCGAGCACCCTCACCGATGCCGGCAGATCGTCCAATGCTTGTTCTCTTCGGGAGGGGGTCACCGTAACGGTCTCGGAAAGAGTGGAGATTTGCAGGTGAATCTCCAGACTTCGGGTGGGGCCGCCTCCCCACTCCACTACCTCGACAGACTGGGCGAAGCCTTGGGCCAGGACCCGAACCTGGTAGGACCCCGGCGGCAGTCCGGTAATCTCGAATCGACCGTCCCGGCCGGAGCGAGCCACCCGAACCAGGTCATTGGTGAAGCCAACAAGGACAATCTGAGCGCCGCCGATGGCCCGATCGGTCTGATCCAGAATAAGGCCCGACAGCACGCCCTCCTCGGAGCCTTCGGATGCGGTCAAGGGAGAGACCATCAGAATGATGGAAAGGAACCGCAGGGAAATGGAACGAAAGTAAAAAAGATGTATCGCCACCAGGTGACCTCCAAAACAGCTGACCTCATGACCAGCCGACCACTGATAACAAACCATAGACCCCTGCCACAACCCCGCCACCGATTCCATCTTCTGGGACGAGGTGCCCACCCGGCCCCATTTGCCGAACACTCTGCCTTTGTGTCGTAAGCGACCAATGAGCCTGTGGCTGGCAAGCAGCGGTGGGCTGAGCCGTTCGATCCCGCTGCTGAGACTTTCCAGCATTACTTTCAGGAAGACGGCCTGCCGGGGTCGGTTGGCTCTCGGTGGCCGAGCCACCGAAAAACGTCACCGAGGGTGCGAATTTTCACTATGATCAGCGAGGCAATCTGGTCGGAACGACAGCGGCCGGCGACATCGTAGAGGCACGGCACGAGGAAAACCTCCCCTTCGATCCCAATGTTGTCTGGGAAAGAAGAGACCGCCTGGACTCGGTGAACCACCGCATGCTGGAAGATTACGTCGTGGTCCAGCTCGGTGACCAGTCGATGGCTCACTGCCAGGGACGCTACACATCCCGTCCCGGTGTTGCCCTCAAGGACCTTTCGGGTCTCGCCGCCAGTGAGGCCAAGGCGCAACTGAAGCAAGCTGGGCTGGTGGTCTCAATTACGGTAGGAGAAGAAGCCTCTTCCACCCGGGAGGCGTTCACCGTCTACGCGCAAGATCCCGGCGCGGGAACGGCCGTGTCTCCCGGCGATGAGGTCGAGCTCACCATCCTCGGCGGCTACAACCCGCGCCTCGCCGTCCCCGATCTCTCACCTGGATAAGCCCCGCAGTGCAATGTTTCCGGTCTGGAGAACACGATTGCTGATTTGAGAAACCAAATCCGAGCACAACAGGAACGGCAACGGTGCAATGAGTTGATCGCTCGTGGTAACGGCGGCAGGTATGCCGACGCCCTTGATACTTACCGCCAGGCAACAAGGCAGGGTCAAGATGTCGCGCTGGTGGATCGAGGGTCGGGCGCTACGCCCTCAGTTTCCAGCTATTTCCAGTGTTTTCAAGGTGGTAGCCCCAAGGGGATTCGAACCCCTGTTTCCGGCGTGAGAGGCCGGCGTCCTGGTCCCCTAGACGATGGGGCCACTCAAGGAAGGCACTATTCTAACCAAGAGCCCGCCCGGCTTGTCAACCGCAAGACCGCCAGGCGCGGGGACACGTCTCGGGCTTCAATTGTTGCGACCAAGGTGTTGTTTCCAAGAGTGTTGCGCGGAGACCACGAGGCCACGTTCCACACTCTAGCCGCAACACCGCCGGGGTGAAATGGACTGGTGTTTAGGCCTCACGCAGGAATAACTTCACATTTTGGCATCTCATCTTCACGCCATCTTCGGCCGCTCCTCAATCGCGAAATCCTCGACGTAGGCCCGGCTACGCCTGCGGTTTCGCTCAATCATTCGCGGCCAAATCTGGTGCAAATCTGAG
>JBHHYX010000474.1:0-3911 GCA_046757765.1 Acidobacteriota bacterium | reverse complement strand
CTTTCTCCCTTCTTCCGCGACTCGCTGCCGGCCTGGTCTTCAAGCCGCGGACCCCCCTTCCGGGCGAGCGGTGGGCGTAAGCCCGCCGTTTTCGGAGTTGAAAGTCGGGAGTTGGGAGTTCCCCATCAGTGGCTTGACGCCAGGGAAAGGCCTTCCAAGTCGATCTCCTGGATCATCCGGCCGGCCCACTCCGCATAGGTGTGCTTGGGGTAGCGCTTCAGATAGTCCCGCAGGACCTGCTTGGCTTTTTCCGGCTGCCCGTTGTAGTAATGAATCCGTCCCCGCAGCAAAGCGGCATCGGCCACTACCGGGCTTTGGGGAAACCCTGCAACCAGGTTGTCCAGTGTACTGAGGGCTTCCTGAGCCATGCCCTTGGAAGCCTCTGCTTCAGCCAGCGCATAATAGCTGCGGTCGGTAAACCCGTCTTTGTTTTTCGGGTCCGTCTCGATGATCTTTCTGAAGCGCCCGGCCGCCGCCGAAAGATCGCCCCTTTCCACTTCCTTCTGTCCCAGCGCATATTGAAGGGCGAGCGAGTCCCCGTGCTCTTGAACGGCCCTCTTGAGATGACCGTAAGAGGTGGGACTGGAAAGCGCCAACTCCACCGACTCCTCGAACTCCCGGGAGGGGAAATAGCCTTCCATGCGGTCGAGCTCTTCACCCTCAGGATCCAGAACGATGATGGTTGGATAGCCGGTGATGGCGAATTGCCTGGCTAACCGGACCCCTTCCGGATTCGTTTCCGCATTGAGTTTGACCCAAATATACTTGTCGCTCATCTTCCCGAGCAATTCCGGGTCCTTGAAGGTGGTCGCTTCCATTTGCTTGCAGTAGGTGCACCAGTCGGTGAAGAGATAGGTGATCACCGGTCGGCTTTGCAACCGGGCGCTCTCCAGAGCCTGCTCATAGTCGTGCCCCCAGGGAATGGCGGCGGCGCTGGATTTCAAGGCATACCCCCCCCCTACCGCGAGGAGCAGCGCGAGCAGGGCGAGAGTCAGGATCAGGGTTTTCGACTTCAAGACGCTAATGACTCCCTACCGCCAGATCGTCGGCCGTTCTCATCGCGCCGTCGGGGCCTGCGGACCGGAGATCAAACCCGCGGGCCGAGAGCGATTGGTAAAAGAAGGGGCGGGACCAGGCATCGAGGCGAACAACGCCGTCCATGTACCTGGGGGCGAGAAGGTCAACCAGGGACTCAAAATCGGCGACTTGAGGAACCTCGCCCTGCGCGCTCGAGTAGTGTTCGATTCCCGCCTTCAGCCGTCCCAGCAGCTTTCGAGTGGTCTCGGTCCGTTTTTCACGCAGCAGGGCCAGGATGTGATCAGCCTTCTCCCAGCGGCGATCACCCATTCGAATCTCCTCTACCACCCACTCTCCCTTGTTCTTCTTGAGCTTCAGCGCGGTCTTCACTTTGACTTCCGCCACGGCGAAATCGCCGGACCGGCTCACCTGCACAACCTCCACATCGTTCTTGGAAAGGGAGAGTCCATCGAGATCCCGAATCGCGTCCCGCGTCTGCTTCTCCAAACTCCTGCCGCAGGCCGGCAAAACGAGGACAAAGAGGAGACTCAGTTTAACCCATCTCACTTCGCCAATATAGCACAAAGAAGGGGCAACCGGGTTCATTGACACCCGATGGCAGGCTGTGAGGAGAACTCAGTCGAGCCCGCGGCTCGACGTCAGCCGATCTCATGACTTGGAGGTTCAACTCCTTTATCATCTTGACCGTGCCTCTAAAGCAAGACACACCCGTCCAGTACATCAAGGGAGTGGGGCCGCGGCGAGCGGAAATGCTGGCCAAGGCGGACATCCACACCGTTGAGGATCTGCTCCGCTACAAACCCTTTCGCTACGAAGACCGCACCCGCTTCAAGTCCATCGGGGCGTTGCGGGCTGACCAAGAGGCGGTCATTCAGGCCGAGGTGCGGGTGACGGGGAATTACACCACTCCCAGGCGGGGGATGCGCATCTTTGAGATGATCGTCTCCGACGGTTCGGGCTCATTGAGCGTCAAGTTCTTCAATCAGCCCTACCTGGAGCGAGTCTTCCAGAGAGGCCGCTCCATCATTTTGTTCGGCGCTCCCCGCCTCGATGACTACACCCACGATCTCTCCCTGATCAATCCCGAGTACGAAATGCTGGACTCCTCCGCCGATGCGGCCGTTCACACTGGCAGAATTGTCCCCGTCTACCGTCGAATAGGACAGCTGCACACCCGTGCGCTTCGGCAAATCATTTTCCACTTGTTGAGCAGGCTGGAGCCCGGAGGCTTACCCGAGACGCTCCCCGGGGCGTTGCTGACCAAGAATGGCTTCCCCTCGCTGCTGGAAGCGCTCAGAGAGATTCACTTTCCCGTCTTCCCCCCGGCGAAAGATCAGGAGTGGTATCTGGAAATTCTGAGCACCAACCGGACCCCCTCCCACCAAAGACTCATCTTCGAAGAGTTCTTCTTTTTCCAGATCGGGCTGCAGCTCATCAAGAAACGGAGGCAGTTGATTCCCAAAGAGAGGAGGATTCAGATTACCGATCGGGTCCGGGAAGTGATCAAGTCTATCCTGCCCTTCCACCCCACCGGGGCCCAAAAGCGCGTTCTAAGAGAGATCGCCGACGACCTCTGCGGTCCCAAGGTCATGAGCCGGCTGCTGCAGGGAGACGTCGGCTCCGGCAAGACCATTGTCGCCCTCCAGGCTATGATCATCGTGATCGAGAACGGCTTTCAAGCTGTCCTCATGGCGCCCACCGAGATTCTGGCGGAACAACATTTCCGCACCCTCAGCCGCTATCTCAGCCAAACCGGTTACCGGGTGGCATTTCTGAGTGGCAAGATCAAGGGCAAACAGCGGAAGACTATTCTGGCGGAGATCGAGTCGGGGGAAGCCAATTTGATCATTGGAACCCATGCCGTCTTCCAGAAAAAGGTCCGCTTCGCCGACCTGGCCCTGGTCATTATCGACGAACAGCACCGATTTGGAGTCCGCCAGCGATCGCAGCTGATGGAGAAGGGAGGGCGACCGGATACTTTGGTGATGACCGCGACGCCCATCCCCAGAAGCCTGGCTCTTACCCTCTACGGAGACTTGGATCTGTCGCTGATTGACGAAATGCCTCCGGGACGGCGACCGGTGACGACGCTGGTCGAAAGGGAGAAGAATCGGACCCGGGTGTACCAGGCCTTGCGCCGGGAATTGCAGCAGGGGCGACAAGCCTACGTCGTTTATCCCCTGGTCGAAGAATCGGAGAAGCTGGACTTGCGGGCGGCGACGGAGATGGCCGGCCAGCTGGGGAAAGAAGTATTTCCCGAGTTCGTCGTGGGCCTCATGCACGGGCGGCTCAAGCCGGATGAAAAAGAGGCGCTCATGCAACGTTTCCAGAAAGGGGAAGTTCATCTGCTCGTCTCCACCACGGTGATCGAGGTGGGCATCGATGTCCCCAATGCCACGATGATGGTGGTGGAACATGCAGAGCGATTCGGCCTTTCCCAGCTGCATCAGCTCCGAGGCCGGATCGGGCGCGGGCCCCACCGCAGCTCTTGTATTCTCCTCACCCAAGGCGCTCGCTCGCGCGAAGCCTTTGAGAGGCTCCAGATCATGCGACGCAGCAACGACGGGTTCCGCATCGCCGAAAAGGATTTGGAAATCCGGGGACCGGGCGAGTTCGTGGGGACCCGCCAGGCCGGTCTGCCCGGGTTTCTCTTTGCCAACCTGGTGCGTGACCGGGCTTGGCTGGAGTTGGCCCAAACCGAAGCCGAGAACTACCTTCGGCGAATGCTGGAATCGGGCGACAAGCAGGAGGTTCTCGAAAACCTTTCCGCCCATTGGAAGAAGCGCTACGGGCTGTACGAGGTCGGATAATCCTGGCCCTCTAGCCCGGACTATTCACCAGCTTTCTGCTGCGGCGCCGTTATCATCCGCGCT
>JBHHYX010000473.1:0-3912 GCA_046757765.1 Acidobacteriota bacterium | reverse complement strand
CTTCGGCGCCTGACGACGTGAGCGTAACCGACCTTGCCAAAGGCCCGGAGGGCCGGCATTCGAGTAGCCCGGTCCGTAAGGGCCGGGAGGCCCTGATGTCCCTCGCCGACAGGCCCGGAGGGCCGACACAAAGGCGGTCAAGGCAACCAAATCATCACCTCAATGGCCACTCGGCGGTATGAGGTCGCTCGCTACGCTCTAGTTCTCATCCCAATTTCAGGAATTCAGCCAGGCGGCGCCTCCGACCGGCAAGTGGTGGGGTAGCCAGGCCTTCATCGGTATCGGTATCGGGTTCGCAATCGCTATCGCCCTCGATTGCGATGGCGGGGAGCAATGCGCATGATGTCGATCACCGATAGCGATAGCGATACCGATACCGATCCCGACAGCGACACCGACTCCCCAAGAACCTGGCTCAGAATTGCAGAGGCTCTTTCAGTAGCCCGAGCTTGTCCACCTTCCCTGTCGAGGTTCTGGGCAGATCATCGCGAAATCCAATGAGGGTAGGAATCATATACCGGGGAAGCCACCGAGCACACCAATTCTCCACCTCCGCCCGGTCGAGGTTGGAATCCTCCAGTCGAACCACGATCACCTTGAGGGCATTCCCGATCTGTTCGTCCGGAACCGCCAGCACCGCGACTTCCCGAACCTCGGGGTGGCTGCAAAGAACGGCTTCAATTTCTCCCAGCTCAATGCGATAACCGCGGCTCTTGACCATCTCGTCTCGCCGGCCAACGAACACGTAGTTGCCATCTTCCAACTGCTTCACGAGATCGCCTGTGCGATAGGCCATCCCTCCAGCCGCTCCGGGAGCGTTCTTGACGGAGGTCAGCACCTCGCTCGTCTTTTTCGGCAGCCCCCAGTATCCCTTCATGAGGGAGGAACCCCGGATGTAGAGCTCGCCCGTCTCCCCTGTCCGAGCCACTTCTCCCCTCTCATTGAGGGCCCAAACCTCGCTGTTGGAGCAGGCTTTGCCGATCGGGACGGGGCGGGAATCCTGGTTCGTCAGCACCCGCACCGGATAAACAGTGCAGACATTTGTTTCGGTGGGACCGTAGAGGTTGAAGAACTCGGCATGAGGAACCCGCCCCTGCAGGCGGCGCAGGTGCTTGACGGGGAAGACTTCACCCGCGAAGAGCACCTGGCGCAGACTGAGGAACCGATATCGCTCCATCCCGCCCTTGAGGACCAGGCGAATCAGAACGGAAGGGACCGAATACCAGACCGAAATAGCCTGTTTCTCAATGAAATCAGCGAGTTGGAGAGGGAAACTGGACAGCTCCTCAGGCACCGCAACGAGGGTGGCTCCTGACCTGAAGGTGGCAAAGATGTCGAAGATGGAAAGGTCGAACTGCAACGGGGCATGATTGGAAACCCTATCCTTCCGGCTCAGCTGAAAGTAGCGGCTGGCCCAGTTCACAAAGCTCAGCGAGGCTCGGTGGGTGATCATCACCCCTTTGGGAGTTCCTGTGGAGCCTGAGGTGTAAAGCAAGTAGGCGAGGTCGTCTTCGGACCGGCGGGGGAATCGGCTCGGTCGGGAACTTGTTGCCATGACCTCTTCCCAAAAAAGGGCTCGAATCCCGGGTCCCATTTCGAGGTGGGTGGAAGTGGCGGTGTCGGTCAGAATCAGGACTTTGACCGATTCATCGCTCCTCGGCTCGGCTAGAATCCGGCTCGCCTTTCGGGTCGTGGTAATCAGGGCCTGGATCCCACAGTCCCCGGCGATCAGGGCAAGGCGGCTGGGTGGGGAAAAATAATCCAGTGGAACATAGGCGGCCCCACACTTGAGAATTCCGAACACCGCCACCACTGCTTCAATGGATTTGGAGAGACAGATCCCCACTCGGCCGCCCCGCTCGACTCCCTCCTCCAACAGCGTTTGGGCCAGTTGGTCCGAAAGCTTGTCCAGTTGCCGGTAGCTGATCGCTCGGCCCCGGCACAGAAGAGCGGTCTGGTCGGGAAGGCGTCCGGCACTTTCGGCGAGGACGTGTTGGAGCAGCAAGGCCATTGGGTTGTCGAGCCTGTTACAGTCCCAGAAATCTGGCGATGATCAGCCGTTGAATCTCAGAAGTTCCAGAGTACAGCCTGCTCCCGATGGCATCTCTCAGCCCGCGCTCCACTTCGTTTTCGGTGAGATAACCGTAGCCACCGTGAATCTGGACGGCGTCCATGGAGGATTGCACCCAGCACTCACTGACATAGAGCTTGGCCAAGGAGGCCTCCATGAAGATCGACCTGCCCCTCTGTTTGAGCCAGCCGACCTTGTACAGAAGCAGGCGGGCTGTTTCCAGCCTGATTTTCTGGTCGACAAGCTTGCTGGCCAGGAGTTGAAATTTGCCAATAGGCTGGCCGAACTGCCGCCTTGTTCTCGCATACTGGCAACACTCCTCCAACTGGCGCTCCATGGTGCCCACGGCGGCGGCCAGGATAAACGCCCTTTCCCACTCCATGGCGTGACGAAAGACTGTGCCGCCAGCGCCTTCTCTGCCCAGCCGGTTCTCAACCGGCACCCGGCAGTCCGTCAGTCTCACAGCTCCCATGGGAGCCGTGCGGAGCCCCATCTTGTCGAGGGTTCTTTCGACCGGGAAGCCAGGGAAGTCCTTTTCCACCAGGAAGGCGGTGATCCCCTCTTTGGGCCGGTCCCGATCCAGAGTGGCCACCACCAGGAGAACGTCGGCCACCGGGGCGTTGGTGACAAAGGTCTTGCTGCCGTTGAGGAGATAGTAGTCGCTCTTCCTCTCGGCCAGGGTCTGGATATTATTGGTGTCTGATCCGGCCTCCCGCTCGCTGGCTGCCAGTGCGCCGATGGAACGGCCGGCGCACAGATCGGGCAGGTAGCGCGTTTTTTGGGATTCACTTCCGAAAGAAAGGATAGGGAGTTCACAGCCCCACATTTGAGCGTTGATCGCAAAAACCAGACCGGCGTCTTTGCAACCGTAACCCAGGCCCTCGAGGAGGTAGAGGGTCGTCAACGCTTCGGCTTCGCCGCCCCCATACCGGGTTGGGATGGGAAGCCCTTGAATCCCCAACCCAACGCACTTCTCCCATCCCTGGCGATTGAACTCTCCTCGCTCGTCCAATTCAATGACCTGGCCGCTCAGTTCTTGGCGGGCGAATTGAACGATCTTTTCGCGAGCGCGATCTTGTTCCGCAGTCCATGAGAAATCCACAACTTTAACCTAAAGGCTCGACCCTGTTTCCTTGCTCGAATCCCCAAATTCCAACTACTTATTCCCAAAGTAACACTGCAAATACGAAATCTCAAATGGAAGAGCTGTTGAGGTTTAGGCTTGGGTCCTTGGGATTGGGATTTGGGGAAAGTCCTGGAACGGCAAGCCTTCTTGCCAAAACGGGACACGACGGTATGATCTTCCCTATAAATCAAAGTCCTTTAGAGGACAAAATGATGAAACTTCTCTCGCGCCCTCTCTGCTAGTCTGGTCATGATGGCCGGTATCACCCAGGCAGTCGGGCAGGGCTTCCCTTTGCCGGACAGCTATTGCCCCATGGCCCACTGCGATCCACAGATGTCCGACCAGGTGGGAGAAACTCCGCCGCTCGGTCCTGTTAATGAGGTGTTCTCCGACGTGGGCCGGCCCGGCTCTCTTGCTGGTTTGGGCTGTTCCTCCAACGGGACCCTGGTGGCCTGCTCCTATCGGAAAACCAACCAGTGGTTGAACAACCTCGTTGTTTATCACTGGGATGGCGCCGAGTTCACAATGAAGTGGGAAGAGGACATTGGAGAGGACGCCTGGCAGTCGGCCCCGATGGTGACGGCGGCTACCGCCAACGACGACGGGGACGTCATCGCCACCTCCGGCCAAACCAGCTAGTTCCCATCCCAAGACTCTTAAATAGTTGTGACATAGTAGCTTAGCGTTTGGGATGGGAACTAGAAACCCCAAGACT
>JBHHYX010000472.1:0-3913 GCA_046757765.1 Acidobacteriota bacterium | reverse complement strand
GGCGCCGGCGGTGGAGCCGCTGCTTGCGTCCGGGGTCGCGGCGTCGGTCGGGTGCGCCGACATGATGACCTTGGCTCCGTGGAACCTCAGGTCTTTCCGGCTTCCTGGCCGGCTTCCTGGCCAGCTTCCTCTTCGACACGAAGAGGTTTTGGCCTGGACGAGGGAGAGGTCGCCTGCCGGGCCGGCAGCTCCTCCCGGCTGTGGTTCCTCGAGGACGCTCTCAATCAAGACCCCTCCCAAGACCGGAGTTTTGTCTCCGGGCTGGGGAAACTGGCTCATCGGGCGGGCCCCGATGGACTGCTGCTACCCGCTCGTTTTGCCGCCCTCCTGAATCGGAAGTCTTCCGAGTTCCGGACCCAACCCAGCCCGCTTCGGGTGCGACTGGAAAACCCGCGAGCTTATAAGCGAATTGATCCGGAAGGTTCCTTTATCCCGGCGGAGGTGGAAGGTGAGTTACGGGTAGAGGAGAAACCGGCTCAACCCTCTCTGGTGGCAGTGGCCGTCAACGGTGTCATCCGGGGTGTGACTGCGACTTTCTCCTCAGGGGAGGGCGCCGCCCGTTTCCTCGTCATTGTGCCGGAGGCTTCCTTCACCAAAGGCTCCAACCGGATCGACTTCTTTCTGGTGACGGGGTCGGAAGATGAGCCCCGACTGGAGAAGCTGCAGAGGATCCCATGGCGCCGTTAAGCACCTCCGACAACGTCCCATCCCCCCCATCACAGGGCACTGACAAGATCCGCCATCGCCCGGTCCGCCTCCGCCGTGGCCTTGTTGGCCTCACCGGTAGGCCCGGGCCTTTTTCCCCTCCTCGGTGATGGCCGCCTGAGCGGCCGCCAGGCGCGCGCTGGGCACTCGGAAAGGCGAGCAGCTCACGTAGTCGAGATGCAACTTCTGGCAGAATCCGATGGATCCCCCGTCGCCGCCATGTTCCCCGCAGATCCCCAGTTTGATTCCGGGTCGGGTCTTGCGGCCCCGCTCCACCGCCATCTGCAGGAGTTGTCCCACTCCCTCTTGATCCAGGGTCTGGAAGGGGTCCTTGGGAAGGATGTCTTTCTCCTCGTAAACTTTCACGAAACGGCCGGAATCGTCGCGCGAGAATCCAAAGGTGGTTTGTGTCAAGTCGTTCGTTCCAAAGGAAAAGAATTCACACTCCCGGGCCAGTTTATCGGCGATCAAGGCAGCCCGGGGCAGCTCGATCATGGTGCCCACCATGTAAGGGACTTGGGTGTTTTCCCCCTCAAGAACCTCTGTCGCCTTCTTGTGGATCAAGGAAGCCTGGTCGAAAAACTCCTTCTCCAGGGAAACCAGGGGGACCATCACCTCAACCAGGGGGGACTTGCCTTCCTTCTTGAGCTGGCAGGCAGCCCCGAAGAGGGCTTCGGCTTGCATTTCCGTGATTTCAGGATAGGTGATCCCGAGGCGACAACCCCTGTGCCCCAGCATGGGGTTCATCTCCTTCAGCTCCTCGGCCCGGGCCAGCATCTTCTGCTTGGCCGCTATCCGTTCGGTCGAGGCCCCCCCTTTCTTCAGCTCCTCGATCTGGCTCAGAATATCCTGGCGCCGGGGAAGAAACTCGTGGAGGGGGGGATCCAGGAGTCGAACGGTGACGGGAAGACCGTCCATCACCTCCAGGATGCCGTAAAAATCCTCGCGTTGGAAGGCCTTCAGCTTCTCCAGAGCCGCCTTACGCTCGGAACGGCTCTCTGCCAGGACCATCTCCTGCATCAGAGGGAGGCGTTCTTTTCCGAAAAACATGTGTTCAGTCCGGCACAGCCCGATTCCGATGGCTCCAAATCTGAGAGCGTTTCGGGCATCTTCGGGAGTGTCTGCGTTGGCCCTTACCCCCATCGCCGCGACTCCATCCACCAGCGAAAGATATTCCTTGAAGAGACCGTCGCTGGCGGCGGTTGCCACTTTTTCCACCTCCCCCAGAATGACGCTCCCGTGGGTTCCATCGAGGGAGATCACGTCCCCTTCGACAAGCGTGTGGCCGTTACCGCTCAAATGTCTGGATTCCTCGTCAATGAGGAGGCTCTCGCAGCCCACCACGCTGCATTTCCCCATACCGCGGGCCACCACGGCCGCATGGCTGGTCATGCCGCCCCGGGAGGTCAGAATGCCGACCGCCGCCTGCATTCCGTGAATGTCATCGGGTGTGGTTTCTCCGCGAGCCAGAATCACATGTTCGCCTCGCTCGGCCCACTGAACCGCGTCATCGGCAGTGAAGACGATCTTACCTACCTCGGCGCCGGGGGATGCCGGCAACCCTTCCGCCAGGATATCGTAGTTGCCCTCCTTGAACACGGGGTAGAGAAGCTGCGCCAGTTGGTCGGGCTGGACGCGCAGGATCGCCTCTTCAGAACTGATGAGCCCTTCCTTCTCCATGTCGACGGCAATCCGGACCGCAGCCAAACCGGTCCGCTTGCCATCCCGGGTCTGGAGCATGAAGAGCTTGCCGTCCTCCATCGTGAACTCGAAGTCCTGCATTTCCCGGTAACGCTTCTCCAGTTTGTCGGCAATCTCGCTGAGCTGGGCGAAGATGTCCGGATAGCGTCCCTCCAGGTCGCTGAAGGGAAGCGGGGTTCGCGTTCCCGCCACCACTTCTTCGCCTTGCGCCTGGGGAAGAAACTCGCCATACAGATGAGGACTGCCGGTGGCGGGACTACGGGTGAAGCCCACGCCGCTTCCGGAGCGTTCTCCGCGGTTGCCGAACACCATCATTTGCACGTTCACACCCGTGCCCAGATCCTCGGGGATGTCATTGAAGCGGCGGTAAGTCTTGGCGCGGGGGTTGTCCCAGGATTTGAACACCGCCTCAACAGCCAGCTGCAACTGCCGGTCGGGCTCTTGAGGAAACTCACATCCCTCGGTGGCGATCGTCTCTTTGAATTCATCGGCAATGGCGGAAAGTTGCTCAGAAGAGAGCTCGATCTCGTGGTGGACGTGGCTGTCCGACTTGTACCTTTCCAGGATGCTTTCAAATTTGCCGCCCTCGATTCCCAGTACTACGTTGCCGAACATCTGAAGGAGACGGCGATAGGAGTCGTAGGCAAACTTGGGATTTCCCGTCTCCTCGGCCAGAGTCCGGACGGTTCGATCATTGAGCCCTACGTTGAGGACGGTATCCATCATTCCAGGCATGGAAAATTTCGCCCCCGAGCGTACGGAAACCAGCAGGGCATTCGATGAGGCACCGAATTTCTTGCCTGAAATCTCTTCCAGGCGCTGCAGAGCCCGGTCGATTTCCGGAACCACTCGGTCCTGATAGCTGGCACGATCCTGAAGAAACAGAGAGCAGGCCTCGGTGGAGAGGGTGAAGCCGGGAGGAACGGGAAGGCCGGCCCGGGACATTTCGGCCAGACCCGCTCCCTTTCCTCCCAGCAGATCTTTCATATCGCCGCGTCCGTCCACGTTCATCGAGTTGAATTCATAGACAAATTGGAACTTATCGGTCATGCAATCTCCTCCTATCACACCAATGGGCCATTTCCGAAGCCTGCCGCCGTGCCAGGGATAGCCCCAACAGAATCTGTTTCCGGTCTCGGCAAAACCGGACCGGCTCGCCTCCGCTGCCGCCTGGCACGGGCGGATACCCGAGACCTGGTCCGACACGGACCCGAAGGCACTCCTCGGATTGGCCGTCCAGAGAGATTACCAAAGAAAGACCCGAAAATCGAAATTCGACTCCGGAACCTGCAACCCGGGGTGTCAGCACCGGTCTAAAAGGCAGCCAGTTTCGCTGGCTTAAGGGTGCCGCAGACGGTTGTTTCGTATTTCATTTCCGTGTGGTGACAGATATGTCGTAAATTGGAAACGAAATGACCGTACCTATCCTCCGAGAAGGGGCTGGTCGCGGAAGGCCTGCCCCTGGGCATCGTGGCTGCGGAGACGCTCCACGTGATCCTGCTGGATG
>JBHHYX010000471.1:0-3918 GCA_046757765.1 Acidobacteriota bacterium | reverse complement strand
CCGCGGGAACACAACATCTTGGCGCTTCCCATCCGCCAGAATCGCTCAACTCAGGTATAATATGGGCCCCTCACGGCGGTGGCGGCAGCTGTTGTCAACCAGCGTCACGAAACCGTCGTGGCTGGCGGTTCACCGAAGAGAGCCTGGACGGTCACCGGGCCAACTCGACCCCGTTTTGGGAAACTCCGGAAGAATCTGGGAGGAGAAGTCATGTCGTTCGTCAAGTCTCTGGAATGCTCTCGGTGCGGGAGGTCCGTCTCCCATCGGGAGCTTCAAAATCTGTGCCCAAAATGCCAGTCTCCTCTGCTGGTTCGATATGATCTGGAACGGGTCCGGGGTGAGATGGAAAAGGAAGATCTTCCGGGGCGTCCCCTGGACATTTGGCGTTACCTGGAAGTGATGCCGGTGGACACGCGATCGGAGGTCATCACGCTGGGGGAGGGCTTTACGCCGATTCTTCCCTTGCGCCGCCTCGGCGAGCAGTACGACCTGCGCCGCCTTTACCTGAAGGATGAGGGCACCAACCCGACGGGATCGTTCAAGGCCCGCGGCTTGTCGGCCGCCGTCACGATGGCGGCCAAGCTGGGCGCCGCTCACCTCTGTATTCCGACCGCGGGAAACGCCGGCGGCGCCTTGGCGGCCTACAGTGCAAAAGCGGGTTTGCCCGCCTCCATTTTCATGCCCGCGGACACCCCTCTCGCCAACGTCGTGGAGGCGGAGGTGACCGGGGCTGACGTCACCCTGGTGGACGGCCTCATCACCGAGGCGGGTGCCCGGATGGGCCGGCGGAGAGAGGAAGAGGGGTGGTTCGATGTCTCGACGCTCAAAGAGCCCTACCGAATCGAAGGCAAGAAGAGCATGGGCTATGAACTGGCCGAACAACTTCATTGGAAGTTGCCCGACGTGATCCTGTACCCAACCGGCGGCGGGACCGGTTTGATCGGGATGTGGAAGGCCTTTAGCGAAATGGAGGAACTCGGTTGGATCAACGGGCGGCGGCCTCGCCTGGTCTCCGTTCAATCTGACGGTTGCGCTCCCATTGTGAAAGCCTTTGAGGAGGGCGGGGAAGTGACCGAGATGTGGCCCGATGCCTCCACCTTTGCCGCCGGCATCCGTGTTCCCAAAGCCCTGGGTGACTTCCTCATCCTGGCGGCCATTCGGGCCAGTAAAGGTTGCGCGGTAGCGGTTTCCGACCTGGAGATCTTCGAGGCGGTAATGGAAGTGGGGGGGCGAGAAGGCCTCTTCCTTTGCCCGGAAGGCGCCGCCTGCTGGGCCGCCCTGAAGAAACTCCGCTCCCAGAAGTGGGTCGACAGAGATGAAGAGGTAGTGATTTTCAATACCGGGGCCGGGCACAAGTACATCGATGCCTTGAGAAAATTCGAGCAAGACAGGCGCTAGCGCCTGGCCGGGAATGTACACCGTCTTGGCTCCCCGGGGCGAGGTGCGGGCTGACATGGTCAATGCGGAGTCAAAGCGAAGGGAGGTGGGGCGAGATCCGTCCGGTGGTGGCGTCCTGTCGGACTTGGAGGAGGAGAGCGGACTGATCTCAGCCCCACAGCTTGTCTGCCATTCTCTACGATGCGACCCTGGGCCGAAAGTTGTAGAAAATTCCTACAAGGCGAAGTCCCCGGTGGAGATCTGGAGATTCTGTCCCACGATGATCACAGCCCGAAGGAAGGCGGCCCTGGAGAGTGTTTCCCTCGTCACCGTTTCTTCAATGGCGGCATTCTGTGGCCCCAGTTCCTGCAACTGCGAGGAACTCAGCTCGAGAGAATAGCCCTTTTGCAGCGATGCCAGAAGCTGCTCCGACCTGTCGTAGACTCCCACAAAGAGATAAAGATTCTGAAAATAGCTGGAGTCCCCCTCTGCCGTGGCCGAAGTCTCTTCCAGACGAATGCTGCTGAAGGGAAAAGTGACCTTGAGCTCCAAGGTTGTTGGGTCGCTCTTGGTGGCGGCCAGCGCGACCGGGAAGTCGCTATAAAGACGGGGGGAGTGCAGTACCGTTGAAACCGTCCGATCCGTCAGATCGCCACCTTCCCCAGAGGTGGCGAAATATCCCGAACGGTAACGCAGGACAACGTCTGTTCCGGTCGCCGTCACAGTAACTTGCCGGTATCGGCTGTCTCTGGGTCGGTTGGCCCGGTAGCGCAGCCGGTAATAATAGGACGTGGCTTCCAGCACTTTCCGCATGGCCCCCTGAATGTCAGGGGCGGGCAGGAAGTCTCCTCCCGTGGCCCTGGCCAGGGCCGCGATCCTCCCGCTGACTTCCCGCGGTGGCGCAACCGTTGCGGGATCGACTACGAAAATGCTGACGTTGGCGTCATTCAAGATGCGGATGGTAAAACGGTCGTCTCGTTTTCTCGTTTGAATGCTGCGGGAAGGTAATGTTCTGCCGAAGTGCAAGAGGATTTTCCTGCCGGCCACGTGTTTCAAGCGACCGGAAAGGGAAACCACGTTTCCGGAAGCGCCCTCCTCGAGCATGTTCTCGGCTTTCGGGGCTGATTGGCGGGGAGCCTCAGGCGCAACCGGGCGGCCCGACCCCTCAGAATCCGGGCTTGGCAAACCTTTGTCGCCAAGCTCCGGGGGAAGATGAAACTGGGCCGAGTCGGAGCCAAAGTAAGCGCTCAGCCGGCCCATTGCGATCGAGTTCCGGCTGAAGCTCGATAGCCGGCCGTGTCGAGAGACGGCAAGTCGGTCCCTGCTGGCGTCGAGACTGCCGATCAACCATTGGAGGGCTCTTCTGGCCCTGAAGAGCTGTCGGAAGTCTAGATTCTCATCAAAGTGGATCAGGAAGTACCGTCTCTGCTCCGCAGCCCGATTCGAAGGCGTGGCCTCTTTGAAGTCTTCGATGGTCTGGGGGACACCACTTTCGAAAACGTTGAACCGATCCTTGGAGAGCCCGGCGGCGTGTCTTCCCGAACTGTCGAATGCACTCACATAAAGAGTAACTGTCCCCGGGTCCAGAACCAGGGCAGGCTTTTCCGCCGCCAGAGAGCCCGGGCAAGCCAGCCACAAAAAGCAGCATCCCAGCCACAATGCAGAACCAGGGTTTCTCCACACTGCGAACATTTCACCATTGTCCTGATCCGACGGCGACTCTTCAACCTGAGTTGAGCGGTTCTTGCGGATGAGAAGCGCCAAGATGTTGTGTTCCCGCGGGTTGCGGAGACCGCAGGCATACCCGCCGCGGTATGTCGAGGATCGACAAGACCCGCGGTGGGCAACAGATTGGTGCTTATCGCCGTGGAGAATCGCTCAATTCAGGTTCAAGAAAGAGGCCTGTCATCAACTCTCTTCGGCGGCACGGATGCTCCCTGTCCTCGACCCCCAAACCGGGCCGTTCCCGTCCGTTTTTGTAATCGGCGCGAGGAGAGGACAGTTCAAGCTGAAAGAGTCGGGGATGTGCGCAAGGGGTCTCGCGACCCCTTGCTTGGCGGGATTGAGCAGGCCTTCAAGCAAAGGCCTGTTCGTGTGTTTGGAGGCCACTATAGCCGCCTTCCGTCCCAAAACCGTTCCAGGACCGTTCCAAGAACCGTTTGTTGAGGAATTCTGAGAATTTTGCTCTAGCCCGGATTATGCACCAGGTTTCGTCGCGAGGCGTCGGAAGCGCCGCGCTGACAAGGCGTTACGCCCGAGGCCCCCGGAAGCGTAGTCGTGCACTACGTCGAGGAGGCCGAGGGTGGGCAACGCAGTCAGTGCGGACGATAACGGCGCCGCAGCAGAATGCTGGTGAATAGTCCGGGCTAGGATGCGTTGCATTGACAACGTGCCCTCCCTTGCCGCTGCCCTGTAAACTGAACCGAAGCGTTAGTTAGCGCCCGGCCAATCCGGATGGCCACGCACTCACGTTCGTGGTTCAGGAGCTGTTTGAGGTTTGGAGCTTGAGGCCTTGGGATTTGTTTGAGATTTGGCCCCTTG
>JBHHYX010000470.1:0-3922 GCA_046757765.1 Acidobacteriota bacterium | reverse complement strand
CATTGAAACCGCAGCCGATCACCTGCACCCTCCGGAGATCGCCAGGCTCTCTCCCGAAGGCAAGCATGAAGTGGTGGCCGACGCCATCATCGTGGCGGCTGGACGCCAGCCCAATATTGAAGGCTTGAAGCTGGAAAGGGCGGGCGTCAAATACGGCAAGCAGGGCATCCTGGTGGATTCCAAACTACGCACCAGTGTGCCTCACATCTATGCTTGTGGAGACGTCAAGGGAGGATACCTTTTTACCCACGTGGCGGAGGCGGAAGCCAAGACGGTGGTCGGCAACGTCCTTTTCCCCGGGTCACGGAGCATGGACTACCGGGTGATTCCCTGGGCCACCTTCACCGATCCCGAGTTGGCCCGGGTCGGGCTCACTGAAGGGGAGGCGAAGAAGAAACGAGGCGACAACGTCCGGGTCTACCGCTTTCCATTCGCCGACCTCGACCGTGCCATCTGCGATGGGGAAACTTTCGGGGCGGTCAAAGTGGTGTCGGACACCAAGGGTCGCATTCTGGGCGCCCACATTCTGGGCGCCTCGGCTGGCGAACTCATTCATGAGTATGTGTTAGCAATGCGCCACCGGCTGAAACTCCCCGACCTTTCCAACGCTATTCACATTTTTCCCACTCTTTCCCAGGCGGATCGCCGGGCTGCGGACCTGTTCCTCCGTGACGCCTACCTCTCGGAGAAGGCGGGAATGATCGGTCGCCTGATGAAATGGTGGGCCTCGAGAAAAAACAGGAGCAGGCGCTGATCCAGATCTCTCACTCCTGGCCGGAGCAGTCGACGAGCCGGGTAGGGGATTGCCAACCCCGGCGATTTGCAGGCTGGGTCTCAAACCGCCGAGAATCGGGCGCGAAATGGTCAAGTTGCGCATTGTTATCCAACGCGCTCCGGATTCCGTCGGCGAGTGTACATCCCCTACACGAAATCGAAGCTGGGAAAGATCAATAAAATGTTCCACAGTGCCAGCCGGGCCGCTGAGATCTCCGGTTGGGGCGTCTTTTGACCGTGCTATACTGGCGCCATGGGGAACGTCGGCGTCAAGAGGAACAACGTCCCGCAGGCCAGCTTGCCGACCCGATTCGGCGAATTCGAAATCTTCGGGTTCGAAAGTGAAAGCGATGGCGAACAGGCTGTCGCGCTGGTGAGACGTCCTCTCGACGGCGGGTCTCCCCCCTTGGTGAGGATTCACTCCCAATGCCTGACGGGCGACCTGTTTCATTCCCTGCGCTGTGATTGCGGCGACCAGCTGGAGAAGGCGCTCAGCCTGATTGCCTCAAATGGCGGGGTGCTGATCTATCAGATGCAGGAGGGACGAGGCATCGGGCTTTTGAACAAGCTTCGGGCCTACCAGTTGCAGGACCAGGGGATCGATACGGTGGAAGCGAATGTCCGTCTGGGCTTCGAGGCGGACCAGCGTTCTTACCGGTTTTGTGGACAGATCCTGAAGTATTTCTCTCTTCGACGGATTCGGTTGCTCTCCAATAATCCAGCCAAAATACGGGCGCTCGAAGGGGAAGACATCCAGATCTCCGAGCGCGTCCCCCTGATCATCAAGCCCTCAGCCTTGTCGGAAAAATACCTGCGCACAAAGAAAGAGAAACTGGGACATTTGCTCGATTGAGTGACCCACTCGCCAGCACCAGAGAAAGGCCCGTTTCGCAGACTGGTCCAAAGCCGAAGAGGTCAGGGCAAACCGAAGAGGGAGGAAGCAACATCGGACTCTGCACCGGGGCCGACGACCGAAGGTTTCTTGCCCACTCCTGGCCGGTGACGGAAAGTCGCGGCGGGAGGCCAGTGGCTGAATGGGGAGCAGGGTCTTGGGACCTACTCGGAAATCTTCGCCATCCAGCCTCCGTCTACGGGCAGGGCGATGCCGGTCACCCAATCCGCCTCATCCGAAGCCAGAAAGAGGGCGGCCCGGGCAACGTCACGGGGAGTGCCAAAGCGGGGCAACGGCGTCCGCAGGCGACAGTTGGCGATATCCTCCTCGCTCTGGTAGTTCTGGATGGGGGTCTCAATGTAGCCTGGGCAGATGGCGTTGACAGTGATGCCTTGCTGGGCCGCCTCGAGGGCGACATCCCGGGTCAAGTTGACAACGCCCGCTTTGGCAGCTGAATAGGCGGGACCGCCTCCGCCTCCGAAGGCGAGAACCGAGGCGATGTTGATGATTCGTCCGAAGCGGGATTTTTCCAGATGGGGTAAGGCGAACTTGATAGCCACGTAGACTCCCCTCAAATCCACCGCAAGTGTCCGATCCCAGTCAGCCACGGAAAGCTCCCGGCATCCGCCGGGAATGAGAATTCCGGCGTTGTTGACCAGAATGTCGATTCCCCCGAAGAGCGCAACCGTCCGATGGATCATTTTTCGGGTCGAAACCTCATCCGAGAGGTCGGCCTCGATGAAAGCTGCCTCTTGCCCCAACTTGTCAATTTCTTCAACTGTGGTTGTCTCGAGATCGCGCTCGTAATACTTGCCTGGCTTCGGCTTTTCCCGCACATCCGAGACGGCAACTCTGGCGCCCTCGGAGGCGAACTCCAGTGCAATGCCCCGGCCAATCCCTGAACTTCCACCGGTGACAAGGGCCACCCGCTTCTGCAGCCTCATTCCAACTCCGCTTCCGCCCCCTATTGTGACTGAGCCTCCAAACCACCTCAACCCCAGACTGATCGGAGGTGGCCTGGCCGCCGGTTCTTCGGTATCGGAGCCAAACGTTTCACCTCAGCCGTATGTTGTATGAACTTCCAGAATGCATCGGCGTCGATTGCCAGCTTATCTCCGTTGGGTCGGAGACAAATAGCGCAGTCTGGTTTCGAGTGATACACTGGGCGGGCGAACAGTGCTTGCCGGTATCACCGACAACCGTTCGAGCCGAAGGGAATTCCGAAGGGTGAAAAAATCGGAGATTGAACCTGGAAGCCGAGACCGAACGGGTGATCAGCGGAAGCAAGACCTCCGGCCGGGAGTCACGAGGGTTCTGGAAGCCTGTCTTTATGTCGACGACGTTTTCGCCGCGGAGAGATTCTACAGGGACGTGCTGGGCCTGACAGCTTTCTCCAAACCCACTCAACGGGATCTGTTCTTTCGCTGTGGCGATGGCATGTTTCTGGTCTTCGACGCGAACCGAACCCGGATTGAAGACTCCGAAGTACCCTCACATGGCGCTTTCGGCCCCGGACATATCGCCTTCGCCATTGCGGGAGACAGGGTCGATGCCTGGCGAAATCGGCTACTCGATCACGGCGTGGTCATCGAAAGAGAAATCAACTGGCCCGGGGGAGGGCGGTCCCTCTACTTTCGCGATCCGGCCGGCAATTCCGTGGAACTGGCGACTCCAAAGCTGTGGGGGTTAGAGGCATAGCCAGTTCCCATCCCAGAAAGAGTAAGTCATTGTAAAAAAAAGTTACCAGATTGGGAAGGGAACTCGAATTCCCAAATCCCAACTACCAATTCCCGAAGTAAGATTGCAAATGCGAAATCTGAAACGCAAGAGCTGTTGAGATTCGGGGCTTGGTCCTTGGAATTTGTTTGAGATTCGGGGCCTTGAAGTCCTGGAATTTCCAGTCCTCATAAGTTCCGATCCCAAAGGCTAAGTGCTCCAGCTCGCCAGTACGGTGATGTATGCGGATGGGTCTTGTGAGCCGAGGTCGCGAAGAGAGGACGAGTCGATGCCGGAGCATCGGCGAGGACGAACGACAAAGAGATCGGCCACAACCCCCATCCGCCCGCGGGGTTGCGGCCGGGCCAGTCGCTTCGGAGACTTCTCTCTCACAATGGACTCGCCAGGCGCGGCGATTTGACGCTTCACTTCCGGCCGCAACATACGTCGCCGTATTTGCGGATTGGAGTACTAAGGGTTTGCGAAAGAATAAATTCGCAGAGTTGGCGCTCAGATTTGCACCAGATTTGGCCGCGAACG
>JBHHYX010000469.1:0-3926 GCA_046757765.1 Acidobacteriota bacterium | reverse complement strand
TCCAACGCGCAACTTGACCATTTTGTGAACTTGTTTCGGGCCTAGCGGCCCTAGAGTTGCGCTAATCTTTAAAGTTAAGTCAACTGTGCACGTGGCAACGGATAACAACGCCACGCAACGACAAGCCCACGGGTTGGAGCGGAGGCCCCCACCGGGGCAGGCCCGGTGGGGGCTCTGGCGGAGGGGTTGCGGACTCCCGACCTTCCACTTCGGAAGGCCATCCAAGCGGAGGGACCGTGAGCCGCCCTCCCTGGCTGGCGCTTCGCCGGGGGAGAGGCAGGCCGCTTGGCACTTGGGCCAGGCGGCCCGGGATGGACGTGCCCCCGTTTCAAGAACCTTTCCCTTCTGCGCCGACAAGAGCGCGGAATCGGGCCTTGTCGGCGAGATTCGAGAAGGCAGCTTCCTTGCGGGCACGCTCCGGATCGAGGCCGGCCTTGAGGGCTTTGCGCAGTGTTTCCATCGAGCGCTTGTCCTGGTGATTCAAAGCATAGGTCTTGGCCAGGTGATAGAGCAGGCCGGATGATTCGGGGCGCACCAGAAGAGCCACCCGGGCCAGATAGATCGATCGAGGATACTCCTTGGCCTTTGACGCGAACCAGGATTTCTCGAGCCCGTTGAGCCACACGAAGTCAATGAGGCGCCGCGCCAGGCGCCGCTGTCGAGCGTCCTTGGGGTCCTTCTGGAGCGCCCGGATCGAGGCGATTTTCTTTCTCCACCATTTCATTTTTCGATCCGGCTTCTGCCCCAGTATGACGTCCAGGATCTCCCGGATCGTGCGCCGCTCGATCGCCTCCAACTTTTCCACCTGCTGGACCTGATGCCGGTAGGTCGGATTCCCGGTCAGCGCCTCCAACTCGTCGCGTTGCGCCTCCAGGTCCAGGAAGGGCCCAAAATCGGAGACGATATCTCGGTAGGAGCGCCGGGCCTGATACAGATCTCCGGATTGGCGCTCCTTTTCCGCCTGGTCCAAAGCAGACTGGAAGAGCGTCTGGATGAAAACCTCGTTGCGTGGCTTCAAACTGGCTTCCATGGCTTTCAATTCCAGCCATTCCACCGCCCGGGTGAGAACGGCCGGAGGAGGCCAGCTGTGCTTGCCGTCAAAGGTGAAGAACCTGGCCGTGGTGCCAAGTGTCTTTAGGTTGTCCACCAGCATTTTGACTTCCAGATGGTTCATGTCCCGATTGCCGGCGACGCCCACAAAGAGAAACGGCAGTCGGGTTGGATCCCCTTTCAAGAGTCCGGCTCCACAGGCGATCACACCTGAGGCCACACTCCCCTGAGCCAGCTGAACGGCCATCCGGGCACCCCCCGAAAAGCCGGTCAAATAGACGCGCCGCCGGTCGACGGAGAAGCGCTGGGTGGCTTCTTGCCAGAGAATCCCAATCGCTTTGATGGCGGGTTCCAGGGGACCGTTGCGGGAGTTGTTGGAGGCCACCACGATATATCCATACCGCTCGGCTGCCTGGCTGAATCGCCTCGCCGGCACCACGCCTCTCGCCCCGGGGTCGAGGGCAATGATGAGCGGCCACTGCAGGCCGGCGTCGTAGTTTGAGGGCAGGTAGAGAGTGTAACCTTGCTCGGGGTCCGCCAGGCAAACCATCCGCTCCAGAACCTGGCCGGTCGGGATCGAAGATGAAGGGGTGAGAAGGCTCAGCGCAAGCAGGGTCAGCATCACAGGCGAGATTATACCGTCATCCGTCCGGGAGCGTTTGGGAGGCCAAGCCCTGTGGGGCAATGCGCAACTTGACCTTTTTGTGAATTTGTTTCCGGCCACGCGGCCCTGGCGTCGAAGCTGGGTGATCTGCCTTCCTTGTTGCGTGATTTCGCCCCGCCCGTTCCCCGGCCGAGGGCTTCAACCCGCTCCGGGAAGCGGCTGGGTTCTGGAATGAAGGTTGCTGCTGGAAAGTCTGAACCGCCATCGGTCCCGGAGCATCCTGGCCGGTTTTTCTATCTTGTTCACGGGAGTGCGGGTGGATTCCAGAGCGTGCGGTTGAGGCACCCCGCCTCTCAGGTTGAAGGAGTGTGGCAGTCGATGGTCAAAAGAGAAAGTTGGGCTGAACCCTACAAGATCAAAATGGTGGAGCCGATCCGAATGACGAGCCGGGAATACCGGGGCAGAGCGATACAGGAGGCCGGTTACAACACCTTTCTGCTTCGCTCCGAAGATGTCTACATCGACCTCCTGACCGACTCCGGCACGTCGGCCATGTCGGACTATCAGTGGGCCGGCTTGATGCTGGGGGATGAAGCCTATGCGGGCAGTCGAAGCTTTTATCACCTGGTGGAAGCCGTCCAGGATGTCTACGGCTACCCGGAACTGGTTCCCACTCACCAGGGTCGTGGCGCCGAGCACATTCTGAGCCAGATCCTTATCAAACCAGGCGATATCATTCCCGGCAATATGTACTTCACCACCACCCGCTTTCATCAGGAGTACGCGGGCGGAACATTCGTGGACGTGATCGTCGATCAGGCCCACGACCCCTGCAGTTTGTATCCCTTCAAAGGCAACGTGGATCTGGACAAGCTGCGGGCGGTCATCCATCGCTATGGTTCGGCGCGGATCCCCTATCTCTCGGTGGAAACCAACGTCAACATGGCGGGGGGGCAACCGATCTCGTTGGCCAATCTGAAGCAAGTGTACGAACTGTGCCGACGAAACAAGATCCTGCTCATCCTGGACGCCACCCGAGCTCTGGAAAACGCTTACTTTATCCAGCAGCGCGAGCCCGGCTACCGCGGCCAGAGCATTCGGCAGATCGTGGGGCAGCTCTGTGCGTGCTCCGACGGCGCTACGGTCTCTTCAAAGAAAGACAATCTGGTCAATATCGGCGGGTTTCTAGCGCTTCGAGATCCCGAGTTGGCCCGACGGGCACGCTCTTTGCTGGTGGCCTTCGAAGGGTTGCACACCTACGGGGGGATGTCGGGACGGGATATGGAAGCCCTGGCCCGGGGCATCCGCGAAATGGTCGAGACGGACGATCACGTTCGCGCACGAATCGGGCAGGTCGAGTACCTGGGACACCGATTGATACAATTCGAGGTACCGATCGTGCAGCCCATCGGGGGGCACGGGATCTTTTTGGATGCCAAGGCGATTTTGCCCCACATTCCCCAACACCAGTTCCCGGCGCAGGCCCTCACCGCTGCGATCTACCGAGACTCAGGGGTCCGGAGCATGGAGCGGGGGATCGTGTCGGCGGGGCGAGAAGCGGAAACCGGAGAGGATCTTCGCCCCGAGCTGGAGCTGGTTCGGCTGGCGATTCCACGGCGGGTCTACACGCAGGCCCATATGGATGTGGTGGCTGAGTCGGTGGCGGCGCTGTGCGAAGAGAGTGAAAAGATTGGCGGCCTTCGCTTTACCTACGAACCGCCCGAGTTGCGCTTTTTCCAGGCCCGCTTCGAACCGGTAAGAAAAAGTTGGTCCAGCCACCCCTCCCCGGCAAAATTACAACCCGAGACGGTCGGTTCCTGAATGGGCGCCCAGTGGCCTGTCTCCTCTCTAGGGAATTCCTAGTCCGAGAAGAAGTTCACAAGAGGCTCAACTTGTGCGCCTGACAACAATGTACACTATTGAGTAACGGAGCCCCGACCGTGAGGGAGGGGTACCAGGGTTGACGCTCGCCGTTGCTCCGGTCGCTGACGCTTCCGCCTCCGTTTTTGTTGTCGCTTCGTATACCTGCTTCTGGGCGGTATGAGGTGGCTCGCTAGCGCAGCTAGGCCGGAAACAAGTTCAGCCCAGCGCAACGCGCTGGGTCTTCACAGCGAAGCCCGGCCGCTCTGAAAGAGCGATTGATAGCCAGCATAGCGATCGTTTGTAGTGCGAACTGTTATCCAACGCGCAACTTGACCACTTTGTGAACTTGTTTCGAGCCTAGCCCGGACTATTCACCAGCTTTCTGCTGCGGCGCCGTTATCATCCGCGC
>JBHHYX010000468.1:0-3927 GCA_046757765.1 Acidobacteriota bacterium | reverse complement strand
TTCGAGATCCACCGGGGATCAGACACAAGGACGGGCCGAATCCTGAACAGTGCTCAAGCCAGTGTGCGGAATTGTTCCATCAGTTCGACCCATCGGTCCAGGGACTGGGCACCAGGCGAGAAAGTTGGATCGAAAAAGACTTCATGGGCACCCACCCTCCGGCAAGCCTCCACATCTTCTTCGATCTGCTCAAAAGTCCCGGTAAAGATCATGCCATCTTTGGCCCGAGGCTCTTCCAAAAGCTCTACATTGGCGCGAACGACCATCTTCAGGGATGCGGGGTCGCGACCTTCAGCTTCTGCCATCTCCTTCACCGAGCCAAACATCTGGGCCATGGCATCCGGCGGCAGAGCCACCACGTTCCAGCCATCGGCTGCCCGGGCAATGCGCTTCAGGGCCACTGGAGCAAATGCAGCTAGATAGATGGGCGGGTGCGGCTTCTGCACCGGCTTAGAGTCAATAAAAGATTGGGGAACTGTATAGAAGTCTCCCCGGAACTCAACCGGGTTGGTGCCCCAAATGGCCTTCAAAACGGCAAGGAACTCGTCGGCCAGCCTACCCCGATTTTGGAACGTCGCTCCCACAGCATCATACTCATCCTGGGCCCATCCTAAACCCAAACCGAGGCGAACTCGTCCCCCTGAAAAGCGATCCAGGGTAGAGATGCGACGAGCTAGCATGACCGGGTTGTAGTAGGGAATGTCAAGGACACTCGTACCCAGAGCGATGGTACTCGTGTGGGCAGAAACGAAGGTTAACGTTTCTAGAGGATCAAGTACGTGGCGGTAAACGTCCGGCCAAGAACCGTCCGGTGTCACCGGATAGGGCGTCTTGGGATTGACGGGATAGAGCAGTCGTTCGATGACCCACAAGCTGTCATAGCCCAACTCTTCAGCCCGGGTGGCGACGGACTTCACAGAATCGGCTGAGCCCAGGGGACCGATATTCGGAACTCCAAATCCAAATTTCATGGCTTCAACCTTTCACCTCACCTCACTGATCACCTCTCACTGAAGGTTTCATGCATCCTGCTTTGTCTTGATCTGAGTGTGCCCCAAAAGCATAGGGTTGTCTAGAAAGACTGAGCAGAAAAAATAGGACCTGACACTCCCTCCGCGCCTGCCACCAAGAATCGCTATGCTGGCCATCAATCGCTCTTTCAGAGCTGCGCGGCTTCGCTGTGAAGACCCAGCGCAACGCGCTGGGCTGAATATGAGTGGCGCCTTCGGCGCCTGAAGACGTGAGCGTAACCGACCTTGCCAAAGGCCCGGAGGGCCGACATTCGAGTAGCCCGGTCCGTAAGGGCCGGGAAGGAAAGACCTCGCGATGAGCAGCAGGGCAGCTCCTGAGTTTGTCAGTGATCCGCTTCCAAGGCTGTGTGTCGTGCTCGGCCTTCTGTTCATCAGCATCTTGAGACGATTCGACGCAATCAGGATGAATCGCGCCCACTACGACTGGCGCTCGAAGACTGGACCTTTTTTGAAGCGCTTTTGAGTGCGGGAGGAACTCACGGCTTCGGTAAGCGGGTCTTCCGTTCCCAGATGAGCTCCTCAATCTGTTCCAGAAGCCAGCTTCCTTCCAGGGTGGCATCCAGGACAGCTTCGGCCAACGCTCGATTAAGCCGGTGATCCTGCAGATCCAGAAGGGCCTTGAGAGCAGCCGAGCGCACTGCCTCGGAGACATCTGTGCTGGCCAACAAAGCAGCCAACTCCTCTCTCAAGAAGTCGTCTTCAATTTCCCCCGAGGCCAGCAGGCGAGCAGAGCCCCGAATGCAGCCGAGGATGATCTCTTCATCCCGCGAGCGAATTCCTTCTCGGAATGCCCTGACGGTCTTCGGCTCGTCCAGATCTCCCAGGGCAACCAGTGCATACGAAGCCAAAGGGTTTCGCAAATCTTCGACCACCTCCAAAAGTTGGGGGATGAGTTCGCGATCGCCCAACGCTCCCAACGCGCGAATCGCCGCTCCTTTCCACCTTGTGTCGTTACTGGTCTTCACAATTGCTCTGAGGGTCCTGATTGATTCCGGGCTCGAAATGGCAGCCAGAACCGCTATCGAAGGCTCCAGTAGATAAGGTTCCGACATGTGCTCCAGCGCGTAGGGGTAGCCGTCATCCCTGCCGTGACGACCCAGGAACTCAGCCATCTCGAGCTTTCGGTAGAGGTTAGATTCCCGGGGTAGATAGGGTCGCAGGGCCTCGGCAGCATCGTCGCTATCAATCTTCCCTAGCGCCTCGACCACTTGCCAGTGCACGTCTGGAAGGCGGGGATCCAACAGAGAGGCTAAGGGAGAAACCAGCCGGCTGTCTTTCAACTCCTGGCAAGCAATGGCAAAGGCCGTTTTTTCGCTCCGAGCTAAGGGTAAGGGCGAGATCTTGAGAAGGAGTGAAACGGCCTCCTCAGGCGGCAGTTCGTTCGCCATTCGGATTTCCAGGCCTGCTTCGAAACCCGCCAGGCGCTTGCTCTGGATGCGCTGCTCCAGGATTCGGGCCGCGGCTTCGGAATCAAGGCGGATTAAAGCCACCTCCGCAGCCTCTTGCAGATCGTACGGAGCATCCAACTGCATTCTTTCGACCATTGCTGCAACACGTTCACGCCTGGTCACAAGAACCTGTTGCCCTATGGCCCGCAGCACTGCGGCCTCCTCGACAAAGGTTGTTCGACCCGGCACCAACTGCAGTTGACCGCCGGCCGCTTTACGAACCAGTTCTCCAGGCTGCGCTGCTGCCAATGCGTCCAGAGCAGCTACCCGAGCAGGGACAAAGGGATCGGAACCTTCTAACAGCCGAACCAGTGGGGCCACCGCCTTCCTGCTCAGTTCAGCGTTCTCCGAGTAGTCGAGTTCCAATATCGCTGCCACGGTTCTGGCTGCTGCTGCTCTCACCCCCGGCGAGGCATCGCTGAGAAGGCGCGTAACCGAAGCCACCTCAGGGTGCTGAGCAGCGAGGAGAGCCCGGTAACGAAGGGACTCCAGAAGCGGAATAGCACTGGGTCCAACGCCAGTGGCTAGCGCCTTCACTAGGAGATCCACCTTTTGAGCTCGATCGTACTCCTGCGTAACCGCGATCAATATCTTCACGCTCTCGAACAAGGGGCCAGACGGGGACTCGAGAAGGGGAAGAGACTCGTCCAGGGTAGGCAGGCGATGAACGTTCTGGTAACCGCTTCCGGAGCGTCCTAGCAGGAGGAGCCGGAGTTGGTCGCGCTCGGGAAGGCACACGAACTGGCCTAGATCTTCTGATGTCAGGGAGAGCATGTCCCTTACGAAGATCCCTTTTAGGGTGATCACCGGCTCGAACTCGAAGGTCTGTACCACACGTTCCGCTTTCCCACCCGATACAATTGTGGTTTCACGGACGCTGGCTACCCGGGCCACCATAATAAGGTTAGAGCGAGCCGCCGCCTGCTCCAGCACCGGTCCGTGAGGAGCCGGGCTTTTCGCCCATAAGTTTGTCAGCAGAAGGGGAAAGAAAACAATCAGTCGGCAACCCAAAGCTCCACTGAAATGGAAACTGTTGCACTTGAGAAGCTTCATCGTTGCCTCCTTTTGGCGAGATTCCATCCCGGATGCCAGCGAAAAACGCGAATTTACGCGAAATTCTCGTTCTTCCCATGATGGGACAAACTACCTCTTGTGCACTTTTTTAACAGATACCCGTTCTTAAAAGTTACCTTTCAAATTAGATCACGACGATGAAGAGACGGTTCATTTTTCTCGCTCCATTTACTGTGCTGACTCGCGTTGTTGCATAAATCGCTTCGGCCTGTCGACTTGCCTCCGATCGGTCAGGGTGCCAGCATGGGGAATGACGCCGAATGAATACACCTTCCGGTATCGAGCACGCAACTGGCCAGACTACAATCGAGCGCTGATCGCTAGGGCCGCTAGGCCCGAAACAAGTTCACAAAATGGTCAAGTTGCGCGTTGGA
>JBHHYX010000467.1:0-3935 GCA_046757765.1 Acidobacteriota bacterium | reverse complement strand
GGCTGGGGGGCGTCAGGCGTCACCGGAAGGTTGGAGGAGTCAGTCAGGCCGGTGACGATGGCGTTACCGGAAGCATCCACGGCGATGGCCCAGATCTCATCATCGGAGCCGAAGGCGGTCACCCCCGCTCCAAAATAGGTGGAGTACTCCAGGAAGGAGCCGCTGGGGTCGATCTTGCTCACGAAAGAGTCGTAGCCGTCGACAAAGCTCCTCTGAAAGGCTCCCGGAGTGGTGGGAAAGTCTCCGGAAACAGTCACGCCGGCGATGTAGACGGCCCCGGCGGCGTCCACCGTGAGAGCGTGTCCTTCGTCGCGCGCGCCCCCGCCCAGAAATGTGGAGTAGACCAAGGCTGAGCCATCCGGGTTGACCTTGGAAATGAAGGCATCCGAACTCCCCGCCCCCACCGGCTGGAGAGGGTTGACGAGCGGAAAATCGAAGGAGAAGGCCAAGCCTCCGATGTAGGCGTTGCCGGCAGCGTCGACAGCGATCTCCCAGGGCGTGTCCTCAGAGTTGCTGCCTCCCAGGAAGGAAGCGTAAAGGACTCCCCCCGAAGCATCCAGTTTCACCACGAAACCATCGTTGAAGCCGCCGGCGAAGACCTCCTGGAAGGCACCGGGCGTGGGGGTAAAGCCGAGACCGCTGACGCCGGTCAAATAGAGGTTGTCTTGACCGTCCACAGCCATGGCCATGATTTCGCCCCTGATCACCTGAGAATTGAGGAGGGCCGAGCCGGTGGCGTTGAGCTTCAACAGATCTCCGGAGTCACTCCCCACCCAGGCGTTGCCCCCGCTGTCGACCGCGATGGCTTCCCCCGCCGGTTGAATCAGGGCAGAGTAGACCAGAGCGTCCCCGGCCGGGGTGAACTTGCTCACGAAGCCTCCCACGTTGGGTGCCTGGAAACTTCCGGGGGTGGTGGGAAAATCGGTCGCTCCGGCAAAGCCCGTCACGTAGGCGGCGCCGGTCTCGTCCACCACGATGTCCCGGGCCACGT
The DNA here is from genome assembly GCA_046757765.1 of Acidobacteriota bacterium. Classification (GTDB taxonomy): domain Bacteria; phylum Acidobacteriota; class UBA6911; order RPQK01; family JBHHYX01; genus JBHHYX01. Next base: position 2,944 of record JBHHYX010000467.1, on the reverse strand, counting down.
CAAAATCAGTGGCTCCCAGGTAGGTGGAGAAGACAAACACGGGGTCAATGAAGAGCGGTCGGCCGCACTCGTAAACCCCTATTTCAAAACCGACTTGATTCCCTTCTTCCAGAACGTAGTGGCCGCTGACCGGCTTTCTGGATCCGTCCACAGACTGGTAAAGGGTAGGGCGACGCTGGAGGATCTCTCCGGCGGCCGTGCTCAGAACGAGATTGCCCTCCGGATCCAGTCGAAGCCCAGTGGCGCCTTCAAAGAGGAGACGCAGGCGGCGGGGGTCTGCTCCCGGCGCCACCACAAAGTCGTACTCCAGCTGCCGCTGGCTGCCATAGAAGACGAGATCGATGCCGGGATAGATGTCTTCGTAACGCACCTTGCCGTAGCTGCGAATCTGAGTGCGCCACTGCGACGGGTCGTCCCCCACCAGGTAGTGGACCCGGCCAGCCAATTCTTCCAGGCCCCTCACGCGGGGGGTCGCATTGGCACCCACCATTTTCATGCGGACGATGACAGGCCCCACGACTCCCCTCGGGGCCGGACCCTTCCTGGCGGTGACTCCCGCGCCGACCCCGCCAGCGCCGGCATTGCCGGTCACCCGTCGACCCCGAGCAACTGAGGCCGGGCGGAGGGAGAAAACGGCTTCATTGGAGGTCAGAAACACGACATGACCCGAGTTGCGGGAGAGAAACCGGACCCGGCTGTCGGTCTGACCCCGATTCTCTTCGAATCGGAGGGGCAGCCTTCCGTAGGAGGAAAGGACGCGGGCGGCCGGGGACGGATTGGCTCTCGTCGCCCCCGAGCTGGCCCACACCGGTGATACGCTGCCGGCCACCCCCAGCATGAGAACAAGACTGGAAAGAAGTTTGGGCTGAAATAAGATCGCTCGCATCAGTCTGTTCCTCCTCAGCGCCCGCAGTTTGCCGCCACCCAGTGCCGAAGACTCCTCGGGCGCGCTCTCATTTTGCCACACGCTTTCCTTAGACAGTCCTCGGACAGCTTCCGGAACAGCCTCCTCGACCCTCCTCCAGCAACCTCGCCCCGTCCACGGCAGTGTCTCGAGCCTCTACAAGCAGCCGCCTGGATTGGCCAGCAAACGCGCGCCCATTGAGAGTGGCAAAAGCCACCACATGGTTGTTGGTTTGGCCCACGACTTGTGGTGACAAAGAGCGGCCTGCCATCTATAGGCTCCACAGAGGCGGGCGGATATGGTGATGTGCGAGCTGGTCTTGGTGCAACTGGATCTGTTGTTGCGTAAGCCGGCGGTCGTGCGCCTGCCGCCCTCCGCTCCCACGGCCGCGAAAGTGTGTCAAACCTACCGCCACCACCCCAGCTGCCGTCACCTCCACACTGCGCGGCTCCCCCACCGAGGTCCAGGTCGGTATCAATGAGGGCCTCAAACCCGCAACCTGAAAGCACCCCGTCCATATCTCCCGTCCGCCACACCCCTCTCTGGCAGGCCGTTGACAGCCGAAGAGAAGGTCGACGCGGTGCCCAAGAAAAAAAGGAGAGGGACAGGTCGCTCCCTGCCATTGCTGCGCCACCAGGCGTGCCTGCTCCGGGGAACGCTGGCAGAGCGAAATCCTGCGAGCGGGATTTGATTCTCCCTGACAGCAGAAAGCGCCACACGGTACACAGTACCGGGCGCGGAATCGCATGTGGCGCGCCGGCGCGAATCTTATTCAGTTCATCTCTTTTTCCGCCGCGTTCGAGCTCAGCGGGTTTATTCAAACGATGATCTACCAGCTGGGCAAAGTCGTCGTGCAGCTGGCCACCGTGTTTGGCCAGCCATAGCACGAGCGCTGGGTCATCCAGATGTCGCATCAGCCAATGCGCCAGATCGATCACCTGGCGGCCGCTTTGCGACTGAATCTCCCAGGGCGGGTTTCCCAGCAGGGCGTCGAATCCAGAACCCGCCCGGGCGAAGACGTCGGGAAACTCCAACTCCCAGTGGAAGAATCGATGCCGCGCCGCCAGATCGCCGACAATCTCATTGGTGCCCTCTGGCGGCTGGAGGAAGTTGGAGGGCAGGGGGGCATCGTCGATTTTGTCGCCGGGCCAGAACCAGATGGCGCACCAGGTGTGGAAGGCTTCTGTGAGTCTCCGCAGGTCAGAATCGGCGATGATCTCCTCCGAGAAGATCTCCGCCTGACGTTCGGTTTCGTGAACAGAGAGCGAGTGGAGCCTTCCAAAAACCGCCAAGGTCTGGTCGTGAACGCCTTCTGGAGTTCGCCCCGCTGGTAGAAACTGGAATGCCTTCTGGCCGGTGATCCAATCCGCCATTTCCAGCTTTGCTCTCTTACGCCCCTCTTTGATGGCCGCGGTCCAGGGATCCCCTCGACGCTCGGTCTGGCCCTTCTTCCCGCCTCGCCTAATCTCGTACTCCCGATAGTGGCTGACGAACTGATTGTGGGTCTTGTCCCCGCCTTCGCGTTCCCAGGCCATGACGGGATAGTCCTGAAAGCGATCGAACCAGCAGCCCACCAGGGAGTTGCCGCACTTCAGCTTGTGATCGAGGAATCCAAAGGGGAGCCTCGGGTCCATCGTTTCGACCCAGAGCGACATCCGGGCCAGCTCCACGGCCAGCGGGTCGATATCGACGCCGTAAATGCAGCGCTCGACCACGTGGCGTTTGAGACGGGCACGGAGGCGGTCCTCGAACTCCGGGTGGTCGTGTGGCACGGGAAGCAGTTCCTGGGAGGGATCCTCGGCCGGCTTGCCGTCGGCCAGCCTGCAGAGCGTCCGGTCGGCCCGAGCTTCCAGCCGCCCATGGTAATGGAGACTTTCGAGCAGGGCCTCGGTCAGGTAGCGGAGTGCCGAGACCAGAAAAGAACCGGAACCCATTGCCGGGTCGCAGACCTTGAGAGAGAGTATTTGTTCCGGGGTTTTTGGGGCCTTTGCCCTCTCTCCATTTCGAACTTCGCACTTCGCACTTCGCACTTCGCACTTC
>JBHHYX010000466.1:0-3944 GCA_046757765.1 Acidobacteriota bacterium | reverse complement strand
ATGGAGTGTGGTCAAGCTTGCAATCCAACCCGGGGGGCTCCCACCACCGTGGTGTGATGCATAATTGGATTGTTTTGCAAATTCGACGCCCGCTGCGGGCGGGCTGGCCATTTCTGCGCTACGTCTTCCATCGTTTCGCCGATGATCGCTGCCCTCTGGTAGCCGCGGCCCTGACGCTGACCAGTCTTCTTTCACTCGTTCCCTTTATGACCCTCACCCTGTCGGTCTTTGCCGCCTTTCCCGCCTTTCACCGTCTGGGAGACAAGGTCAAAGAGTTTGTTTTCAGCAATTTTGTTCCGGCGGCCAGGGAAGCCGTCCAGAAAACTCTTCTCGACTTTGTCCAGAAAGCATCCGATCTCCAACTGGTTGGCGTCCTTCTCTTTGCGGCGGCGGCGTTGCTGCTGGTGGCGACCATCGACCGAATTCTGAACGATGTTTGGCGAGTTCCGAGACGCCGGGGGGGTGTCCGCGCGTTCCTTTTGTACTGGGCCGTCATTACCCTGGGCCCCGTCCTCCTTGGCCTCAGCATCGGACTGACGTCTTATTTTGTCTCCTTCCCCATGATATCGGGGGCGGTGGCCCAGTTCGGACTGAAGCGGTTGTTCTTCACCTTCATCCCGTTTGCTTTGACGGCGACTGCTCTCACCTTCATTTACTTGACGGTGCCCAACCGTCCGGTGCGTTTCTCTCACGCTGCCGGTGGAGGAGTCGTCGCAGCCGTCTTGTTTGAGCTGGCTAAACGGGGTTTTGCGTTGTACGTTGGCCAGGTTCCCACCTACAAGCTGGTGTTCGGTGCTCTGGCGGCTGTGCCTTTGTTCGTTCTCTGGATCTACTTATCCTGGTTGGTGGTCCTTCTGGGAGCCGAAATCTCCCACGGTCTGGCGGTGGGCCGATTCAATCGCTCTTTCCCCGCTCGAGATGAGTTCACCATCAGCTACCGGGTGTTGGGACACTTGTGGCGCGCCTATCAGCGGGGAGCGACCGTTAAGTCGGAACAACTTCTGGCACTGGAACCGGAGGTGGCCGAAGAGACGCTGCGCAGGGTGCTGAGCGCTCTGGAGGAAGCGGATTTCGTGGAGACACAGAGCGATGGCCGCTATCGACTGCGTCGCGATCTCAGACGGGTGACTGTCTCCGACCTCTATCAGGCGTTGCCCTGGAGTTTTCCCGCCGGCCGGCTTGTCAGGGAAGGCACCGCCAAAGGACAACTCCCGGATCAGGACCTGGCTGCCTACCGCCAGCTTCTGGGAAAGGCGGCCCAGGTCCTCGAGGGCGCTTTGAACGTGCCGCTGGAAAGCCTGTACCAGCAACCAGACGTGGACCCCTCAAGCAGAGGCTGAGCGGGATCAACCTTGGGGAAGTGCCCCGTCCGGCCGCGTCGCAACCCCGGGGCCTTCGCCCCTTGGCACCGACATTCCATGAATGAGAATGATGCGGGCTGGGGGTTTTTCATCACTATTGCGGCTAGGCGGCGAAGAAGTCCACAAAACGCTCAACTTGTGCCTGGCAACAATGTACACTACCAAGTAACGGAGCCCCGACCGTGAGGGAGGGGGATCAGGGCTCACACTCGCGGTTGCTCTCCGGTCGCTGACGCTCCCGGCTCCGTTTTCGTTGTCTCTTCGTACCCGATTCTCGGTGCTTTGAGGCCCAGCCTGCAAAATGCTGGGGGCCAATCGTAGCGCTGGCTTCCAGCCGGCAATGCAGCAAGATGCGGGCAAGGATGCCTGCGCTACCCAACTCGCCGTTCCACTTTCGGTCCCTGTCGCCCCGGGCTCCGTATTCCTTGTCTCGGCCCGCCCTTCCCGGCAGTATGAGGTCGCTCGCTACCAAATGGAGGGGCTAAAATGAGAGGGAAAAAATGAAAACGTCGGGACCCGAATGACGTGAAAGAGATCGAGGGGCGAAGAATGGGCCGGGACGTTTGCCCGCGGGTTGCCAATCTCTGGCCGCCCGGAAAAGCCCCACGCGAATCGCCTTGGCAACCAGAGGTGCGATGATGAATGCAGATATCGAAGCCATTCACGAGAAGATTCAAGAGGAGAGCAGGTTCGTGGAAACGCTGACTCGAGAGGTCGGCAAAGTGATTGTGGGTCAGGAGTATATGGTCCAGCGGCTGCTCATCGGTCTGCTCTCAAACGGACACGTCCTGCTGGAAGGCGTTCCCGGGTTGGCCAAGACCTTGACGGTGCGTACCCTGTCGGACGCAATTCAGACCAGGTTCCAGCGTCTTCAGTTTACTCCCGACCTGTTGCCGGCGGACCTGATCGGCACGCTCATCTATGATCAGAGGGAGGGTGTTTTCAAGACCAAGAAGGGACCGATCTTTGCGAATCTGATCCTGGCCGACGAAATCAACCGCTCACCTGCCAAAGTCCAATCCGCCCTGCTGGAGGCCATGCAGGAGCGGACCGTCACCATTGGAGAGACCACATTTCCGCTCGACGACCCCTTTCTGGTACTGGCCACCCAGAATCCCATCGAGCAGGAAGGGACTTATCCCCTGCCCGAAGCTCAAGTGGACCGCTTCATGCTGAAGCTATCCATCGGGTACCCCAGTAAGGATGAGGAGCTGCGGATCATTCGGCGCATGTCCTCGGGTTCCCCGCCTCAAGCCAGCCCGCTGGTTTCGCCGGATGAGATCCGCGCGGCGAGGAAGGCGGTGGAAGAGATCTACGTCGACCCCAAGGTCGAGCACTATATTGTCGACCTGGTTTTCGCCACCAGGAACCCGAAAGAGTATGGCCTGTCCGATTTGGAAGATCTGATTGCCTACGGGGCTTCCCCCCGAGCCTCGATCTTCCTGGCCAAAACCACCAGGGCCCAAGCTTTCCTGCAACATCGCGGTTACGTGACCCCCGAAGATGTCAGAGCAGTGGCCATGGATGTTCTCCGCCATCGCGTCATTGTGACCTACGAAGCGGAAGCCGAGGAAGTGACCTCCGAAGATCTCATCAAGCGAATCCTGGATACAGTCGAAGTTCCTTAGTCATTACTTGAAGAGCATAGCGGAGCGATGGTTCCGAAGGAAATCCTCAAGACCGTTCGTCGAATCGAGATTACCACCCGCGGACTGGTCAACGACGTTTTTTCGGGTGAGTACCAGTCGGTGTTCAAAGGACGCGGAATGGACTTTGCCGAAGTGCGCGAATACCAGTTTGGAGACGACATCCGAACCATCGACTGGAACGTGACGGCTCGAATGGGTCACCCTTACGTCAAGATTTTCGAGGAAGAGCGGGAACTCACAGTCATGCTCGTGGTGGATGCGAGCGCCTCCGGTGACTTTGGCTCCGGGGAGCGGATGAAGGGTGAAATCGCCGTGGAGATCTGTGCCCTGTTGGCCTTTTCAGCCATCAAGAACAACGACAAGGTAGGGCTCATCATCTTCACCGACAAAATCGAAAAGTTTGTCCCGCCGCGTAAAGGACGGGCCCACGTTCTTCGCGTTTTGAGAGAGCTTCTTTACTTCCATCCCGACCACAAGGGAACTGACATCTCGGTGGCCCTCAAACATCTCAGCCGGGTGATTCGGCGGCGGAGCGTCGTCTTTCTCGTCTCAGATTTTCTGGCTCGAGATTATGAACCGGAATTGAAGATTGCCAATCGAAGGCATGACATCATCGCCGTTTGCCTGCATGATCCGAGAGAAAGAGAGCTCCCGAATGTCGGTTATGTCGAGTTCGAGGACGCGGAAACGGGGGAGAGACTGATCCTGAACTGTGGTGACGAGCACGTGCGTCAGACTTTCAGGGAGGAGTCTTTGAAGGCTTCCCGGCGACGGGAGAGGTTATTTCGATCGATCAGCGTCGATGCTATTGAGGTCGGAACGGATCGGCCCTACATTGAAACTCTGATTCGGTTCTTTCGAATGCGGGCCCGCCGCTTCCGGTGAGAGGATTTTGGGGCGGGAAGGGGAAGTGGGAAGTGGGAAGTGGGAAGTG
>JBHHYX010000465.1:0-3945 GCA_046757765.1 Acidobacteriota bacterium | reverse complement strand
TGAGGTTTCTTCGGTTTCTCGTTGTTTTCCAGCGAGATGAGCTCTCCTCTCAGTCCTTGGGTTGACACGCGGCTGAGAACCGGGGCACCGTTCGTGCAGATTTGGTGTCCCAAACGGTGTCTCACTGAGTCACAGGTCTGTTTGAAAGATCCTGCAATCCTCCCGCACCCCTTCCCGATTCACGCCCACGGCCTTTAGAATCGCCAGGTCCTGGACCCTTCCGTCCACTCGCACCGAAATCCTGAAGACGTCCTCGAAACACTCAAACGGAAAACTGTTAAGTCCCTCTCATACAACTACTTCAGCTCTGCTTCAGAAGTACTTCAGAACCCTTCTGAACTAATTCAAGAAGACTTCCGGCCGGCTTCCGGACTTCCTCACCGACCGGGGGCTACTCCTGTCAGCGATGACAACGCGCACAGGAGGAAGACCCATGAGGAAGTCGACAGCTTGGTTATTCAAGGTTTCCATCACAGTCGCATTCGTTGCCTCGGCATTGGCTTCGGACGCCGATCGGTCGAGGGTTCCGTTCACCCTGGAAGGAGGTCATCTGATCGTCGTCAAGGGCGCCATCGGAGGACTTCACGAGCTCAACTTTGTGATCGACACCGGAGCCAGTTCGGTCGTGGTCAGCCGTCAGGTAGCGAAGAAACTCAACCTGAAAGGAACTGCCAAGAAGGTCCTGACCTACGGTCGGAAGGCCAACGTTCGGCTTGTCGACCTGCCAAGCGTGAAAGTGGGCGACACCGAATTCGATGTAGTCTCCGCCCTGGTCGGTCCTCTCGCTATGCCGGGTTTGGATCGACCGTTTCGAGTCGACGCCTTGATCGGACTGGATCTGCTCAAGCGAACGAGCCTGACCATTGATTTCGCATCCTGCCAAATCTTTTTCGGTCCGGTGGCCCACTCCGGGGCATCCTTTTCCTTTTACGCTCAGGGGCGCATCGTGACCGCACCCGTCACGGTGCGGGGAGAGCACCTCAGCCTGATGTTCGACACCGGGGCCGAACACCTGATCCTCTTTCAAGGAAACGTCGAGGGTCGAGTCGCGATGAAGCGGACCGATGAGAAGAAAGACATCCGCTACATGGGCGGCAAAGCCCGGCTGAGCGGCATCCGGCTGCCTGAAGTCAAGATGAGCGAGACTCAGTGGGATGATCTGCCGGCCTATCTTCTCGACGGACCCAAACCCGACAAGCACCTGGACGGCATCCTGGGAATCGCTTCACTGGGTCTGACCCGGCTCAACCTGGATTTTGACAACAACCGGATCAGCTGGGAGAGGTGAAGCTGCCAAAACCCCGCTGAATCATTTAGTGAATATCACCGCGAGCAGTGGCGGAAGGATGAGACGGCATGGCGGAGGGACGGGACGGGGGAACTGTTCTATTTACGCCTGGACGGGACTCTGATGTTGGTGAAAGTCGAGCTTCGCAACGGCTCTCTCCAGACAAGCACACCCGAGCCCCTTTTCCAGACGGACATCTCTGTAAAACATAACTGGAACCAATACTGTGTTACAGCTGACGGACAACGCTTCCTGACAGTTGTGCCGGAAGAAAGTGATCGGATCCAACTGGTCATCAATTGGCCGGAACTACTCCGCCAGTCGCCCAGCAACGAATGAAACTCACCGCGAGCAAAGGAACGTGAACAGCCCGCACTGCCAGTCGAGTCCGGCTGATCGTGGCGGCCTCGGGGGCGGTCGTGGACAGTGGTGGACACAGCAGCTTCGTAATCACACTGTTGCGATTGCAGTATCGAGACCGATTCCGGCGATTTTCTTCAGAGGCACGACATTGACAATGGAGCCCTGGGCGGAGGAGATGCCCGCCTGGACCGAAGGGACGGGCTCGCCTTCGCGAACAAGACTGTAGACGACATAAGCCGCAATCGGCATGTCCGCTTCCAACCGGCCATGAGCCACCCGGACTTCAGAGGCAGGCCCGTCCGTAACGAATTCTCCTGCGGGCAGCTCAAATTCGAAGACCGAACTTTCTTTCCCGTTTAGGCTCAGCTCGGTGGGATTGCCCTCGGGGTCGAAAACGCTCGGAGCGCGCTTCGATCCGCTTTCCGATTTCGTATCCATGGCGGGGCCGGGCCTCCAGCAACGCGGCCAGTGCAAACCCGCCGAGGGTCAAGGCCAAGGATCGGTTCGGCAACGTGGCGGTCGCGATGTTCTCCCCGAGCGGCGCAACCCCGTACAGCGGCAGGTTCGGATTCATGTCGAGCACGGTCTCGCGCAGGGAGGGTGCGAGGGAAACGGGGTCCCGAGTAGAGCGAATGTTGGCCGCGAAACTTGAAACGATGAGGGGAGCTTCCGCGTGGGGCAAAGACAAGACTACGTCGGGGTCGTTGTCAGGCGCGTTCGCCAGTCCGCGGCCGCGCTCAATTCCTTGCGAATAAGATAATAGAAGAGATAGGTGCCACCGGTATGGTTTGCAAAATAGAAATTAAGTTCTAAAATGCAAAATGATGCTGCCCCGCTTGGCCTCGAGATTGATTCGGGATCGGCTGTCTTCCAATCCGGCCGTAGCACTGGTCGGACCGCGTCAGTGCGGCAAAACCACCCTGGCGCGCTCACTGAGCGAAGTCTATTTCGACCTTGAGCAAGAGGCGGAACGACTGCGGCTCGACCTGGAATGGGAGTCGGTCGTCACGGGCGAGGGTCTGATCATTCTGGACGAGGCGCAGGTATGGCCGGAGATTTTTCCACGAATACGGGGCGCCATTGATGCCGACCGCAAGCGGAATGGCAGGTTTCTGATCCTGGGTTCTGTCTCCCCCGGTTTGATGACGCAGGTCTCCGAATCGCTGGCCGGACGCCTCTCGGTGGTCGAACTGACACCCTTTCTCTGGAGTGAACTCCAGTCCGATGACTGCCGGCAGCGGCTTTGGCTGAACGGTGGATTTCCTGATGGAGGAGTTCTGAATCAGGGCCGGTTTCCCGGCTGGCAGACGGATTATTTGACCCTCATCGTTCAGCGCGACCTGCCCACCTGGGGCCTGCCATCGCGGCCCGAGACGACCCGCCGGCTGCTCAGAATGCTTGCCGCTGTCCACGGCCAAACCTGGAACGCCTCACAACTCGGTCAGAGTCTGGGCCTCTCCTACCACACCGTCGACAGCTACCTCGACTATCTGGTGGGGGCTTTCCTGACTCGACGCCTTCCTCCCTTTTATGCCAACATAAGAAAGCGCCTCGTCAAGAGTCCCAAAGTCTACTGGCGTGACAGCGGTTTGCTTCACGCGATCTCGAACGTGGTCGACCGCAAGTCCCTTCTAGCTCAGCCCTGGGTGGGCGCCAGTTGGGAGGGCTTCGTCATCGAACAGATCCTGGGTCTGCTGGCGGCCCATGGCTCTCCTCATGAGGCCTACTTTCTCAGGACCAGTGACCGCCACGAGATCGATTTACTGCTGGAAATGGGAGGAGAACTGTGGGCGATCGAAATCAAACTCACTGCTTCGCCGAGTCCGGCTGACCTGGGCCGCCTCGAAAAAGCAGCCGATCTCGTGGGGGCAACCCACCGGTTCCTCATTTCGCAGACTGCCCGTCCGGCTGCTCAGGAACGCCGCGGCTCGGAAAACCTTGCGTCTTTGGTTGAACGATTACGACACTGAGCTTGAAGATTGACAATCGCGTCGTTGGCAGGTCGAAATATTTGAACCTGCCGGTAGCCCGCGCCCGAACCCCGCGGCTTCGGCGATCGTGACCCGTCCATGCTTACGGGGCCAGGTCGAGAATCTTCAACTGGCTCTCGGATCAGGTGTCGATCTACGGCGAAGTCCTCCCCCGGGATTTACTCTTGCAGGGCTTTCTACAGGACCGACTGTCTTCCTGGCAGCAGCTGGTTGAGTCTGGGAAAGCCTCGGCCAGAGCGTTCCGCCGCTCTCGGCATCTGTTTGGCGATCGGCCGAGCCCGGTCGATTTGGACTCGCTCGAGC
>JBHHYX010000464.1:0-3958 GCA_046757765.1 Acidobacteriota bacterium | reverse complement strand
GGGTTTGCTTGCTATGCACTCCAACGGCTGATCACTCCTTTAACGACACCCTCGTCAGTGAGTGGCCATCCGGATTGGGCCGGGCGCTGACGCTTCGGTTCAGTTTACGGTGCTCCATGAGATTTGATCTGCCGGCTGCTCAAAGGCGGGCTAACCGGTCGAAAGGGTCACTCCACAACCGTGGGGGGAACCGCCGAGAGAAAGTCCAGCGTCAAGTCCCCGAAAAGCTGTTGGGCGACCAGGGGTTCAGTGGAAAGCACCTCGACGTAGCCTCGCACCTGGCCGGCGCTCTCCGGAACCAGAACCGAGAGGACGTCGGAGAGACGCTGGCGGGGACCGAGCTGGATCGGAGCCTGGGTCTGACCCTTCAATATCCCCTCCTCCTTCAACACCCGGATCGTAACCTGGGCAGTCTGATCCGGGCTCGGATTATAGAGGGCCAGGCCGGTGAAGGTGGCCAGGGCCGGATTCGGATTGTCGGAGTTGGCGACCTGGGGGAAGATGGCGCGTGTGAAAAGCCGGGTCTGAAGCGGCAGCGCGGCGGCATAGCGTCCTCTGTCGGGGTCCCCAAACACGACGTCGCCAATGATCCCCGGGCCCGTCGCCTCCACCACTATGGAACCGGCGGTGGAAGCACCGGCCGGCGCCCCCAGCTGGAACAGGTCGCCAACCGTCCGCTGCAGGCTCTGGCCGGGATTCAGTCGAAGGGGCGAGGTTCGATTCAACTCCGTTCCGTCTTCCCGCAAAGCAACCAGCGTCACGTCCCGCGGGTCCGCGGAGATGTTGATCAATTTGAGCGAGGTGAAAATGGCGACGCCCCCAAGCTCTCCATGGGCGAGTTGGGCCGAATAGGATACACTCGAGTCGTTTCCAAAGGAGGCGTTGATGCCGAGCACGGTGTCCTCCAGCTGCAGCCACTCAAATCCGACGGCGCCGGGCCCCTCGACATCCACTCGGACATAGCCGTCGAAGACCGTCCCCACCTCACCGAAGAGCGACGTGAAGGACTCCCGCAGGCACCCGAGCGGGTTCAGATCACGCTTCACCGGGTCTCCCTCCGTCCCTCCCAAAGGGTTGAAGCGCGTGAAGGTCAGATGGATGACTTCACTGTTGGGATTGGCCAGGCTGAGGAAGGTCCGGGCCGCCACCGGCACCGGTGGCACCGGCTGGAAGTCGGGTTGACTGTCCACCAGCCGGCTGTAGCCGTCAGGGCCGTCGGCAATGCGGGTGAAATACAATTTTTTCGACTGATCGGTAAAGGCCACTGAGCCGTCCAGACTGGAAACGGTTCCGCCCGGGCCGCTGCCGAACTGGAAGAAGCTGGCCAATTGGGAGAGGTTGGATCCGATTCGAACCCAGCCGTCGCGTTCCGTGGCGGGATCGGTGGCGAAGAACTCGGAGCCCAAACGGGCAATTTTCCGGTGGCTTTCCAAAGCTTCCAGGTGGGGGTTGTCCGGGTAGTCCTGCCGCTCACCGCCAGGGGCCAGACCTTCGACCCGCAGCAGGGCCTCCAGGTCCGCGTCATTGACGACGGCAAAACCAGTGAATTCTTCTCGATTCCCTCGATTGAAAGGAAAGAAGAGGAAGAACTGGCTTTCGGTGGCCTCGAAAAGGAGGTCGCCGGTCAAGTCAAAACTGGTTCCCGTGAACACCTGAAACAGGGGTGCTGCCAGTATGGCAATCGGCTGCGGCTGTGAAGAAAAGTCTGAGGAATCGCCTCCCGCCATCAAGTGTCCGGGGGTGATCCCAACAATGGCTTGAATGCCATCCAGGTCGGCGCTGACCGAGATGTTCTCATAATGAAAGAGAATGTTCCCGTTGCCAAAAAGCTCCATCCAAAAGTTGTTTCCGGCGGTCGAGCCAAACTCGGGGACATCGGTCCAGGAGAGCCGCACGCTCCCCTCCAGCTGCTCCAGAGTGATTTCCCCCGTGACCTCCGGATTGAGGTCGGTAAAGAGCGGGGCGATGCGGGGAGGGCCTCCCTGAAAACGGGCTTCGCTACGGGAGCTGCTGAAAAGATCGGGAGACTCAAAGGTCAGATTTCCGTCACTGTTGACAAAGGCGCCGTCATAGACTTTGCCGAAAAAGGGGAAGGAAAAACCAAAAAGGACGGAGCGGGAGTCGTCGTCCCCAATCGTGGCCAGGTCCTCGTCGTTGCGGTCGTCGGAGACCAGGTCAATACCTTCCACCGTCTGACCCGCCGTCACGGCGATGACCACCTTTTCTGTCGGATCCGATTCCTGGCCGGATTCATTGATCCCGTTGTAATAGTCCTTGGGAAAGTCGGTGAATCGCGTGTCAAAGGGACCGACACCGCTTCCCCCGGTGAAGCCGGAGTTCAACGGTTCAATGAAGACCACGTAGCTGACCGGCTCCAGGCCCGGCAGCTCAAAACTCCCATCGAAGCGGACCAGAAAGTCGGAGACGCCTGACACCATCCCCTCGTCCAGCTCCGTAATCTCGTCCCCGCTGACCGTGACCGGAACCGCCACCACATGGGCTCCCTGGAAGGGGGCCCCGGTGCTTCTCCGGACGGTTCCGCGGATGGCGCCGGTGATCCGGCTGAAGTCCTCGGTGGGATAAATCCAGGAGATCCAGGCCTGATCGTCGCGAAGAGGGTGGACGACGTGAGTCGGCCCCCCGGAGATGACGGGGTACATGATCGGGATCAGCCCACAGGGGGTGGGTTGGAAAACGTTACACTGATCGAAGAACTCCCGGCCGGCTTGAGTGTGCCCGAGACCCAGCATGTGCCCCAGTTCGTGGATAACCGTGGTCCGGAACTGGGTGTTGACGCCCAGGCTCGCTTTTGTGCCGTTGAGAACGGCCCGGCCGAAATCCAGAAAGCCGTCCCCATCGGTATCGAAAGCGCCGGCAAAGCCCAGAATGTTGGCGCCGGCTTCCTCGCCGAACACCAGGTTGATAATGGTGTGATCGGCGTCAAAGATAATGGGATTTCCGCCCCCGAAGTCGCTCATGAAACGCTCGAAGTTGCTGTCGTCCACGTCTTCGTCGAGAAAACCGCGATCCTCGAACGTGAGTGAAGAGGTCGGTACCGGTGTGGACTGGGAGCCGGGAAGACTTCCCCACACCCCTATGGCGTCCCGGACCACGCGCGCCCCTTCCTCGCTGCTCAGGGGACTGCCCCCCGAACGGAGCGGCCCCTTGTCGATGATGAAGTTGACGGGTTGGCCGGGGGGCCACCTGAAGGCATCTCCCGGCCCGGAGACGAGGGGTCCGCCCGCCGCAAGGGGCGCCGTCAGGAGAGGCAAGAGCGCCCACCCCACCCGGAGAGCGCGGAAGAGGCGTGACCTGAGCAGGCCCTCCAACCCCAGGCCGGCGGGTTCTCTCTGGGACTCAAGGTTCATGGGCGGGATCTCGGGAGATCTTCATGGTCCGAAATGGACACACAGTTTCTTCGGGTGGTCGAAACGAGGGACAACCCTCCTTTCGTCGTGCGCCAAGGCCGAGACTGGGAAGGCTCGGCCCAAGGAAGCCCGGCCCGTGTAGTATACCATTCGCTATCCCAATCCCGCCCGGCTCCCAACGGCCGCCCCGTCGAGTGATTTGTTAGCTGCCAGTTCTTTCTTCGCTTACGGATATCGCCAGTCCATCAGGATCCAGATACTGTGCGATCCGCGCGCCGAATACGTCTTTCGGCTCCTCAATGCAGGCAACATGGTTCTCGATCATGCGCTGATGGAAAGAATCCAGATTCGGCACACACAAACCGGGCCGACAGCGACCGGCAACGGCCGGCCCTTCAGGGCTTGGATCCGGTTTCGGAGCTTCGCTCGCGTGCAGCGCGACGGTCGCTCCTTCGGTTGCGAACTCAGTCCATTCGGGCGACTCGAATTTCAGGGGAAGCCCGAGCACGTCCCGATAGAACGTGACAGATCGCTTCATGTCGCTGACGAAGACAATGGCATAGCTTAATCGCACTTTGATCACCCCCTTG
>JBHHYX010000463.1:0-3971 GCA_046757765.1 Acidobacteriota bacterium | reverse complement strand
CGCCCGGCCAAATCCGGATGGCTACTCACTGATGTTCGTGGTTCAGTGACTTGGCAGAAGTAACCACAGCTGCCAGTGAAAGGGCATCCGCATCATCCCTTTGTTGAATTTGATAAACCATTTCATGGCTTTGTTCCTCCTTTCAGTGGGGTCGGCTGACCACGCTCAGGCCGCCCAGGGCAGCAGGACCAGGTTTCCCGCTACCTGGTTGGTGGCGATGAGTCGGTGTGCTTCTGCCGCTTCACTCAGAGGCAGAGCTCGATCGAGTGACGGCTTGATGCGTCCTGCTCTGACCTGTTCCAGGCCCCACTTCAAGTCCTCAATGTCAGAGGCCATAGCACCGCGGAGCTGCTTCTGTACAAAGAAGAAATTGCGAATGTCGAAGCTCACCTGCGTACCGGCCGTGAACCCAAAAGCGACTACCACGCCCAGGGCTCGCGCCGCTTCGATGCTCTGGGGCAAAACATCGCCGCCCAGATTGTCGATCACCACGTCCGCACCCCGGCCACCGCTCCATTCCCCGACACGCTCAACCTCGTTACGGGTGTTGATGACCAGATCGGCGCCAATCGTTCGGGCGAATGCCCCCTTGGCTTCGCTGCGCACCGTGGTGGCGACTTCAGCTCCCAGAGCTTTTGCAATTTGCACTTGCATGCTGCCCGAGCCCGACCCGCCGGCTTGGATCAGGACTCGGTCTCCGGCCTTGACTTCCCCGACTCCTCTGACCGCGTGAACCCCTGTGGCCAGGACCATGGGGAGCGTGGCCGCCTCCGCGGGCGTCCATCCAGTTTCGTCCCGAACCACCCACTCCACTGGAACCTCAATGAACTGCGCGTAAGTGCCTGGAATTCCCAATCCCGGGAGAGTGAAGCTGGGCGCTGTAACAGCCGAACGAATCGAGTACTCCTCTTTCTCTTGTGGAAAGCCAGGGGTGGGGATGACGCGCTCACCCAACTTGAAACCATTGACCCCTTCACCCAGTTCGGCCACTTCACCGGCAGCATCCGCCCCCAGAATGTGAGGAAAGGGGAGCTCGGGAAGAACGGACCCTTCACGGATGTAGTGATCGAATCGATTGATGCCGGCGGCCAGCACCTTGATCAGGATGTGACCGGGCTTGGGCGTCGGTGTCTCGATGTCTTCGTACTTTAGCACGTTGACATCTCCAAACTCTCTAATAACTGCTGCTTTCATTGTGATCCTCCATGGACAGTATTGAGTTGTATATACAACTCAGGTGGACAAAAAAGTGCTCGCTCAACCCCCCGTCGAACGAACTTTCCCTGCAACTCTCATAATTTCTTCAATTCCCGCCCGACCCAGGATTGCCTCGGCTTCTTTTTGAGCCGACTCCCAGAGGGGCAGCCCTTTCCGGAGGGCCCGGGACCCCTTGGACGTGAGTTTCAAGGAGTGGGTACGCCCCTTATCGGACTGGTGAACGGTCAGCCATCCATTTTGTTGCAATCGGCGGACATTGCGGCTCAAGGTCGATTTTTCCATATGAAGCCAGTCCCTGACCTGATGGGGCGCGGTCTCACCATATTTGGCAACCACGGTCAGGATGTTCATCTGACTGGTGGTCATTCCGGTCGGTCTGAGCGCCTGGTCATAGAGCTGGGTAATGACACGATTGAGTAGCCGAAACTTATCCGCAACGCAGGCTTGATTGAGTTGAGACGCTTCGCTTGAAGAAATCGTGACCATATGAGTTGTATATACAACTTCAAACAGACGGTGTCAAGCTTTTTTCCATTTTTTTGACCGGTGAAGCTGCCGGTGAAGCCGCCCCACTCTCCCGCACCGTCGCAAGACCGCAGCCAACCAGGATCGGGCGCTGAATTGGAGGGCTGCAATCTGCGCTTTCCGGGCCCGTCTGGAGAATTCGACTGCGGGTCGGTCCAGCGGAGCGTCAAAGGAAAAACGCCCTGGGAAGCAAGAATGCGATAGTGTCTGCCAGCGGCCTCCGCCTCACACCCGACCACGGCGAAGCATCGCGACCGAGGGGATCCTGTCTCGGCCTCAGCGCACTGCACGGCGGAAGACCGCTGCTCCGGAGCCTTCATTTTCAGCCACGAGGTAGATCCAACGACCCTCGTCATCCATTGTCACGTCGTAGGTGTTGTCGAAGTAGGTTTCGGCCACCACACCCAGCCCCTCGAAGCTCAGACCCCCATCCTGACTCACGGCCAGTCGGATCTCCACAGGAAGGATGCCGCAGCCCCAGACGGGATCGCAGTTTTCCTGCGAGTACAGGACGGCAATCACTTCTCCGTCGGTGGAAATGGCCACACGAGGTTTAGAGACAATCACTCTGGGAGTGATACTGCCCTCAGCGACGATTTTTTCCGGCCCGAATGTCTCACCCAGATCCTCGCTCAGAATGAATGCGATGCGAGTGGGTTGAGGGTAGATCCCGGGAGAACTGAGCACGACCAGGCGCCCTCCAGTGCGGGCGAAACCGATGTCTGGCTTCGACCCTGCCGAGAGCCCGTCCAGCTGTTCCCATGTCTGGCCACCGTCGCTCGATCGAACGAGTACGGTGCTCGAACGACGCTCCCAGGCCACGAAAAGGTGTATCCCCGCCTCGTCCACGGCAATCTTCGGGTCCCTGTCGTCCTCAAAGGGTTCGGAGAACGGCAGCTCCGACAGATCAATCGGCGTCTCGAACAGCGGGGAAGCTCTCCCTCCTCGTGCAAAAACCACGTTGCGATCACTCCGTCCCAGCAAAAAGATATTCCACACTCCAAAATAGGACTGGCCCGATCCATCCGTCTCCAGATGCATGGTGGTGTGGAATCCGGTCAGCCAGGACTCCGGCTCCCTGAAATCCGTAAGAGTCGCCACATAGTGGCTTTGGACGAAGGCTCCGCTCATGTCGGAGCTTGCATAAACTCGCACCCGGGCCATCGTCGAAAACGGAGGGAGAAGGATCGGAGCGTAAAGTGTGTTCGCCTCCACCGCGGCCAGCATGGCCGCTCTCGAACCGTCGGGGGTGATTATGGGTGCCGACTCCGCAAAGAAATCGACCGCTGTGTCGGAACCGGGGGGATTAGGTGGAGCCTCGGCCGCCACGGTGACCGGACCGAAGAAACTTCCACCGTCCCGGCTCGAACGATAAAGAATCTCCTTGCCCAGGACCCAGCTGATGATGATTTTCTGACCGTCTCCGGACACGGCCAGTTTGGTGAAACGTGCTGAGGAATCGATCAAGATGGGCGGATCCAGAACAAACTGGGCGTTGGCCGGCTGGGATTCGGTTACGATGGCGGCCACCAACAGGGAGAGAACCAAAATAAGAGAATTGCGCATCATAGTCCTCCTTCAGAGGTCGATATCGTGCAGGAATGCTCAAGCGGCGGTGGGCTCGTTCCGGATCCGCCGTCTTCCTCGGCCTTGCTGAAAACCTTCCTCCTCTCATTTATCAAGGCGAAAAAGGAGAGGCAAAGGTGACACTGGATGGCTGGCCGAGGGGATGGAGGTGGTATCGTCGGCCCGATCTCTTGCCCCGGAGCCTGGCCGAGTAATGGTTTGGGTTTCGTTACAGGCGCCGTGAGTCCAGATACGAGGTATCTGAATTCTGACTTCACTATTCCGTCTTCTGAGATCCTCCCCTAAGATACCACTATGACCCGCAGCTACTGCCATCGCGGAGGACGGCGACCCCTAATCTGGGTCACGATTCCCGAGTACCTGGGCGCAGCCGCGGCCCGCTTCGCGGATCGGGAAGCCGTGGTCTCGCTGCACCAGGGGGTTCGGCTGACATACGCCCAACTCGACCAGCAGGTCAAGCGGGCGACACGGGCGCTGCTGGCGGCCGGCTTCGGGCCGGGCGACCGGGTCGCCGTCTGGTCAACCAACAACGCCGAGTGGATCGTGCTGCAACTGGCGACGGCCCGCGCCGGCGTGATCCTGGTCGTCGATGATGCCGGCTGGCTCCACTCCGGCGATCTCGGCTGGATGGACGAGGAAGG
>JBHHYX010000462.1:0-3977 GCA_046757765.1 Acidobacteriota bacterium | reverse complement strand
AACTGATGGGCGCGGCGACGCAGATTCCCCGCCTGGCCAGCAAGATCGCCAACGGCTTCAATCACCCGCCCAACTACGCTCCCTGGTGGTTTGACCCCCAAGAAGCCAATCGATTGATCAGCGCGCTCAAAGCGGGGAGCTGACCGGCCTCCTTTCGGCGGCTGTTTTCAGCGTGAGTCAGCCGCTCGCTCCGCTCGTCCCGGCGAATGCTCCGCAGGAATTTCTTGACAAAGCATTCTTGCAGGTATTGAATTGGCCGAATCAACAAGCGGACAGCACGTCATCGAGTGGGGCGAACCCTGGGGAGAACTGCTCGAGTTGAGGCCGTCACTCGCGTCGCACACACGCCGGGGAGAGCCAGGACAAGGGTCCATCGGGGACGGGTCGGAACCGAGGATTTTCCGCCACTGAACCCGGCGCCCAGCAAGAATCGCCTCCCCCATGGGCCAAGGAGGCTGAGATGATCGAGCAGTACATGGCTCTGGCACTGCAACCCACCATGCGCGGTTGCCGGAAGCGCTCGGAAGTCATCACCAATCTCAAGCACATCTCGGAATTGATCGACGCCGCCGTGTGGCTGAGCGGTATCGATCTACCCGTCCGCCTCATCGCGGTGCCGGAGGGCTCGCTGCAGGGCTTTACCGACGAGGTCTTCGACTGGGATCACAAGAAATACGTCCGCGAGATGGCGCTCGACATTCCCGGCGAGGAGACCGAAACCCTGGCGCGCAAGGCCCGCCAGCACAACGCCTACATCATCGCCCAGGCCAAGGCCAAGCATCCGGAATTTCCCGAGCGCTTTTTCAACTGCGCTTTCATCCTTTCGCCGCAGGGTGAGGTAATCCACAAACATTACAAGCTCCAGGTCTTTGCCCGCGAGCACTCCACCGTGCCGCACGACGTCTGGGACCGCTGGATCGAGCTCTACGGCGAGACTCTGGACGCCTTCTACCCCGTCGCCGACACCGAAATCGGCCGCATCGGGACGCTGATCTGCATGGAAGGCTCCTATCCCGAGACCGCGCGCGGCCTGGCGGTGAACGGCGCCGAGATCATCTACCGCCCCAGCTATCCGGAACCGTATGTGGCCAACGGGCTCTGGAAGGCGCAGAACGTTGCCCGCGCCCTGGACAACACCTGCTACGTGATCGCTCCCAATGTCGCCACCTACTACCTGACGCAGGAATCCCAGAACTCCATTGATACCTTCGGCGGCCAGTCGATGATCATCGACTACCAGGGACGGGTCCTCTCCGAGCACAGCTACGGCGCAGGCTCCTCCTATGCAGGCGCCATCGTCGACGTGGAGGCGCTGCGCCAGTACCGCACCCGCTCGTTGTGGGGCAACTGGCTCAAGGACCTGCGCACCGAGCAGTACCGCCTGATCTACGACCAAGCCATCTACCCGAAAAACCTTTGCCTGGAGGTTCCTCCCAGGAAGCACGCCGAGAGCGACAAGATCGTCCGCGCGCAGATTGAAACGATGATTGAGAAAGGCATCTGGAAGCGCCCCAGCGCGAAGAAAGAGAAGAAGGAGGAAAGGCAGAAAGTCTTGGCCCGGTGAGAGCCATCGCCAAGGGCGCTCGGTAG
Source organism: Acidobacteriota bacterium (assembly GCA_046757765.1). Classification (GTDB taxonomy): domain Bacteria; phylum Acidobacteriota; class UBA6911; order RPQK01; family JBHHYX01; genus JBHHYX01. The sequence continues at coordinate 2,387 of JBHHYX010000462.1, read as the reverse complement.
GCATTCGGAAAGAGTTTGGTGCACGTCAACAACCTGGAGGGGCTGGGGCAATGAAATACAACTTTGTACGAACCATTGCAGCACTCGCTGTTTTGGCGCTCGGGCTGGCAGGCAATGCTTTCGCCCAGCAGCTGGCGACCCTGAGAATTACCGTGGCCGACCCGTCGGGCGCTGTCATTCCGGGAGCTGAACTCACCTTGACGAACACGCAAACGGGAACCAGGCGCGCGGCCACCACGAGCACCACCGGCCTGGCCGTGATCGCCGGCGTGCCGCCGGGGAGTTATGAGTTGACGGCAGAGATCCAGGGCTTCGACCCGCGCACCCTGCCGGTGCAGCTGGCCGTGGGCCAGGTGGCCACGCTGACCGTGACGCTGGGGATTGCCGTGCGTGAGCAGACCATCGAGGTTGTCCCCACCGCCGAGGCCATTGACATCGAGAAGGCCGAGCTGAGCCAGGTGATCGACACCCGCAAGATCGAAGACCTGCCCATTCAGGGGCGCCAGTTTATCGACTTTGCCGTGCTGACCCCTGGGGTCTCGGTGGGAAGAAGCACCGCCGTGGGCGCGCAGTCACCTTTCACCGAGACGGTTCTGAAGCTGACCTTTGCGGGGGTGCGGGAGAGCCACACCACATTGATCACTCTCGATGGCATGGATTACACCACCAGCATCTCAGGCGTGCAGCGCGTGGCGCCCTCCCAGGACTGGGTGCAAGAATTCCGCGTCGTCAACAGCCCCTACACCACTGATACCGGCCGCCACTTCGGGTCCATCGTCAACACGGTGACCAAGTCGGGCGGCAATGATTTTCACGGCTCCCTCTACGAGTTCTTCCGCAACGACAAGCTCAACGCCAACAACTTGCTCTCCGCCCCCGGTTTCAACCGGCTCAGATTCAACCAGTTCGGCGCGACGGTGGGCGGTCCAATTGTGAAAGACAAAACCTTCTTCTTCGCCGGCTATGAAGGGCAGCGCCGGGATGAATCCCCCGTCTATTCCGGCTTCATTCTGCAGAGCATTGCCGGCATCAACGCGGTCAAGCAATTCCTGGGGTTGTCCCCGGAAGACTTGTCTTCCATTCTGAAGATTCAAAACTACGACAAGGGCATTGCCCGCCTCGATCACTCCGTCAGCGACTCGACCTTCCTCAATGCGCGCTACCTCTTCAATGACGTTCGGAAAAAGAATGTGCGCGGCGCCCCGCCGGGCGAGGGCCTACCCTCCGCTTTCCGGGACAATCCCACCCGCGACCAGACTGTCTCCGGCAGCATAGTCCATGTTGCCTCCCCCAACTTGACGCTGGATACGACGACCCAGTATGGCCGGCGCACCTTCAATCTGGAGCCTGTGGGGGCCGGGCTGGAGCCGGCCATTTCCATCCCCAATCTTCTGGCGGGAGGCGGCTTTGTCGGCAGTGTTCGCTTCTATCGCGAGCAACGCTGGCAGATTGCTGAGAATATCACCTACATTCGTGGCAACCATTCCTTGAAGTTTGGCGGCGAGTTCCATGAGATTTCCACCAAGACTCAAGTGCCTTTGTTTTCTCCGGGGTTCGGGATCTTTACGCCGGACAGTTTCTTCGGCGCGCCTCCTTTTGTACAGCCGACGGCGGTGGTCTTTCTGTTCTTGGAACCGCGATCCTTTTTTGGCCAGCAGATTCCTCCCCGCGACCCCAATTTCCAGGCCGGGTTGTTTGCGGGGCCGTCCCAGGACGTTTTTGAAGAGAGCACTAAGCTGGATTACAACCACGAACTCTTCGGGCTCTACGTTCAGGATCAGTGGAGGATCCGGCCCAACTTCACCCTGAGCTTCGGTCTCCGCTACGACGTGGACGTTTTCCCGAGCGGTTCTGAGCTGAAGATCCAAGGCCGATTCCATCCCACCGATACCAACAATGTCCAGCCGCGGCTGAGCCTTGCCTATGCTTTCAACCAGGGAAAGGGCGTCTTGCGGGCCGGCTACGGGCTTTTCACCGCTCCCTTCGTCTACAGCGACATCCTGGTGAGCTGGATCGGGGCCTCCGAGTTCACCTTCATGAACCAGCCGTTGCTGGCCCAGTTTGCCGACCCGACTAACGAACTGATTGGCTTTGGCGACTCGGGAGCGGTAGGGACGATTCCGGGTCCGTTTACCGCCGGGCCCGCCTTCGCCAACTTTGCGCAAAACGGGGTCTATCCCGGACCCGCCTCGCCCCTGCTTCAGTTTCCCTTGGGCTACGCGCAACGGGACTTCCCCCATGCCTATGCCCAGCAGGCCAGCCTGCAACTCGAGCATCAGATCGGCAATGACCTGTTTGTCTCGGCCGGCTATCAGTATCTGCATGGCATCAAATTGCCGGTCTACACCAGCATCAATGGGCTGCCGGCGGGAACGCTGCCGAACGGC
>JBHHYX010000461.1:0-3983 GCA_046757765.1 Acidobacteriota bacterium | reverse complement strand
GGAATGCCTTTCCCAAGTCAACCGCGCTGTCGTTAACTCCTGTATTAGCGTTACTTCTCCGCTCTGCCGCGCATGGTGATGCAGAACCGTCGGAGGGGGAGCGTCAAGACGCTTGTTCCCCTGATGCCCAAGGTTTGGCCATCCCACAACCAGACACAAGGAGGACAGTGACCATGTTTACAAGGTTTACAAAAGAAATGACAGGTTCGAATCCAGGCAATCGCTTTAGGGAAGCGTCCGGGGTTCTGACCCTGACCCTGATCCTGACCCTCTCCGGGGCCGCAGCTCACCTTCTGGCTATTGGTACCCAGAGTAGAGAGGCCACACTCTCGGGGCGTCTCCTGGATCCTGCAGGGTTGCCTGTACCGGGAGCAGCCATCAAGCTGCTGGACATAAACCGGGGTTCAATTCAAGCCACCACAACCAATTCCCGGGGTCGTTTCCATTTCCAGAGGTTGAGTGCCGGCGAGTATCGGCTCAGTGCAGCAACATCAGGATTTGAAATCAACAACCGGCAACTAACCCTCGGGGCTGGAGAGGCGGCTTTCCGCAGCATAACTCTGAAGCTGAAAGCGCCCACCCAGGAGGTGACCGTCTCGGCCACCGGTTCGGCGCGGGACACCTTTCGGACACCCGGAGAGGTCAACATCATCTCGAGGCAGGTCCTGGAGCAAAACCAGGCCCGCAGCCTGGACGATGTTCTCCGTTACCAGCCGGGAATTGAGATGACGGGAACCACGCGACGCCTCGGACAACAGCCCAACATCCGGGGATTCGATAGCGAGCGTGTTTTGGTGTTGCGTGACGGAGCCCGCATTTCGCAATTCACTTCCGCCCACAAGGGCTCTCTCTTTCTCGATCCTGCCGACATCGAACGGATCGAGGTGGTCCGCGGACCGGGATCCGCCCTATACGGGTCGGGCGCTTTAGGAGGTGTCATTTCCATCACCAGCCGGGATCCGGCGGACCTGCTGGACGCGGGCCGGACCTGGGGAGGGAGTATTGGCTCCTCTTACTCCAGCGCCTACAACGAGTGGGTCGCCAACTCCAAACTCTACGGCGCCGCTCCCGGCGGTGTGCAGTGGTCGCTGGGCTACACGGCACGCCAGAACAACGGGACCGTTGACGTAGGAGGGCCCCAGGGAAATCTGAAATTCTCAGACGAGGACATCGACGATGTCACTGCTCATCTGATCGTCCCGGCGGGCCGAAACGATATCTTCCGATTTTCCTTTGATTCCTTCAGAGAGAACGGCCCCACTTCGACGAACTTGGCAGGCGACACTACCGACGATCGGAGTCTTGTGGACCGCACCACGACCCTTCACACATACAGCTTGCAGCATCAGCATTATGGAGAGAAATGGTGGCATCGCTCGGTTCGCACTTCCTTTTACGTCTCAGATATGAGCCTGGGAGAGCGTCGATTCTCGGACCGCCGTCTGGACGACACCGACTTCCTAAGCTGGGGCTTTGATGTGAGCAACACCGTGCCCATCGGAGAGGAGCAGCACCTGACTTACGGCGTGGAGTTTTTCCGGGATGATCAAAATTCACGCCGTAATGAGTCCAACAACCTGTTTTTTCCCAACGGCGATCAAAGCCAGACCGGAGTCTACCTGCAAGATGAAATCTCTCTCTTGAGCGGTCGATTGACTCTTGTTCCGGGTTTTCGCTTGGACTTCTGGGGTAACAACCCCGATGATCCCGATCAAGTCTCTTCCAGCGACAGCAGTTTCAATCCCAAACTGGGAGGTACCTACGAAATCATTGACGGGCTGCTCGTTGAAGGGAACTATGCGGAAGGATTCCGGGCGCCTCGTTTTCAGGAACTCTTCATCGGAGGGGCGCACTTTGCCTTTCCTCTGCCCGAAGATCGTATCTTCCAGGCGGTTTTCATCCCCAACCCGGATTTGAAACCGGAGAAAAGTCGCAACGAGGAGGTGGGACTCCGCTACCGGCGGAAGACTCTCTCACTCCGTGCCGACTACTGGCGCGCCCAGGTGGATAACTTTATTAATTTCCGGGTGGCTTCCCAAACCCCTTTTCCGCCCCCGGGAGGGCTGCTGGTTCAGAAATGGCAGGCCGGCAACGTCGCGGATGCCACGCTGGAAGGTGTGGAAGCCTCCATGGATTGGGACTTTCTTCCCCAGTGGACCTGGCATGCCGCCTACTCCAACAGCCGCGGCAACGACGACAGGACCGGGGAGACCCTGCAAAGCGTTCTGCCTGAAAAGTTAGTCATGGGCTTGGATTGGAAGGAGTCGTTTCTGGGGACCACGGTGGGGCTGAGCACCCGCATCTATTACGGCCTCTCGCGTGGAGAGGATTCCTTCGCCGGGTATACCCTCCATGATTTTCACCTGAGTTGGGTGCCGCCTCCCGCACCAAGTCTCACCATCAGCTTCGGAGTAGACAATTTCACGGATAAGAAGTACCTATCCCCGACCTTCGGGATGCCCGGTGTGGGAAGGGACGTGCGCATCGGCTTCAGGTATCGATTCTCGAGATGATCATGCCAAAACACCGGCGGCGCCTGGAGCAGAACACGGTCTCCTCGATCTCCAGGGTTCCTCTTTTTCTTTTCGGCGTCCACAGCATGGCCGGTCTGGCGCTGGAAGTTTCGCTGATCAAGGCTGCCGGGCTCTCCTTCGGGCACGACTTGCCGGCCGCAGCCACCGTGGTGGCTCTTTACGTGGCGGGTTTGGCCCTGGGCGCCTTCCTGGTGGATCGAGCCCCGCGATCCTATTCTCCACTGCTGCTCTTCGCAGGCAACGAAGTGTTGCTGGGTCTCACAGCATTTTTCTTGCCCCAGTTTCTGAAGGGGGCTGACGTCGCTTTCGTCCTCCTCAGCAGCGGTCTCGATGGAAACATGGTGTTTGGGGTTCGTTTTCTGACAGCCGCGACGGTCCTGCTCCCCAGCGCCGCTCTTTCCGGGGCGGCCTTTCCCTTGATCTCCCGCTGCCAAGACTCTGCCGGCGCCGGTCCGCCCCGGTCCGCCGCCTTCGGCCTGAGTCTTCTTTACGCCACGGGCACGATCGGTGCAGCGATTGGGGCCTGGGCCGGCGCTGTTTTCCTGCTCCCGGCCACCGGCACCTACAGCTCCCTGCAAATCCTGGGCATCTGTTATCTCGCCATAGCAGCAATGGCGGCAACTTTACAAAAAAAAATCGGTTTACCTGGAGTTCCTCCGGGGAAAGAAAACCGCCCTCTCCAGAAGGGCAACTCGCTTCTCAATCTTCTCGCCGTCCTTCTGGGAATTGCCTTGTTCACCTCGGAAATGGGATGGCTGAAACTGCTCTGGTTGACGCTTGATCCCACGCCCTACGTGACGGGGACAACCCTGGCTGTGATCATCCTGGCAATGGCTCTGGGCGCCGGCGTGGCCGTCTATTTCACCAGACACGGAAGCAGCCACCCCACGATCCTGGCTCTCAGCGTCTCCGGCGGCGCCCTGGCCAGCCTCGTGGTGGTATGGGCGGGAGCGAGACCTGCCATCTTTTCCCTGCAGCTTCTCCCTCCGGGGAACAGCTTCGCCGGGTATCTGCTGGCTACAGCTCTTGCCGTCTTCCTGCTGGTGGCACCCTCGGCTTTCTGCCACGGTGCAGCCTTGATCAGCCTCCTGGCGTTGCAGCGGGACCGGTTCCGCGATTCCGGTCGTGCCGCTTCGCGGCTCAGCGCCCTTCATGCCGCCGGCAGCGCGACAGGCGCCCTGCTTGTTCCCTACTGGCTGCTACCTGAACTCGGGCTGGCCCGGACCCTGGCTCTCCCTGTCATGCTGCTGGCATCGCTGCCCTTGATCTTCTTTTTTTTCGCCCGCGACTTGAGGAATCGATACGCCACGGCGGCAGCCCTTCCGATACTGCTTGCCGCTCCCTTCGTCACCTCAGGGAGTGATATCACCGGCGCGGCGGATAGCCCCGCCATTATCTTTCACCGCGAGGATGGCAGCGGGGTCACCGAAGTGGTGCGCACTCGAGACG
>JBHHYX010000460.1:0-3986 GCA_046757765.1 Acidobacteriota bacterium | reverse complement strand
GCACTGGACAGTACGTCGAGGAGCCCGACGGAGCGCAACGCAGTAGACGCGGGCAATATCCGCCGCCGTAGTAGATTGGGCGTGAGAAATGCGGGTTAGGGAAATTCGGGACGAAGGAGCGGCGAAAGCCAAAGGGATCCTCATTCTAATCGGTCTACAACGAAAGAGGCCGGTATGTCTTCTCGCGGCCTCCGGGGGGATTTTGGGCCGGCCCTCCGGGCCTGGGAGGGGGTTCGACAGAGTCTCGACTGTACGACGTGGCCGGCGACCTCTAACGAGGTTGGCCCGGAGCGGCGAGCGGGTGGGTTGGCCGAGTCTCCATCGGAATCGGGTTTCGCAATTGCTATCGCAATCGATTGCAATGCCGGCGAGCAATGGGCATGATGACGATCACCGATAGCGACCACAACACCGATCCCGATTCCGATACCGAGCCCAATCCAGGGTTCGCCTGTTTGGCGACGGCTTGCGTGGCACCGTAATTGTTCAGCCACTCAAGGTACAATCCTGCCGTGGATTTTCCAAGGTCAAGCGGCATTCTCCTGCATCCGACCTCATTGCCTGGGGGGTTCGGCGTCGGAGATTTGGGGACCGAGGCGTACCGTTTCGCGGACTTTTTGCTCCAGGCCGGCCAGAGAATCTGGCAGGTTCTGCCTCTGGGACCCACGGGTTTCGGAGACTCTCCTTACCAATCCTTCTCCGCTTTCGCCGGCAACCCTTTGCTTGTCAGCCTGGAGAAGCTGGTGGACGAAGGCCTCCTTTCCCGGACGGACCTTGAGTCGGCCCCCGCGTTTTCGGAGAAGGAAGTGGACTATGGCGGGGTGATCGACTTCAAGCTCCCACTTCTGAACCGGGCCTACCAGAACTTCAAGGTGTCGGCCGGTTCCGCCGACTGGGATGAGTTTCAGGCCTTCTGCTCTCAAAACCACTTCTGGCTGGAAGACTACAGCCTGTATCGAGCCATAGACGATGAACAGGGTGGAGTGGAGTGGACCCGCTGGGAGGTGTCGATCTCCCGGCGCCAGGGCGAAGCGGTGCGGCAGTGGCGTGAAAAACTGGTGGATAGTGTCCAGATGCGCAAGTTCTGGCAACTCCTCTTCTTCAAACAGTGGCATTCACTGAAAAAGTACTGTAACGACAAGGGACTGAGCATCATGGGGGACGTTCCGATCTTCGTCGCCCATGACAGTGCCGAGGTGTGGGCGCATCGGGAACTTTTTCAACTTGACGCCGAAGGCCAACCCCTTGCTGTTGCCGGTGTGCCTCCCGACTACTTCAGCGCCACCGGTCAGCTCTGGGGCAACCCACTCTATCGCTGGGATGTCCTGGCGGAGTCCGGCTACGAGTGGTGGATCGAAAGGTTTCGCCTGGTGTTTTCCATGGTCGACCTGATACGAGTGGATCATTTCAGGGGCTTTGAGGCTTACTGGGAAGTGCCGGCCGCAGAGACGACGGCGGTTCACGGTCGTTGGGTAAAAGGCCCGGGGACGGCCTTGTTTGAGGCGGTGCGGAGGGACTTGGGAATCCTACCCATCATCGCCGAGAATCTCGGTTGGATCACCCCCGAGGTGGAAGAGTTGCGCAGGCGGTTCGGGTTTCCAGGGATGGGCGTTCTGCAGTTTGCCTTCGGCACCGACCCTCAGGCCTCCGACTTCATTCCTCACAACCACAGTCGTGATCTGGTGATCTACACGGGCACTCACGACAACGACACGACGGTGGGATGGTGGGCCGGCGGAGGGAACGGGGACAGTACTCGAACAGCTCAACAGATCGAAGAGGAAAGGGCGTTTGCGCGAAGGTATCTGGACACTGACGGCCGCCAGATCCATTGGGACTTCATCCGTTCGGTGATGTCCTCCGTTGCCATGATTGCCATGATTCCCCTTCAAGACGTTCTCGGCTTGGGCAGTGAGGCTCGGATGAACTTGCCGGGTCGGGCCGGCGGAAACTGGCGTTGGCGCTTCACCTCCAACCAACTGAACCAGGAGATGAGCAGCCGTCTGCGGGAGTTGAGCTGGCTCTACGGACGGACCTCCGAAAAGAGTGCCCGGCTCCTAAGCAGCTAACCAGAGAGCTTTGAACCTCAGCAGCCAGGTTGAGCAATTTTTCCGCCAAGTCACTGAACCACGAACGTAAGTGAGTGGCCATCCGGATTTGGCCGGGCGCTGACGCTTCGGTTCAGTTTACAGCGTTGCATGAAATGTTGTAGTGCTTCAGCTGCTTCCAGTTGCCAGGCTCTGACAACGGGAAAAGGCAAGGGTCGCACGTCGACAATGCAACCCATCTGAGAGCAAAATTCTTAGAATTCTGCCGTAAGCAGCTAACTGAACGGAGTGGAGAGGGGCACGTCCGCGGGCGTGATAGAGTGAGTGTGGGAAGTCCGGGTCATGTTGGATCCCCGGGTCGGAGCATCAATGGCAGCGCGAGTCATCATGCATGTCGACATGGACGCTTTTTTTGCCTCCGTGGAACAGCGTGAACAGCCTGAATTCAAGGGGAAGCCAGTCATCGTCGGCGCTGACCCGCGGGGCGGCAAAGGGCGCGGCGTGGTGGCGGCTTGCTCTTACCAGGCCCGCAAGTTCGGGATTCACTCGGCCCTCCCCATCAGTCGTGCCTATCGACTCTGCCCGCATGCGATTTACCTGCGACCTGACGGAGCACTCTATGCTCGAGTTTCCAAGGCGATCATGGAAATCCTCCGGCGCTACTCCGATCGGGTGGAACCGATCAGTATCGATGAGGCCTTTCTCGACTTGACCGGCTCCGAGCGCCTTCTTGGCAGGCCCGGGGCGGTCGCCTCGCACATCAAAAAAGTCGTCCGGGTGGAACAACAGCTGACCTGTTCCATCGGGATCGCGCCCAACAAGTTTCTAGCCAAAATTGCCAGCGATCTGAACAAGCCGGACGGACTGCTGGAAGTCGCGCCGGGCACCGAGACGGCTTTCCTTAAAGATCTTCCCGTGGGCAGGATCTGGGGTGTGGGTCGCAAGACCGAGCGGCGTCTTCACCGGCTGGGAGTCAGGAGTATTGGAGACGTGGCGGCGCGGCCACTGCAGTTCTGGATTGAACGCATGGGCCGGCAGGGGGAACACCTCTGGACACTCTCCCACGGCGTGGATGAGCGGCCGGTCCACTCGTCACGTGAGTTCAAATCCTTGAGCCATGAAACCACTTTCCTGGAAGACACCGCCGATCTGGAACGGGTGAGGAAGACTCTGCTCGCTTTGAGCGAGGAAGTCACGCGGCGGTCGCGGCGCCATGAGGTGGCCGCGGCCAGGGTGACACTCAAGCTGCGCTACGCCGATTTCACGACCTTCACTCGCCAGTCGAGCCTGCCTCAGGCCACCAATGACGCCCGGTCTGTCTACGGGGTTGCCTGTAAGCTGTTGGACAGGTTCCTTCCGTTGCAGCGGGAAGTGCGATTGCTGGGCGTGTGCCTGAGCCGCTTTGAAAGTTGCAGGCAGGGAAGAGAGGACTTGTTCGGGAAACAGGCTTCAGCCGATTCTCGACTCAACGCCGCCATCGACCAGATCACGGCAAAGTTCGGCCAGGCGAGCCTTCGAAAAGCCAGTCTGCTCGATCACCCTCTTCAAGAAGAGGATCGGTTCAGTTCCTTCCTGAAGCATTGACCCCGGCCGGGGAAGGACCGAGGCCGCGGAGGCCCCAACCTCGACCGGGGTAGGTGTGTAGTGCCTCATCCTCTCAACCAGCCCCGGGGTTGGCGCCCCGTATGTGTTTAGCGCGTTACGGCTCAGTGGGTATCGAAAGTTCTCGTTCTTTTTAGCGAGGCTCACCCTCAGACCAACGAGTGGTGTCCTAGCCTGGATTCCCAACCCCACCGGCCCCGTGCCGGTGGTTCTCCGGTTTGGCAAATAGCGGGCATTGAATCTCCTTCCGAGTATAGTACTCGAAAGAATTCTACGCCGCAGCGCAACCGAGACTGGACAAGTCAGGCGCGGCCGCGGAGAGGAGACGAGAGTCAT
>JBHHYX010000459.1:0-4006 GCA_046757765.1 Acidobacteriota bacterium | reverse complement strand
CCGGCCACGACCTGATTCTTGGCGATCTTGATCTTGTCCTCTTCGAAGGCGGGGTTGCGAAGGATGTCGGCGAAGACCGGAAGAACATCCGCGAAGTCCTGTTTGAGGCAATTCATCGAAGCCGAACCGAAGCTCTCTCCGATGGAAGTCGAGATGTTGGCGGCTCGGCTCTCCAGAAAGTCGTCCAGCTGATCGCCTGATATCTTGGTGGTGCCTCCAGTCCGCATCACGCTGCCGGTCAGCGAGGCCAGGCCGATCCTGTCAGCCGGCTCCAGCCGTGATCCGGTGCGAACTCGAGCCACCACCGACACCAAGGGTAACTCGTGATCTTCGATCAACATGACGACCATGCCGTTGTCCAGCACAACGCGCTTCGCTTCAGGGACCTCGAACTCATGAAGTTTGGGATAGGAGATCTCGTCGACTTTCTTGACCTGAGCGGGGGCGAGGGCTGCCAATGCCAGCAGAACGCTCGCAAAAATGGCTTTCAACGATCTTGTTTTCATCTCAATCTCCCTATTTCGAAGCGGTCTTGGAGCCCGGTTTTTCGGTCACGATCCTGGCCACCGTACGGTTGGAAGCCTTGAAGGTCTCGTTAGCGACGCGGCGGACATCTTCCCTGGTGACCTTCTCGAGCCGTTCGATGTAGCGGAACAGCTCGCGCCAATCGCCAAAGCGAGTCTGGTAACTGGCCAACTGGTTGGCCAGACCCTGATTGCTCCCCAGCGACCGAACCAGGTTGGCGCGGGCTCGGGTCTTGGCTTTCTTCAGTTCCTCGTCCGTGACGGCCTCGTTCTTGAGACGGTTGATCTCCTCATGCAGGGCATCAGCCACTGTCTCATTGCTTTCACCGCGGGTCGGAATGGCGAAAGCCAGCCACAGGTTGGGGTATTTTCCACCCGGAAAAGGTGAGAAGGAACCGACGTTGACGGCGATTTTCTTGTCTCGCACCATGGCGCGATAGAGTCGCGACGTCCTGCCGGTCGAGAGAATGTCGTCGATGACGTCGTAGACCGGCTGGTCTGCGTCTGTCGCTCCCGGTTTGTGGTACCCCTCGGCGTAAACGGGCTGAGAGGGGTCCTTTAACGTGATCATCCTTTCGACAATCTGAGGGGGCTCGATTGTCCGTAGTGGAGGCGGCTTCCGTCCCACCTCCATGCGTCCGAAGTACTTCTTCAGCAACGGGATCAGCCGGGAAGGGTCGACATCTCCCACGACGGCCGTGACGATGTTGGCCGGGACGTAGTAGCTTCGGTAAAATTCCTTGGCGTCAGTGATGGTGAACGACTGCAGGTCGCTCATGTAGCCGACGACCGGCTGATGGTAGGGGTGAGAGGTAAAAGCCGACATTTGCAGCTGCTCGATCAAACGTCCGATGGGTTGACTCTCGGTCCTCAGACGCCTCTCTTCCTGGACCACGTCCCGCTCCTTGTAGAACTCGCGAAACACCGGAAAGGCAAAACGCTCGGACTCCAGGTAACAGAAAAGCTCTGTTTTGTTGGAGGGAAGGGAATAGAAGTAAACAGTGCTGTCGGTATTGGTTCCGGCGTTCAGGCCGACGCCTCCTTCGCGGCTGATGATGTCACCGAACTCGTCGGTCACAACGAACCTGGCCGCGTCTTCCTGTTTCTCCCGGTAACGAGCCTCGAGCTCTTTGACCTTCTCGGGATCGGAGTGGGATTTCATCCGCTCCGTCTGATAGGACTGGTAGGCTGCCTCCAGCTCCTCGAGAGCCTTCTTCTCGGCCTGATAGTTGGAAGTGCCAATGTTGGGAGTTCCCTTGAAGGCCATGTGCTCGAACATGTGAGCCAGACCGGTGATACCCGGGACTTCCTGGGTCGAGCCCACGTCGACGACGGTTGAAAACGAGAAAACCGGGGCCACCGGTCTTTCCAGAATGATGAAGGTCCAGCCGTTATCCAGGACCTCCACTGTGATTCGCTTTTCGAAATCGGCCAGGTCCTGGGCCAGTCCGAAGAGGCTCGATACCAGCACCAGCAGGGGCGCAATCAGCACGGCTGCGGCAACCCGGCGCGACGGTCGCTTGGAGTAGAAATCAGGCATTTCAAATTCACCTCGAAGAATGGGGGTCGAGTGCCATTATTGGCGGCGAAGCGAACCCCACGATAACCAAGACTGCGTTTGAAAGCAATCCGCCATGCCAAAGAGGAGGGCCCCCCGTCCACTCCCGGCAGAGGTCAGACTTGGGTGGCCTCGGGCCCTTTTAAAACGAGGTTGGCCTTCAGAGCGGCAAGCGAGCGGTGTGGTGGGGTCAGGTCTCCATCTGCATCGGAATCGGGTGCGCAATCGCAATCGATTGCAATGGGCGGGGAGCAATGGGCATTACTGTCGATCATCGATAACGACCCCGATAGCGATCCCGATCCCGATTGCGAGCCCAGGCAACGCGCCCTTGGTGTGGCAGAGCGATTGCGATCGGCCAAATCTGGTGTAAATCTGAGCACCAACTCTGCGAATTTGTTCTTGCGCAAACCCTAAGCGTCGGCTGGGAGCAGACGGAACGGCACGCCGCCGGGACCTTGCAGCGCTCGGAAATGCCGCTCGTCGAGGGTGAGGATCACATTGGTGGCGTGGCGTTTGGCCAGAACAACGAGGGAGGCGTCGGCAATCCCGATGCTGAGATCGGCATAACGCCGCATCACCTTGAGTGAGCAATCTACGTCTTCCCCGTTGAATGGAGCCAGCCGGTAGGCGCCTCGAGCCACCTCTTCCAGCAGTGCATGCCGCGCTCGGGAGCCGACGCGACTAGCCAGCAGGTCATCCAGTTCCGCTGGGCGCGAGGTTACTTTGTGTCGACGGTGGGTCGGGACGAGAAGGCGATCCGGGAGTACATCCGTCAACAGGAGGCCGAGGAGCGCCGTCTCGATCAGTTGGGATTGTTCAAAGGGTAGCCACCCTCAGGTGGCGCAAGCAGCCGCGCAAGCGGCCGCGTCAAGTCCGCTTTGAGCGGCTCACCAGCCTAAAGCCCCCGGCTTTGCCGGGGGATATATTACTGGCCCGAGCCATCGAGGATATTCCTGAATTTCCCGACGACTGCCTGAATAATCTGACAAGCATCGAGGAAGGAGCGCTGGACCTGATCTGGCAACGTGAGTTCGGGGCATTCAAAGTCATTCCAGAGGAGATTCTTGACTATTGGGATCAGCTTGACCCCTACGGGAGAATCGTTCAACGCCTCAAGGAAAAAGGGGGGAACACCGTACCTCGAGACCGAGGGCTCCAGTGCGGAATTCTGCAGCTTCTAACGGGTAGCAGGATAAGATTCGAGTCCAGGGCCAGGTATGCGACCAAAGACACCTACGTCCTTATCAATGCAATCCACAGCTTCCGCAACCGAGATGAGCATCCGGGTGGCCAGGCCATGCACGTTGGCGTGGCCGTCGCAGCCATCATGAGTTGCTTGGAGCTATTGGCGTGCCTGGACAGAGAGTCGCCCGGATGACCCTTCGAGACCCGGACATCAAAATCGAGCGTAATCCCGTCGCCCCTGTCTTCACATCCGATTTGGCGGGATGTAGGCTCCGCTTGGTCCGTCTGGTCGGTCCGGCAACTCGACCGGCAGATCAACTCTCAATTCTACCAACGGACAGCCGTGTCGAAGAACAAGGCCGCCATGCTGAAGAAAGGCGAGAAGGCGCTGCGTGAAGACATCGTTACACCGGAGGAGGAAATCAAGGACCCGTATTTCCTGGAGTTTCTCGAGGCTGGATGAATCGAGGAAAGAGTGATGGCGAGGGAGGAGGTCGACATGGAGAAAGTCGCGTGGTCGGGCCGTGTTGTCGCCGTTCAGCCGCGAATCCGCCTCATGCGGTCGTTCGATGAACGCCACCACGGCTACCACGGGTATGTGCTTCGCGTGGACGGAACAATCGGGGATGAACCCAGTAAATTCGTGATCGCCGTCGGAAAGGCCGCGCATGAGAAGCATCGGTTTCGCGCCGGCATGGAAGTGAGCGGTCTGGCGCTTCCGGTCCCTGACCCGCGG
>JBHHYX010000458.1:0-4006 GCA_046757765.1 Acidobacteriota bacterium | reverse complement strand
CTGTCCCCTCAGCGTCGTCAAAGAACTGATTGAAGCCAGCCACTTGCGTCGGCTCTATGGTTTGGTCCGAAATCAGATTTCGTTTCAATACCCTGAACACCGTGGCGCGTACCGTAGTCTCAGAAAATGGGTTCCAAGTCAGCCCAAACTTCGGGTTAAGTTGGTCGCGATCCAAAATGTCAGCGTCGAAAAAGTCGACGCTACCCCCAAGCGTCACCGTGACATCTTCAAAATAATTGATATGAGTATACACATACATGTTTGTATGAAAGATGTCGCTTTCGTCTGTCTCAATCGTAACGGCCCCGAGGATCTTGCTGCGCCGCACTTCCTTGCGATGACTGTCCAGATGCCCCACACCGGTCACAACGTTCACCCATTTCGACCGGAACAGGTGCTGAATTTCAGCGCTATAACCATCTCTGTCCAAGTCGAAATCCAGTTCGAGTTCGGGTTTAACGGGAGGCGGACCAGAGGGAGGTGGTCCGGGCGGCGGAGGACCAGGCGCAGGGGGACCGGGTGGAGGAGCGGCACCGGACGGAGGAGAAATAGGTTGTCGGTCTTGGAATTTATCTTCCACATCGCTGTAGATGACAGAGGCGATGACATCAGACTGTGGTGAAAAGTCGTGATGAAAACCAAGTCGTACGGACTGGGTTTCTCGCTCCCTGCGTTGGTTCGGCGAGAAATCATCGGGGAAGAAGCGGAGATCTCGATCCCCTTTTTTGGTGTCGTTGTATCGAAATTCGGTCTGCACGCTTGTGTTGTACGACAGGCCGACCTGGACAAACGCGTTGTATATGTCCTCTGTCAGATCGTTGTTTTCCCGGAATCCATCGGTCTGATAGTGAAACTGGCCTAGGCTGTACGATACCTTTCCTGACCCCCACACGGCGTACGGGACGAGTTCATCGCCAAAGGTGTCATTTTCCCCGACGACGCCTGACGCCAAGAGCGCAAATCGATCCTGGAAAAAGAGTGGCTGAAACTCGTTTAAGGAGGGTTTTGCCGGACCCGCACCGTCCAATATGAGCAGCTTGCTCTGGGCCAGTTGCGGCTGTACTGGAGTCATATTAATGGGCTGAAGCAGTTGGGATTGAAGGAGTTCGCTCACCCTGGCAATCTCGTGACGGGGCAGCACGGAATAGGAATCCGACAGGAACCGGTGCGCAGAATAGTTACTCGGGTCAACATTGAGCGATTTCCAGCCTTCGACCAGCGAACGTTGCCGAAAGCCCAGCTCATCGTAAATTCGCCCAAGGGTCACGGCCCGTGCGGCGAGATCTTCGTCGAGCAACAGCCGCGACCGGTAGACTGCCCGATTATCGTTTAACTCGATGGATTTCTGCACGTCATGTAATGCCTCCACCGGCCGATTCACACTTTGTTCGAGAATTGCATTATAGAACCAGGGCGTGGGATCTCGCGGATCGAGCTTTTTGGCGACGGCAAATTGCCTCTCTGCCAGTTCATCGAGTTTCCCATCGTAGAGCGCCTTGCCGAGGTAACTGTGAAGCAAGGAAACCTGGGGCTCCAAGAGGGTCGCCATCCACATCTCCTGGAGCGCCTCTTTAGTCTTCCCTTTCCGGAAAAGGGCCAGGCCCCGACCCAGATGAGGCTCTCCCAGGGTGGAATCGGCCTCGATGGCATGATCGAACGCCGCGGTCGCTTCACGGATATTCCACTGGGCCAACACGAGGAAGCCCCACGTGCTATTGACGAGCGAATCCTGTGGCGCCCTTCGCCGAGCCTGCTCGGCCACCTCGAAGGCTTCTGAGAGCCGGCCCATACCGAAGAGGAGGCGACTTTCCTGGATCAGGGCCTGGGGGTCCTCCGGATCCAGCTCCACCGCCTTCCTGGCCGCCTCGAGGGCTTCCTCAATCCGGAACTCGGCTTGTTTCACCAGGCTCAGGTCGAGGTATGCCGACGGCGAAGACGGATTGGCCGCGACAGCTTGTTCTGCTGCCTCAAGGGCCAAATCTTTCTTATTCTGGACCAGATAGATGTTTGACAGCAGCCCATAGGCTAAGGCATTGCTGGGATCGAGGGACAGGGCCTCCTCAAGCTCGAACTGCGCCTCGGCAACGCGGCCTTGAATCAAATAGAGGAGCGCCGCCTGGGTCCGGGGTTGGGGCGAGGAAGGAAAGCGTCCCTTGGCCTCCATGAGGACTCGCTCTGCCTCTTCGAAGCGATTGAGCCGATGCAGGGCATTGGATGTCCCCACGAGGACCGAAAGTGTCCGGGACCGGGCATTACGGAATTCCCTCAAGGCTGCTTCGACTTTGCCTTCAACCAGGTAGACCCACCCAAGGCCAGCGTGAGCGATGGGATTGTCGGGGTCGATGTCGAGGACTTTTTCAAACTCCTTCCGGGCCTGAGCCCGCATTCCGAGGTCGAACAGGAACTCTCCCAGCTCGGCCCGCGCTTCCGGGTCATCCGGTGTCGACGGAACGCTTCGTTGGGCCTCGGCCAGCTTCTGAGAAAGAAGGTCAGCACCAAAGTTCGTCAGAGGATAATCCCGGAAGCTCACGATCCCCGGGTAGTAGAAGGACCATTGGACTGCATCAAGCGGATTGACGAGCACGGCCTTCCGCGGGACATCACCCACCCTCGCCGTGGCCTGCTCCCCCGCGTTAACCAGGACCCTCCCCTGGGGGTTATGGAATTCCACACTGCCTTCCAGGACGGCGAGACGGGTTTCCACGGCGCGACCGATGGAAAGGTTCAACTCAGTCCCCCGGATGGTGGCCGTCGCGGCTGGCGTCTTGATCTG
Organism: Acidobacteriota bacterium; assembly: GCA_046757765.1. GTDB lineage: Bacteria > Acidobacteriota > UBA6911 > RPQK01 > JBHHYX01 > JBHHYX01. Next base: position 1,233 of record JBHHYX010000458.1, on the reverse strand, counting down.
GAGAGGCTCGCCCGGGTTCCGGACCCAGATCTCCCCGCTGAATAGGTTGAGAATCGTCTGGAGGAGTCCGACCGCCACTGGGACCGAGGTTCCCGGAGCGGGGGCGACCTGCTTTAGCTCGAGCGTGCTGTTGGCGTTCACCTTGATCATCGATTTGTCGGCCAGGAGGATCGCCACGCGGCTGCCCGGACCCGGCCTGACGACATCCCCCGGAAGGAGGTCCTGATGGAGACCGGCTGGCTGCCACTGCCCAGCCCGAAGGACCTCAGCTTTTCCTACGATACTGACAATCTTGCCCGACTCTTGGGCGGTCGCCAGGTTGGCAGTCAAAAGGAGCAGGATTAAGGAGAGAACAGGCCAATACAGCCTTGAAGAGACAATTCCCACGGCGGGGCCATGTGGCGCTGGAACGTCCCGACACGCCGATTTCATTTTTTCCACCGCCTTGGGCCCCTTCCGGCGGCGAGATTTGGACGATGATCAAGGTCTGCGCTTGTCCATCCGGAATCCGGCACCCATCCAAGCGTTGGACGTCTGGTAGGCCTATCCTCCCACCGTGTCCATCCCCGACGGAACATTATCGCCCCTGCGTGGGAACTGGAACGCTGGTAAGAAACGGGATCGCTCTCCTGAAAATTGAAAAGCCTTCCCGGGCCGTGCTCCGCCCGAGAAGGCGTCTGAGTGTCTGGTGCGCCGTAGATTGCGCCGGAGATGGGTTAAGAACTATGCCTACCCCGGTTCCATCCCTGCCTCTCCTGAGAAGGGCCTAAGTATCCCCTAGGGCGTGAGAGGTGTCAAGCGCGAGGAATTGCACCGAGGGCCTATTGAGTGTCTACTCGCCCGACTGCCCGTACCGGTTACAATTAGGGGATGCAAGACTGTCTGGAAGGACGTAACCGCGGGAAATTCCTGGAGCCGGCGGCCAGGGTCGAATTCGCGGCCCGCTGATTACGAATTACCCCCACCCCCCACCTGAACAGACCGCAGAAGACCTATCCGCACAAGAAATCGATAATGTCGAGTAACCCATGGTGCTCCTGGATGCTCCTGGTACGGGGTGTTCTGGTAGCAGCGTGGTAGCAACAGCGGACGCCCCCTGTAGGCCCGATTGATGTTTCACGGTGAACCCAAAATGATTCAACGGATTCCAAAGTGAAACTATCCTTGGTTCGTTGGAATGCAACGAAGCAATCCGTGAGCCCGGTAACACATTGTTTCTGAAGACAGATGGGC
>JBHHYX010000457.1:0-4011 GCA_046757765.1 Acidobacteriota bacterium | reverse complement strand
AACTCAAAGCGCGTCGAGGGTCGGGATTGAAGGAGAGATTTGTCGATCAGGCGAAGGAGCAGGGCGACGGAGGTGTCAGCGACCCGTTCCGCCGCCTCCAATCGAAAGCCCCCACGAAAGACGGAAAGCTGTTTGAAAGCGACCTGCTCTTCCTCCGACAGCAGTTCCCAGGAGCCATTGAAGGCCGCTCTCACACTGCGGTGTCTTTCCGGCAGATCGCGCCAGGAGCCCGACAAGAAGTCCAGGTTGTTCTGAATCTGACTGGAAATCTCGGATGGGGAAACAGCTCTCAACCAGGCGGCCGCCAGTTCGATTGCCAGCGGCATGCCCTCCACCAGTTGACAGATCCGGACGACTTCAGATTCCTCTTCCCGGGAGAAGGGACGATCTCTACGGACACGACCGGCGCATTGTAGAAACAGGCGGACCGCGCTGTAGGCTTCCACTTTTTCCGGACGCCTGGACTCCGGGAACTCCAAGCCCCTGACTTCAAAAAGCCATTCGCTCTGCAGGTAAAGCCGTTCCCGAGTCGTGACCATCACCTTGATGTAGCGGGCTCGAGCCAGGATCTCGTCCACCAGTCCGGCCGCTTCCAACAGGTAATCAAAGTTGTCCAGCACCAGAAGCATCCGCTTGTCCCGCAAGTACTGAAGAAGCTGTTCCTTGGGCTCCTCCTGGCTCTCAAAGGAGAGCTTCAGATGCCTGGCCAGTGTGGACAACAAGGATGCCGTGGAGCGAATGGGCGCCAGGGAAACAAAACAGACCCCATCTGAGAAAGCTTCCAGGGTGTTGAATGCAGCGCGAATGGCGAGCCGCGTCTTGCCCACTCCACCGACGCCGACGAGAGACAAAAGCCTGCAGGAAGCGTCTTCCAGCCGGGAAGCGATTTCAACGAGATCCGCCTCTCTCCCCACCAGCGGAGTGGCCGGTTCGACAAGATTGTGGCGGGCCGGCGACGGACGGGTTGTTTCGCGCCGCTCTGCCTTCTGAACCGGCAGAGGAAGCTCTTCGGCCAAAAGTGTCCCGGATTCGACTCTCCTCGGCAGAGAATCGGAGGCGCCCGGGGTCGAGGCCCGGCCCTCCAGGATGCTCTCGTACAGCCGAGTCGTCTTCTCCTCTGGTCGGATGTCCAGTTCCTTGCTCAGGATCTCACTGCACTTCTCGTACTGGCGCAAGGCGGGGGTGCGCTGGCCCGCCCAGGCGTACAATTGCATAAGATGCCGGTGGACCTGTTCCGCCAGGGGGTCGAGTCGGAGCCACTTGCGGGCATAGTTGATCGAGCGATCGAACTCGCCCAGCAGGGCATGACCTTTCACCAGTTCCTCATACGCCTGAGCCAGTTCGCGGCGCAGCGATTCAGTCTCCGCGAACTGCCAGTCGTCGAAGTCCTGGCTGTCCGAAAGTGTAAAGCCCGCCAGAAAGTCGCTCCTGTAAAGGTCCACTGCCCGGGAGAAACTGAGAAGAGCAGCCGCCAGGTTGGCGGCGCTGCGCTGCTGTCGGGCCTGGTCGAGAAGCCGACGGAATTCCCGAACGTCCACCCAAAGACTGTCGCTATCCAGTTCAACCGTCTTCCGGTCCGCCGTCAACCAGTTGCCTGCCACCGTCCTCTTCAGCTCAGACAGGCTCTGGCGAAGGATGGCCCGAGCCCGGGTGTGCTCCAGTTCCGGGCACAGCAGTGCGGTCAGACTTTCCCGGCTGGTGGGTTCATCTGTCAAAGCCAGATAAGCGAGAAGTGCCCAAGTCTTGCGGCGAGTCACCCGAATCGATGATCCATCGCACTTGCACGAAGGCTCTCCCAGCAGGTACACTAGCAGGCGAGACACGCGAATCAGCACCTCCTGTGTGGACACGAAAATGTTTTAGGGCGCGCCAAACGGTCCCACGTTTGTCGGGCGTACCGTATCATGCCGGATCTCGGTGAGAGGGTCGTGTTGCCTCTGGTCATTATGATGCTTTGGCTGCGTTCTCGAAAAGGGGTATCCAGAACACTGATCATCGGTGCCTTGCTCTCCTTTGCCTTACTTGTCGGACCGGCTCACCGGCAGATTCGAAGGCTCGTCCAACCGGTGCCCCCACAACAACCTCGGGAGGAGACTGCAACCGGGGAATCGAATTCGGGGCAGCCCGGCTTCGAGGCAGCCCGTCCACCAGTGGTGGAAGGACGCCTCGACGCCGGTAAACCCCTCCAGCGTCTTGGGCCAGAGGACTCCACTGGCTCCAAAGACAATAATCGGCGGGTTGGCGTTTCCCATAAGATCTCCGCCCTGCTGGCTCGGGAAATCTCCTTTCTCCTCTCCCATCCCCAATACGACTACGCGATTCCCGTGATCGTTCGAGTCGAGGGAGGAGCCTTTCACTCGGGATCCTTGCTCCATGTTGGCGCGCTCGATCGCCAGCTCGCTCTCATCGGAGCCTATGCGGGAGCTCTGAGTGCCGCTCAAATCCACCGGCTTTTGGGTTCGCAGGCCATCGAGTACCTCACCCTTGACGCCAGAATACGGCCCACTTCCGGGAACGGAGGCCCGGACTGTGATCCGGACTCGAACGATTGCGAGGAACATGAGCAAGATTCATGCAACTCCTTCCTGACCACGGTGGGAGCCGATCAGGCCGGCGATCTGGGTTACCAGGGGGAGGAAGTGACGGTCGCTCTCTTCGACTCCCAGATTGAACCCCACTCGGACTTGAGCTCGAGTCGGATCGTTGAGACGGTGGACTTTACTTCTGGTGAGGCGGTTTTCCCGCAAACATCGGCGGACCCGTATGGTCATGGGACCCACATCGCGGGAGTCATCGGAGCCCAGGGGACAAGCGGTTGCTACGGGGGAGTGGCACCCAAGGTGGAATTCGTCAACATCGGGGTCATCGGAACCGATGGTACCGGGCTGGTGAGCCACCTCATTCAAGCCATCGAGTGGCTGATTGAGAACAAAGACACCTACGAAGTGGACATCGCCAACCTCTCTCTGGGACGACCGCCCATCGAATCCTATCTGGACGATCCTCTTTGCCAGGCCGTGGACGAGCTGGTAGAGGCGGGGATCGTGACTGTGGTTTCCGCCGGCAATCTGGGCAAGGCCGACGGATACCCGCAAATCTGGGGAGCGATCGCCAGTCCCGGCAACAGTCCCGCCGTCATTACCGTGGGTGCGGTCAACACCGAAGGAACAGCGACTCACGGGGACGATATCGCCACCACCTATGGCTCCCGGGGGCCCACTTACGTCGACGGGTTGTTCAAACCGGATCTCTCCGCTCCCGCCAACCGAATCCCCTCACTTCTGGCCAGGGACAGCGCGCTGCAAAGAAAATATCCCCAGCTTCAGGTAGAAGATAGGTACATTCTGCTGAGCGGCTCCAGTGTGGCAACGGCGTTCGTGACGGGCACGGTGGCGCTTATGTTGGAGGCCAATCCGGACCTGAGCCCCGATCTGGTCAAAACCCTCTTGATGCTGACTGCCGTCAAGCTGACTGGTCCCCACATGCTGGAACAGGGAAATGGCTTGCTCAATACTCTTACCTCCGTCCTGTTGGCGGAGCAGATGGATGTCTCAGGGCAATCACTCCTCAACCCCGTTCCGGCCCACTGGACGATGGAGGGGGAGGAAGTCTGGGCTGGTGGCGCCTTCGCAGTGGCGGATCACATCTACTATGGCGACCTGGCCAACGTCGATCCGGGCGCCTTTTGGGGCGACCAGGTCTCCTGGACCGTTCGTCCTTCCGACAGCTGGGCCGACCCCATCTTCGACCCCGGAAGCCCTGTCTGGTCGGATGCCCTGATCTGGTCGGATGCCCTGATCTGGTCGGACGCTTTGATCTGGTCGGATGCTTTGATCTGGTCGGACGCTTTGATCTGGTCCGACGCTTTGATCTGGTCCGATGCCCTCATCTGGTCCGATGCCTTGATCTGGTCGGACGCCCTTTCCGGTGGGGCCGACTAGACCACTGGGGTTTCGCTAGGGAATTCCTAGTCCGAGAAGAAGTTCACAAGACGATCAACTTGTGCGCCTG
>JBHHYX010000456.1:0-4018 GCA_046757765.1 Acidobacteriota bacterium | reverse complement strand
TTCCGGACTCACCAAGCTGACGCATGGTGTTCCGACAGAGTCAACAAGCTTACGACGGTGTCGCAACCATTCCATGGCGCCACCCCTTATCAACGAGGCTGGCAGCCGCGCCGGAGGCGGGGCAGGATCATAGCCGGTGGTTGAGCGTCAGCGACACCACCGGTTGGGGCCCGCCCCGGGCAGGCACCCTGCAGGGGTGCAGGAATCTGGCAAACCGATTCTGTTCTTGGAGTCGGTCGAGAAATGTTGCTTGCCGCTCCTCCACCCTCTGTGTTCTGAAACGCTCCCGCACAGCGCTCGTCGGTCTGAGGCGAAGCCTCGTTAAAACTAGAAGACTAGTACCTGCTTGCAGAAATTCGAGTGTGTTTGTTGCGAGCGCGATGGCGTCCAGTTCGAGGCGTCGGCGACGCCGTCGATACCGGTATCGTCCAGGAGCCGCAACAAAGAAATGGGCGTCATCCCGTCGCAACCCAAAGGGCGGATGGGGGTTGCGAGCAATCTCTTTGTCGCGAATCGTCAACGATGCCACCGCATCGCCTCCTCCTCGCTTCGCGACCTTGCCTCGCAAGCCCCATCCGCAAACATACTCGTATTTCTGCAAGTAGGTACTAGTGCCCTACCGAAAGGGGGTGGCGGTCTTCAGCGGGCGCGAAAGTACACCTCAGGTCCTTTGACGCTGTGATCGGCGAGCAGGCCCACCAGGGCGCCGATGCCGCCGAAGAATAGGGCGGCGCCGGCGTCGTGGGCCTCGCTGGGGGCGCAACACAGCACTGCGTGCAGTCCAAGATAAGAGCCCGCCCCGATCCCCAGCCCGATGAGAGTCCCATCGAGCCGGTTGTCAGTTACTCGCTCCACGCCGAGAATGGCCTTGATCTCATCCTTGGCCAACTGCAGCGCACCGCCTTGATATCGGCCCAGGGTGACGGTGTCTGAGGACACCGCTTCAAAGCTGCCGGCGACCCGGTCTCCAGCCGTGAGCCTGACTACAACAGGTGTGCCTGGGCTCAAGTTTTCCACTTTCTCCCAACGTCCGGGAATCACTCCCGCGGCAAGAGCGCTGGTGGCCAGGACGAAAATAACTATTTGGATCATCAATCGAGATGACATGATTCCCTCCTTTACTTACTACCCTTGAGCAATGTCGGTGCCAGCCTACACGCCTGCTTTCGGGGGCAAACGGGGGATGCGCCGCGGTCTATTCCTGGCGGTAAGTGACGGGGAATTACTGCGGCGCGAGGGAATGGGCGGCTGGACCGCCCGCCGCTCAAGCTTCCGCTGCCTCGAGCGCGACGCCTTGTCGGGGACGGCGCTTTGGACGCCTCGCTTCAGAATCCTATGAATAATTCCGGTTTGGAAGAAAGGAACAATCTGGTGGGTTCCCTTTTCCTTTGCCGGACCTTCCTTTATCATGACGCGGGTTTCGTAGGGTCGGTCGTGGGGCAGTTCGCCGCCCCTTGCCAGGGAAAGGGTTCGAAGATGAGTGAAGTTCTTGAGAGTCTGTTTCGGTGCCGGCCTGTCAAAGCCTTTGCCAAACAGTTCAAGGAACTTGAGAAAGAGTGGGGCGAGCCCGCTGAGTTCGTGGGCCAGGCAGCTGAATACCTGGGACCGCGGCTCTACCAGCCGTTTTATGATGAAGATACGCCCCACAGTCTGTTCGGACTGGGTGCGGCGGTTGAAGCCGCTCCGCTCTTCCCGCAAGATCGCGAATGGTGGCCGTTTGTCCAGCAGGCCTGGCACGCCGCTAACGAGCGTCGCCGTCACCCACTGCCCTGGGCCGGCATCACCGCGGCCGGCAGCGGATCATTGGATGAGCGCTGGAGGGCTTGTGAAGAGGCGCTGGACGCGGGGAGTTTTGAAGCGGCATTTGGACTGGCACGGGGTCTTCTGGAACAGGATTCCGATCAACTTGGCAGCCGGCTGCTGCAAAGGTCGCTTTACGATTCTGGCCAGGGGGGCCTGGGATTTCTGTTCGTGACCCAGTATCTCGAGTTGGCGGCCAGACTGGAAGGCGATTCCGCTTTGGGGATTCTGGCGGCGATCATCCACCTCATGGCCTACGGGCCCCGTGAATGCGAATTGGCCACAGCGGCTGCGCAATTCGGGGGCCAGGAGGGGCGTCTTGCGGCGAGTGGAGAATTGGACGAGACGGCCTACCACACGTTGGAACAGGAGATTCTCTTTGGAGACGCACTTCCGGACGCCTTGCAGGCGGCGGCCGACGCTTTGAGTGCAGTGGGACTCGAAGCTTACTGGGACGGGCTTCTTCTAGCCGGCATCAACGCGGTTTGCAACGCTCGTGCCGGCCATTGGACACGTCCCGCCCGGGCTTTCCTGCTGAGCTATTTATGTAGACGACGATTCGCCTCTGCAGACCCTCCGCCACAGCGAAAAGCAGCCCTTTACGCCGCTGCGCTGACTCATCAGGCGGCGATTCGGAGCCGCTACTCAAAGGTCAACCGGGATCTGGAGGAGGTGGCCCGGGAACTCTGTCCCATGGACCCCTTTAACACACTCCGCAGCCTGGTCAGTCACAGCGACCCGTTCGCTTCGGCCACCGCCGTTTATGCGATCCTGGGAATGGGTGTCGAGAAGCATCAGGAGCTGTATCAGAGTCTGGCCACGCTAGCGGCTAAGAACGACGGTCGGATGGGACGGGGTTACGACCTGCTGGTGGTCAAGGCCGCCGTGGATTCCTATCAGAAATCGAAGCTTCACAATAGAGACCGGTTTCTATCCGGATGCGCCTTTTTTCTAGGCCGGCTACCGAAGGACTACCAGTTGCTCGGTGCCTACGGCGTTTGAACTCACCGCCGACGGTACCCCGCGGCACAGGTTCGCACTTATCTCCTCTTGCCGGTAAAATACAAGGGCTTATGGTGAGACGGCGGGAGACAGTCACGGTCGAGGTGGGAGGAGTGCCCGTGGGATCGGCACATCCGATCGTGGTGCAATCCATGACCAACACCGACACCGCCGAGGTGGTGGAAACGGTGCATCAAGTCGAGCAACTGGCGAATGCCGGCTCTGAATTGGTGAGAATCACCGTCAACACGGAAGCCGCCGCCCGCGCTGTGCCGGAAATCGTCAGTCGCCTCGAAGACGGTGGTTGTACGGCTCCGGTAATCGGTGACTTTCACTACAACGGACACCAGCTTCTGACGCGCTACCCCGGATGCGCCAAAGCTCTCAGCAAATATCGCATCAATCCCGGTAACGTCGGGATGGGGCGGCATCGGGACGAGAACTTCAAAACCATGATCGGGGTGACACTCGACAGGGGAAAACCAATCCGGATCGGAGTCAATTGGGGATCACTCGACCAGTATCTTCTGGACGAGTTCATGGAAACCAACGCCCGGCTGTCGGAACCGCGCAGTGCCCGCGATGTCCTGATGGATGCTATCGTGGAAAGCGCCGTCCGCTCGGCAGATCTGGCTCGAGAGTATGGTCTGCCGGATCAGCGCATGATTCTGAGCGCCAAGGTGTCGAAGGTGCCCGATCTGCTCGAGGTCTACCGAAAGCTGGCACTCAGGACGCGGCTGCCTTTGCACCTGGGTCTGACCGAAGCCGGCATGGGCAGCCGTGGAATCGTAGCCAGCACGGCCGGCCTGGCGGTGTTGCTGGGTGAAGGGATTGGTGACACCATCCGCTGCAGTCTTACTCCCAGGCCGGGAGGAGACCGGACCGAGGAAGTGGTGGTGGCACAGCAGATCCTGCAGTCTCTCGAGATTCGCAACTTCACTCCTCAGGTGAGTGCCTGTCCAGGTTGTGGGCGAACTACCAGCACCTTCTTCCAGGAGCTGGCGGAAGAGATCCAGCACCACTTAGGGGAACGCATGCAGGAGTGGAAAAAGACCCGCCCCGGAGCGGCCGAACTCAAGGTGGCTGTTATGGGATGCGTAGTCAACGGTCCCGGCGAGTCAAAACATGCGGATATCGGTATTTCTCTGCCCGGAACCGGGGAATCTCCCAAGGCTCCGGTTTATGTTGACGGCCGCCACTACACCACCTTGAAGGG
>JBHHYX010000455.1:0-4020 GCA_046757765.1 Acidobacteriota bacterium | reverse complement strand
GGAGGAGCAACGCCGCCAGCGACGAAAAGGGCCGTCGAGAGGGGGGAACGGATTTCCGCAACGAGCCACTGGCTCGCAGTCGCACCGCTTCTGGCGGGCTGGAGAAGGGAGAAGGGAATGGCCAAACGACCCCGCATCGCCGTTGTTGGAAGTGCCAATGTCGACCTGGTGACCTTCACGGACCAGTTTCCGCGCCCGGGAGAGACCCTTTTCGGCAAACAGTTCGATCTCGGCTTCGGCGGGAAAGGGGCGAACCAGGCGGTGGCGGCCAGCCTCTGTGGTGCCAGGGCAGAGATGGTGGCCAGGGTGGGCGACGACCTGTTCGGGCCAGCCACACTCAAGAACTTCCAGTCTCTCGGGGTGAATAGCGAACATGTCCGCATCAGTGAGGGTGTTTCCAGCGGGGTGGCGCCTATTTTTGTCGATGACAGTGGCGAGAATCGAATTCTCGTGGTGAAAGGAGCCAATGACTTGCTTCTCCCGGAAGACGTCGATCGGGCCGCCCCCGTCCTGAGGAAGGCCGGTTGCATTGTCCTCCAGTTTGAAATCCCTTTGGCGACGATCTACCACACCATTCGCTTCGCCGAGTCCAACGGAATCCCTTGCATTCTGAATCCGGCGCCAGCTCAAGCCGCCGATCTGGGTGAAATCGCGCGAGTCGATTATTTTATTCCCAATGAGACGGAGGCCGAAGCCCTTACAGGATTGTCCGTCCATTCGATCGAGGAAGCCAAGAAGTGTGCCGGTTGCTTGCTGAGCCAGGGTATCCGTTGGGTGATCATCACCCTGGGAGCCAAAGGAGCGCTGCTGGCCAATCATGAGGGAATGGAGCGGATTCCCAGTTTCAAGGTGGAGGTCAAGGACACGACGGGTGCCGGCGATGCTTTTATCGGCAGCTTCGCGACCTTTCTCTGCGAAGGACTGCCCGAACGCCAGGCGGTGGAAAGGGCCTGTCTCTACGCCGCCCTCTCCACCACTCGCGTAGGAACACAAAAATCCTTTCTCACGAGGTCGGACTTCGATGAGCAATGGGCCAAGTTCGATCGGAGCCGCGAAGCCGTGAACTCGCATTTCTAATGAGCCGTCTTCTCCGGCGCCGGGATCATCCTTCCTGACTGCGTTTCCCCGCCTCGGCCTAGGGGGCAAGCCAGCGAGGCCACAGGATCATGACCCAGCTTCTCGCCAGTATCCTGACCCTGGTCCTTGGACCGTTGATCTGCGGGTCGTTTCGCAGCCGAGAAGAAGTCCTGTCCGTTGTGAGGGGGTTCGTGCTTGTTTCCGTTTCCGGCCTCGTGCTTTTATACCTCCTCCCCGCGACTCTGGGCAAAGCAGGATGGGGCGCCCTCCTCTTTGTCCTGGTGGGATTACTTGGCCCGGCCTTGACGGAACATCTTTTTCGCCCGGTCCAGGAGCAGACTCACAACGCCACTCTCGTCCTGGGCCTGATTGGGCTTGGTCTACACGCCGTGGTGGACGGCGTAGCGTTGAATGATTCGATCGGACAGAACCTGCTCCCTCTGGTGGTGATCTTGCACCGCCTTCCGGTAAGCCTGGTGATCTGGTTGCTCTTGTGGCCCAGGTTTGGGGTTCGCCTGCCGGCCACAATCCTGAGCCTGGTGGCGGTGAGCACTGTTTTCGGCTTTTTCTTGGGGGCGCGGCTCACCGCCGGCCTCTCCAGCTTCGCCCTGCTCTGTTTTCAGGCCTTTGTGGCCGGCTCTTTGCTGCATGTCATTCTCCACAGACCCCATGAACACGGCGAGGCTGGACGCAATCGGCACAGCGGCAGGGACCACAACTGGCTCGAGGGCGCCGGAGTCTTACTGGGCATTGCGTTTCTGGTCTTCCTGGCCCTGGAGAAAACCCTCTTCAACCCGGCAGATCTGCAAGAAGTCCTTCGCGCAGCCTTCTCAGTTCCCCAGTTGATTGGTCTGATCCTCTTTGCCGCAGTCTTGATCTTTTCCCCGGCCCGGGAGGGCATCGGAGCACTCTGGAGTAGAGTCCTTCCCGTAAGGAACGGTCGGCGAGGCTAACGGTCCCAAGGACTGAAGGTGCCGCTCACATTCGGCCCAGCGCAACGCACTGGGTCTTCTTGCCAAGCCCGGCAAAACTCTGAAAGAGCGACTGCACAACTTGACTCAACTTCAAAGGAACGTGTCAGTGCTTTAGCTTTCGTCGCGCTTCCTTCAATTGTTTTGTCAGCCCGCCCCGGGGGCCCTGATAGAGAAGCATCCGCCCGTAGGCACTTCGAGCCAGCTCAGATTCTCCCCTGGTTTCGTGAATCCGGGCGATATGGAAGTAGCTCAGGGGTTCCGTTTCGAGCTCCCCCCGAGGTGTGTTCAGGGCTCGCTCAAACGCTTTCAGAGCCAGTGTGTATTCTCCCAGCGCGATATACACACGCCCTATTCGATAATAGATTTCTCCTTTTTGGAGGCCGGCAGCTTTGCGGCTGTAGTTCAGCAGCAGGTTCTGATAGATCCGCAGCGCGGACTTGCGCTCCTTCAACAGATTCTCGTAAATCGCCGCCAGGTTGATGTCAAGCAGAAAGTTCTCGGGAAACTGCTCCCGGAGCTGCTCAAAAATCGCCGCCGCCTGGCGGGGATCTCCTTTCCAGGCCTGCAGCAATGCCCGAATGACTTGGGCGTCAAGACGTCGATAGAGCCCTCGCTGCGAGACCAGTTCCAGGCGCCGCAAAGCCCTGCTCTTGTCGCCACGAACGCCCAGCAGGAAGGCCAGCCACTTCAAGCTCCAGGGGAGAGTCGCCGCGGCAAACTCGTAGACCGCGATGCTGGTATTGGCGTCAACAAACTCCGGGTCCAGAGCCAGGACCTTTTGATGCAGGTTCTTGGCCTTCTTTCCCAATGCCCTGGCTTCTCCCGAGCGCCTTCGGATGGCAAGAGCTTCAGCTGCCGCATTCTCGTAGGCCATCCCTCTGAAGTAAAGGGCCATAATGTCGCGGGGGTTTTTCTTGAGCAGATCGCCACAAAAGTCCAGCAGTTGGGTATTACTTTCCAAGAAGTCCTTCAATTCCCGATCGACAGGCTTGTAGGTTCTCGCACGCGTAAAGGGCGTGGGTGTGGCGTAGTCATCCAAGGTCAGGTTTTTGGCCGCAAAGAGCAGGACATTCCACTTGACGGTCGACTCCATTCCCGGTCCCACGGGACTGGCGGGATAGTCCAGGGACAATCGATGGAAAACAGCTGCGGCTCTTTCAAAATCAAGCCGATAGATGGCTTGCTGCCCCTCCATGACGCGCTTTTCCGGAGGGTCTTGTGCCAGCACGGAGAGAGACAGACAGAAGAGGAGCGGGATTGATCGATACCAGATTCCCCTGGCCGTCCTTAGCCAGGATTTCTCACACCCGGTCGTGGCGAAGAGCAGGAAGTAACGCGTTGACAACGTGTTACGACCGAAGACCCCGGAGGCGTAGTCGTGCGCTACGTCAAGGAGGCCGAGGGCGGGCAACACAGTCAATGCGGATGACTCCGGCTCTGCAGTAGATTGGGTGTGAGAAACGCGGGTTAACGGGAAGAGTTCCCTTTCATGCTCCAAGTCGGTGTTCTTGGCGGCAGGCTCCACGTCTTCTATTCTCGAGCCCCGGCGCACGCTTTTCAACCCTCCTTGAATCTGAGATGGAACCTGGCCCGGCCATCCGCAACGTGTTGGACGAGCTGCCGGGCGAAGTCTTGTTCACAAGAAAAGCTTCCACAGCCTGACCGGACCCGAGAGCGCGCCGCCTGGCGTCCACCTCCACTGTCAATGTGCTGATCCGGGATGGCGCTCTTGATCTAGACGCTGTGACCAGTCCAGAATGGTCGGGAAACACCCTCATGCCAAAGTATTTGCGGTTTTTCCTTCTTGTGACGCTGCTGGTCCTGGCGGCCATCGAATTGGCCTTTGTCAAGACGGAGTTTCTGACCTTTTCGGATTCCTGGTTCCTTCTCCTCCTGGTGCTGCTGGGAGCCTTGAGCCTGTTTGGGGTCAAGGAAGGGCAAGCGGTCCCGGTCCTCTGCTTGCTCTTGG
>JBHHYX010000454.1:0-4057 GCA_046757765.1 Acidobacteriota bacterium | reverse complement strand
ATGAGCTGTCTACTGCAGCGGCGAAATCATCCGGGCTGGCTGCGTTACACTCGGTGCTTTGCCGCCTGGCAGCGGACTCTCAGGGCCCTCGATGTTCAAGGTCCAGTCGGATCACCTCATCGCCATGGGCCGAGGCGGGGTAGCGTCGAATGATCTGGTAACGAATGACTCCTGCCACGACTCCCAAAGCCGCCACCAGCAGGCAAAAGGCGCCGGTGGAGACGATCGATGAGGCGACCACTCTCAGAAAACTGAAGATCTCGTTGCGCGAGCGCTGGAGGTCGCTGAGATCGGTTTTCTTCTGCTGGATCCACTTGATGGTGGCGCTGTACTGAACCTGGTCCAGAATGGATCCGGCGGCTTCTTCGGGTCCGATGAACATGGAGAGGAGGATGCCGGAGCGCTTCAGATAGATCCCCCGGGTCGAAAGGTACGACTGCAGCCCGTCCTGGATAGCGGCGAAGTACTGGGCGGCCAAGGCAGGAGTGGGATATCCAATCAGAAAAAGAGGGTATCCGGAGGGTCCGTAGCGGGCAAAGGCAACTTCAATGTCCTGGCCAAGTCCAATCTGGGCCAGGAGGCGGGAAGGGAACCTGGAGTTGGTGCTCAAGGACTTCTCGCCCAGATAGAATTGGATCGAGTCCTTGTCCAGTCCTTCTTGGGGGAGTTGAAGCACGGCAACGGGATGCAGATTGACCTCCGCGATCCTTTCAATCAGTTGAGCTGCAAAAGATTGGAAGTCCTGAATGGTGCCGTGGTGAGGCGCCAATCGAAAGAAGTAGTGCCCTCTCCAAAAAATGAGACTCTTTTGGAAAGCGAGGTTGTCGACCCGCAATTCCAGATGACGGCCGCCCGTCTTGCCTCCGAGGACCGGCCAAAGGGTGTAGAGAGCAAAGGCTGCCGAGGGATCCAGCATTTCAAGGACTTCCAGCCCGGCGGAGCGCGTGGATCCTGCTGGGTTCCCTGACTCGATCCGCCAGCGGGAATAAGACAAAAAGACGCATTCTTTCAGAATGTCGGCGCCGAAATTCCCCACCGTTCCGCCGTCTTCCAGGCTGTCGATTCGCTGAATCCGTTCGACTTGATAATCGTGAATGGCCCGCAAATCCTCTTCGAGCGTTCTCCCACTACAGGGTCGGGAGAAGATCAGGACAAGGGCCAGAAAACAGATCGAGGTCCCGAGTGCAGGCCGACTCCGGCTCGGGCCAGATGAAGAAAACCGGTTGAAGGTACGCATTTGAACGGTTCCCAAGAAAGAATCGCTCCAGTCGGGGGAGCGCCGAGGAATTCCTTTGTCCTCACGGTTCAGCGGCTGGACGCGGCCGTCCGTGCCCCGCCCGCCGCACTCCCCAGAGAGCGGAAGTAGCTTTGGATTCCCTGGTAGAGTGCCGCCGCCACCTGGTTTCGGGCCTTCCCGGCCCTCAGGTACTTCTCCTCGGCTGGATTACTGACGAAGCCGATTTCGGTGAGAATGCTGGGCATGGTGGCGTTGATCAGCACGATGAAAGGCGCCTGCTTCACCCCTCGGTTTCTCAATCGAGGCCGCGACTTGTGTATCTCCGCATAGAGGCTTCTTTGCACAACGGCGGCCAAGTCGCGCGATTCCTTATTGTAGTCGCCCAGGGCGATCTTGCGAAGCAGGTTCTCCAATTCGTGGATGTTTCGCTGTGAGCCGGCGTTCTCGCGGCTTGCCACGTCACGCTCTTCAGGCCCCGGAGCCAGGTTGAGAAAAAAGGTCTCAACACCGGAGACGCGGCGGCTGCGGCTGGCGTTGGCGTGAATGGAGATGAACAGATCCGCCCCTTCTTTGTTGGCGATTGCGGTTCTCTCCTCGAGGGGCACGAAGCGGTCCATTCTCCGGGTCAGAATCACTTCCGTCTCCTGGCCTTCTTCCAGCAGTTTCTTGAGACGCATGGAAATGTCGAGGACCAGTTCCTTCTCCACCAACCCTCCCGGCCCAATCGTCCCGGTGTCCCAGCCGCCGTGACCCGGATCGATTGCCACTTTGCCGATTTTCAGACCCAGCACCCGTGTCAAGCTGAGCTCTTCACCTGCCTTTCGAGAAGGTCGAGCCAGCTTTTCGGTCAGGACCTCCCGCTTAGCGGGGCCCTTGTCCAGAGAAATGACGGCTTCGGCGGTCTGAATGGTCTGTTGCTCGACACCGTTGCGGGAGGCAACGGTGGACCTCGATCCGCTGGTATCGATCACAATCCTGAAGGGATCGTAAAGGGCGAAGACGCTGTGCCGTTTGATTTTCTTGAAGTCCAGCACCACGCGCACGATTTCCGGACGATTCTGGGCCACTCGGACTCGTTTGAGAAACACGCCGTTGACGTCGTAGGATTTGCCCAGGTTCATCTTCAGCCGGGCCGACTGCAGATCGAAGTAGATCCGATCCGGGTCCAAGAGCACCTGTTTTCGAAACTCGACCTCTCGATCCAGTTGAATGACCACCCGCGTGTAGTCTTCATTGGACCAGTAGCGAATTTCACCCAGGGTGGCGAGTTCCGGCCTGGTATGAGAGACTTTCGGGCCGGGGCCGCCGGTCTTTCGACTTCGAGCGGGCCCTCGCGCTTGTGGCGGCCGTTTTCGTTTGAGTGCCTCAGCCCGCCTCAAAGCCAGACGCCTGTGTCGAGTCAAAGGGTATTGATCGGCCACAAACTCGTAGTAATAGATCGCCCTTTTTCGGGAACTCTCGATTGCGAAGCGGCGAAACACTGCCTCGTACAAGGAGGCGATGGCAAAAAGGGCGTCATCACTGGCACCGTAGGTTGGGTCCTGGTCGATGACGCGACGATAAAGTGAGATGGCAAGAGAGTACTGCTTTCGCGTTCGGCTGGAGTCCGGGATCTGGTTGAGATTGTGATGGTATTGCAAGGCCTTGCGGTAGGCTTGGCGGGCCGCCTGGCGATCTCGAGCCGGGACCACCTCCACCAGCGCCAGCAGGAACGATAATGCCAGGATAAGGAGTCGGTACGCCATAAGCATGCCCGCAACGACGGGCCTCCGGGTTTTCCCTGGACACGGAAAACTGTCACTTAAGTAGAGCCGAGAAGGCTGTCACACTGAACTCACCCGGATTTCTCACATCCAATCACGGCGGGGTGGTGAAGATTCTCAACTCTCAACTCCCAATGGACGTGGAGAGAAGGCGTCGCGACCGAGGGGCCCCGCAGTCGTACTTGTGCAGAGCCCGACGGAGCGCAACGCGGTAGATTGAGTTGAGTGTGAGAAACTTGCGCTCATACATGGAATCGGACATGGACACGCTGTGGGTGGTTTTCATCGGGGTCGTATCGTTGGCACTGCTGGAGGCCGTTTACTCGCTCAAAGGAGGCCGGGATTACCGCAGACTCTTCCGGCTGGCGCAGGAACGAGTCACCCAGGGCGGGGAAGCGGGAGAAGACAGGCTGCCTCCCGTCTCTTTGATCCTCCCCTGCAGGGGCATCGACCCGGGCCTGCAAACCAATCTCGGGGCCTTTCTCACGTTGAACTACCCGGATTTCCAGATCCTTTTCGTCACCGATGACCGCTCCGACCCCTGTGTGCCCCTGCTCAAGGCTCTTGTGGCGGGGCCTTCACGGGTTCCGGCCCGTGTGTTGATTGCCGGACCCGCGCGACGCCGCGGCCAGAAAGTACACAATCTGCTCCACGCCGTCGAGTTCCTTCGGGACCAGGACGAAGTCCTTGTCTTCGGAGATTCCGACATTCGACCGGGTTCCGGCTGGCTGAAGGCTCTGGTCGAGACGGCGCTGATTCCAGACACCGGGATAGCGACGGGCTTTCGCTGGTACTTGCCCCAGAACGGGAGCTTTGCTTCCGTCCTACGGTCGGTGTGGAACGCCGGCATCGCTTCTCTGCTCAGCCGGAGCGACAATCTCTTCGCCTGGGGGGGTGCCATGGCGATCCCTCGAAAGCTTGTTGTTCTAGTGACCAGTAATGATGAACTTCAGAATAGAATTGATTTTTCCCAATTTCAAATGTTTTCTCACAAATTTGGCATTTGTTTTTGTACAATTCTTTTAGTTTTTTTACAGGTTTTGTGTCTCTTAGAAAT
>JBHHYX010000453.1:0-4093 GCA_046757765.1 Acidobacteriota bacterium | reverse complement strand
CCAGCCCGGATGATTTCGCCGCTGCAGTAGACAGTTGGTGAATAATGCGGGCTAGCCAAAGGGTTGAGTGATGGAGACACTTTGACGGGTGAAGAAGCGCGGACCCTCCTCGGTCATGTACAGATCATCCTCGAGCCGGATGCCGAACTCACCGTAGATGGCGATGGTAGGTTCGTCGGAAAAGCACATACCGGGTGCCAGCGGAGTCTTGTTGCCGCGCACGAAGTTCGTCCACTCGTGGCCGTCGAGGCCGATGCCATGACCCGTTCGGTGCGGCAACCCCGGCACCTTGTAGCCGGGACCGAAGCCCGCCTCGACGATCACCTTTCGGGCCGCCGCGTCCACGTCCTCGCAGGGGACTCCCACCTGGGCCGCTTTGAAAGCGGCATTCTGCGCCTCCAGCTCCAGATTCCAGACGTCGGTCTGGCGCTGAGTCGGCTTTCCGAAGACGGTCGTGCGGCTGATGTCGGAGCGATAGCCCTCCAAGCTGCAACCGCCGTCCATAAGCACGATGTCGCCCTCCCGCAGGGAGCGGGGCTGGATGCTGCCGTGAGGGAAAGCCGACGCCTCACCGAAGTTGACACCGATGCGCCCCGACACACCCAGCGCCCGATGAGCCATTGACGAGAGCTGGCTGAACTCCGTCTTGGTCATCCCCGGGTGCAGCAACGGGACCAGGACCTTATAGGCTTCGATGGTGATGTCGTTGGCCCGCTGCATCAATGCCAGTTCGGCCGCAGACTTGTACATGCGACAACCGGCAGTCACCGGGGTGGCGGAAACATATTGCAGATGGGGTGCGGCACGCCGGATGCCGTCGAACAGGAAGAAGCGAACGCGTTCCTCCATACCGACCTTGCCCGAGCGGATGCCCCGATCCTTGAAAATCTGGGCCACGCGCTGGGCCGGGCTCTCGTCTTCCTCCCAGGTACGGACATCGTCCCCAAAATGGATCACCTCCCGCGCCCGCTGCTCTTCGAACTTGGGGCAAACGTAGGCGGGCTCGCCGCTAGCCGGCAGGACCATCGCGAACATTCGCTCACTCCGTCCCCAGCGCACGCCAGTGTAGTAGAAGAGGCTGGAACCCGGCTCCAGGTAGAGGGCCGCCATGCCGTTCTCGGACATCAATCGCCGAGCCTTTTCCATCCGTTGCCTACGCTCTTCGCCGGAGATGGGCACGACACCTCCAGTCATCGTCTGGAGAGTGCGAATGGAGGGAGGCGCCTCACTGAATCGTGAGTCCGATTGATCCTGGCCGCCCTCCTGCGCCGATCTCTGGCCTTCTCCGCCGGAACACCCGAACGCCGCCGCGGCGGCGGCGCCGGCCGACAGCCGCAATAAGGTCCTTCGATTCAGGTTCATCCCGTTCCTCTCTTTCCTCTCCGAACGTTATCCAGTGCCGCCCGTACGTCTCACCAGCCATCCACCGCCGCGCCGGGAGCCTCCGACTCCTCGCTACAGCCCCTCATGAGACAGACGTTTTAGCTGCCGTCGTTCCTTTTTGGTGGGTCGGCCTTTCCCCTTCTCTCGCCTCGCCACGGGAAGGCCGAGAATCTCCGCCACAGGGTCTGCTTTGGGCCGAGGAGGGCTCAAATCTTTGTACAGCAAGCTCGCTTCGGCTTTGGGGACGGGCTTGTCACGGAGCCCTTTGACCCTAAAAACTCGCCGCCACTCGCCTTGTCGTAGCTCCACCAGATCATCGATGTCGAGGAGGCGATGCGGCTTGGCCGGGGCCTGATTGACCCTGACGCGACCTCGGACGCAAGCCTCTCTGGCCCGGCTTCGAGTCCTGAAAATCCGAGCCACCTTAAGCCACTTGTCCAATCGAACGCTCATGCCACAAGGTAAAAATCCGTGCTCTTGCGGACTGCCGGCGCGGAAGCGGCATCACCGGGCTCGGCTGACACAGACGCCCGGCTTGTCGCCAAAGCCACGGTGCCACCGCGGGGTTCGGCCCTTCCGGCGCTTCCGCCGATTCGCGATGCCGGGAACCCGGGGGTAAACAGCGGGGAAAACGCTCAGCCGGCCAGCTCTTCCAGAATGGCGCTCAAGAGCTGGTAGAAATCGCTCACCGATCCAATTCGAACCCGCTCGTCCGGGGAATGAGGAAACTCGATCTGGGGACCCAGAGAGAGCATGTCCATGCCCGGATATTTTTCGCCGATGATGCCGCACTCGAGGCCTGCGTGGACGGCTTTGACCTCCGGATCCCTTCCCAGGTGACGCTTGAAAACGCCCTCGGCCACTTTCAGGAGATGGGAGTCGAGATTCGGTTTCCAGCCCGGATAACCCTCCAAAAACTCAACTTGGGCACCGGCCAGGTGACCAATCGAAGCGACTCGCACTTGAAGCGCCGAAAGGGCCGTCTCCACCGAGCTGCGATTACTGATATGCACCAATAACTGATCTCGATCCAGGGCCACCGTGGCGAGATTGGAACTGGTCTCGACGAGATCCGGAATGTCGTAACTCATCGACATCACGCCGTGGGGAAGTGCGTTCAAGAGCCAGAGAACCGTCCGGGCACTCCTCTCCTCCAGCAGCGTGTCTGGGATGGGCGCGGATTCAATCGACCAGGTCATACCGGGATCGGCTGGCTTGAACTCCTCGCGAATCGCTTGAAACTCACCCTGGATTCCCTCCTCAAAGGCAACTTTGTCGGCTTCAGCCAGGCCAACCCTGGCAAAGGCTTCTCGCGGAATCGCATTGTGCATGTTTCCTCCGACCAGACTGGCCAACCCCAACTCCAGCCGGCCTTGTGCCCCTTCCAGAGCCCGGGCCAGCAGCTTGACGGCATTCCCTCGCTGCAAATGGATATCCACTCCGGAATGTCCGCCCCGGAGGCCGTGGAGCTTGACGGCCACCGCCGTCAGATGAGCCGGCCAGTTTCGGTGCTCCAAAGGCAAGGTCAGGTTGACACCGGCTCCCCCGGCGCAACCCACATAGAGGGCGCCCTCCTCCTCGGTGTCCAGGTTGATCAGCTGCCTGCCCTCTAAAAATCCGGGTTGGAGACTTCCGGCGCCGGTCAGCCCCGTTTCCTCGTCCACCGTGAACAGGCATTCCAGAGGGCCGTGGGCCATGGAAGTCGATTCGATGAGCGCCAGCGAAGCGGCTATCCCGATGCCGTTGTCCGACCCCAGGGTGGTGCCGGTCGCCTTCAGATAATCGCCCTCTCGGAGCGGCTGGAGGGGATCCTTGGAAAAGTCGTGGTCGACCTCCGCATTCTTCTCATTCACCATATCCAAATGGCATTGCAGAATAGTGATCGGCTTCGACTCGCGGCCGCGCGTGCCGGGCTTTCTGACCAGGACATTGCCGGCATCATCGCGCTTGTAGCCCAAACGGTGTCTTTCAGCCACGGAGATGACGTAGCCGGCGGCGGCTTCTTCGTTCTTGGAGCCCCGGGGCAGGGTCAGTATCTGGTCAAAATGCTTCCACAATTCTTTCGGTTCCAAGTCTGAGACAAATGTCATATTTCCTCCACGTCCATTACACTAGCAGATCAATGGATCAGCCTCCACCGGGCAACGTACCCTGCTGGATGCAGTGAACCCGTGCAGTCCGGTTCTGTTAAGTTATGCTGGCGTTCTTGGGGTTATGGCCGTCGAGATTTGGATGCGTCCCGTGTTAAAAGTTCTGCTCTTTCTGCTGGTTGTTGCCGCTGCTGCGGGCCTCTCGGTCCGATGGTTGGGAAGTCGCATCGTCTTTTATCCGACGCGGGTCTGGGAGGTGGCCCCGGGCTGGGCGGGTCCTGGCAGCCAGGAGTTGAACTTTTCCACTGAAGATGGTCTGGTCCTGTCGGGCCTCTGGTTGCCGGGCAGAGAAGGAAGAGGGGTTCTGGTCTATTGCCACGGCAATGCCGGAAATCTTTCCCACCGGATTCCAACGGCTGTGGCCTGGCGGGACCGCTTCGGCTGCTCAATCTTCCTCTTCGATTACCGTGGATATGGAAGGAGCCAGGGGACTCCCAGCGAAAAGGGGATCTTCCTGGATACCCAGGCGGCTTTTCGAGAGGCGCAACGGCTGGCAGGAGAGGTACCGATTCTTTTCGGCCGGAGCCTGGGCACCTGGCCGGCCATCCGCCTGGCCGGCC
>JBHHYX010000452.1:0-4110 GCA_046757765.1 Acidobacteriota bacterium | reverse complement strand
GTGTTGCCGGATATGCAGGAGGACGCGGCCGAGAAGCTTGGAAAAACTCTCTTTGGATGATCCAAACCCGATCAGCGGCAGCGGCGTAGTGCACTGACTTTCCAGAGTTGATTTTCGACCCTTAGCCTCTTTGGGTCAGGCTTTCCACTTGCGCCCAAGGTTCCATCCGGCCTAAGATAGAGGTGTACCTCTGCGACTAGTAGCCCCTGAGAATCTAGATAGCGTATGATTTGTGAACGAGTCCCTGGAGGGCCCTGATAGGGTTTGGGTGATTTGATGAGACGGTTCGAAATCACCTTTTTTCGATATAAGCCCTGTGCAATTTTCCGCCGATAAGAACCTTGGTTGAACTTTCGGCGTATACTGGTATTCGAGACGAAAACCGTGGAGGTGGCCATGACGGAGGCTTCAATAGCCGCTCAGCTCAACACGTTCCTGAACGGGAGTTTATCCCTCCAGCAGCTGGAGGATTGGATCACTTCACATCTCCAGGATGGCATTGACGCAGGCGGGGAGACTGACCGCCTGCTTAGCCTGGCAGACGCCTTGTTTATAGAACTTGGTTCGGGAATTGTTGACGATACAGAGTTCATTGAGGAGATCTTCGCTCTAGCACGTCAAGCTGAAACTGTTAGAGGGCACTTTCCACAACAGAGCGAACCACACGAAAGCGAAACCACGGACAGTGCTCAAGACAGAACGTTTGTGAAGAGTGCGGATTTCACTGGACGCGATCAGGAAGTCTTCTTGCAGCATGCGTTTGTATGATGTAGATCACCTGCACAGGCGTTTTTGTCATTAAAACGTCATCACAGTAGATATTGAACCAATGCACGCCTTCTTGCTTCAGTTGGATGTTGAGATCTAGAACTAGATCGATTCCGCTGTTCTCGCTACCTTCCAACTCGATAGTCTGGGTCAAGGACTGAGTTTCACCCTTGAAGGGTTCCTCAAAAGCAACAACCATCTTGTGCTTGCCCGTCTTCTTGCCAGCCTTCAGCTTGATCAGGAGTTTGAAAGAAGCTGTTATGGGTGGCATAGTTTCCGGAACATCTCTTCCAACCATCCTTTGCGTTATTCTATCTATTATGCGCACGGCAGTCTTGACGCCGGACTTCTCTTCCAGCACTTGCTCGCAAATCAGAGCCGCAACAAGGTAGGGACCGTCTTGAAAAACATTCTCCCGTCTGACGGCCGTGTTCTCTGCCTTCGCTCTCGTTCCCGCGAGTTTCTTCTTCTTGCCTGTCATCAAGAATCCTGGATGCCTCTTGTTAGCGAACCGTTAGCGAAACGGCTCAGGCTGAATCTCAACTCCTTTGTTTTCAAAACAAGAGAAGAGTTGGTGCCGGAGGCGGGATTTGAACCCGCACGCCCTGAAGAGCGCCACCCCCTCAAGATGGTGTGTCTGCCAAGTTCCACCACTCCGGCACTTGGGTGAGAATTACTTGGGCGGTGACTCTTTTTGAGTCGTTTCGGGAGACGGCTGTGGATTGGCTGGAGGAGTCGCCTTGGCTCCTTCCGGAGTCGTGCCCTGCAAAGGGGGTTTGCGTCTGGCCCGCAGCGGGCTCCTCTTCCATCACGGTGCCGCCTGAACTCCGAACCGACAGAATCGAAAGAGAGAGCGAAGTGAACATGAAAATCACCGCGGCGACCGTGGTTGCCTTGGTCAGAAGAGTGGTAGCGGAGCGCGTGCCGAAGGCCGTCTGGCTTCCCCCACCGCCGAATGCAGAGGCCAGATCTCCGGCTTTTCCGGATTGCAGCAGGACCACCAGAATCAGGATGATGGAGGCCAGAACATGAAGAACAACTAAAAGCGTAAACATCGTTTTAACCTTGCCGGCAGGGTATCACGCGTCATTTGGCGTCCCAGCCGACCTCCCTTTGTGCTCAAACGTCACTATCTTACCAAAAGTCTCCGCTTTCAGGCTGGCCCCGCCGATCAAACCGCCGTCGATATCGTCCTGTGCCATAAGAACCGCCACATTCCCCGGTTTGACGCTACCTCCGTACAAGACCCGAATCCGCCCCGGCAACTCTGGAGAGATCGTCCCAAACCAGCTTCGAATCGTGTAGTGGACTTCCTGAGCGATTTCGGGAGTTGCGGTGCGACCGGTTCCGATCGCCCAAACCGGCTCGTAAGCCACGATGATACGGGACAAGTCGGCGCTCGTCAATCCGGCCAGCCCTTTCTCCAGCTGGCTCAGCACGACTTCCCGGGCTCGCCCTCCTTCTCTTTCCCTCAACGTTTCCCCCACACACACAATCGGGGTGAGATCCACCTCCAGTGCCTTCCTGACCTTGAGCTGGACGGTTCGATCGGTCTCACCGAAGAGCTGCCGCCGTTCGGAGTGGCCCACAATCACATACCGGCAGCCACAGTCGAGCAGCATCTGAGTGGAGACCTCGCCGGTATAGGCGCCTTCATTTTCCCAGTGAACATTTTGCGCCCCCAACCGGATCCGCGAGCCCTCGAGAACGTCGAAAGCTGTCGAGAGGGCCGTAAAGGGCGGGCAGACCACCACTGTCGCCTCCTCGTAGCCGCCTACCAGGTCGACGAGTTGCGAACAGAGTGCCCGCGCCTCCTCCCGGTTCTTGAACATCTTCCAGTTTCCCGCAATGAGCGGTTGTCTACCCATGTTGATCGATCTCCACTGCCAAGACGCTCGGGTTGGGGCTCATCGCTCCGGGCCTGGCCGGGAATGGGTGACTGAGCGCCGGATTCCTGAGCTCCAAGGGCCTTGCCCCTTATTCTACCGGCTTCCAATCGGAAAGCACTTCAACTCCCGGCAACTTCTTGCCTGCCAGGAATTCCAAAGAAGCTCCTCCTCCGGTGGAAATGTGACTGATTTGCCTCTCCACGCCGGCCTTTTTCACCGCCGCCACCGAATCGCCCCCGCCCACGACCGAGAAAGCTCGACTTGAGGCGACCGCCTTGGCGATCTCGAGGGTGCCTCGCGAGAACTCGTCCAGTTCGAACACGCCCATGGGACCATTCCAAATGATCGTCCGCGCCTCCCGAACATGGCGAGCGAATTCCCGTATCGTCCGCGGACCAATGTCCAACCCCATCTTGTCCTCGGGCAGTTCGTCGTCCTTCGCCAGCTCCCCCTCCACTCCGGGGGCAAGGCTGGAAGCCACCAAATGGTCCGACGGCAAGACCAGTTCAACGCCCCTGCTGCGCGCCGCGTGCACCAGCTCCAGGGCAATATTCAGCTTGTCGTTTTCGACCATCGATCTGCCGATCCTCTTACCCTGGGATTTCAGAAAGGTAAACGCCATGCCTCCCCCCACAAGAATGGTGTCGGCAAGTCCCAGAAGGGGGTCGATGATTCCAATCTTGTCGGAAACTTTGGCCCCTCCCAGAATCGCCACCACAGGCGGCTCGGGTTCGAACAACACGCGAGAGAGACAATCCAGTTCCCTCTCCATGAGGAGACCGGCCGCACCGTGACCCAGCACGGCGGGAACCCCGACAGTGGAGGCATGGGCGCGATGAGCGGTTCCGAAGGCATCATTGACGTATTCCTGGGCCAGAGCAGCCAGCTCCCGGGCAAACTCGGCGCTGTTTTCCCTTTCACCTTGGTGGAACCGAAGGTTTTCCAGCAACAGGACTTGACCGTGGCCGAGAGAATGGGAGGCTTCTTTCACCCGCGGCCCCACGCAATCGCCCGGAAATCTGACCGGTTCTCGCAAAACAGACGAGAGCTGATCGGCAACGGGCTTGAGCGAAAGCATTTCGAGGCGGCGTCCCTCGGGCCGCCCCAGGTGGGATGCCAGAATCAGGCGGGCACCCCGCTCGAGCGCGAGGTCTATGGAAGCGAGGGTGGCTCGGATCCGGGTGTCGTCAGTCACCTTGCCACTCTCAATAGGGACGTTGAAATCGACCCGCATGAAAAGGCGTTTTCCGCTCAGGTTCAAGTCGCGAATCGACATTTTGGAAAGTGGTTTCAGTTTGACTCCCCCTTCACTCCACTCAGGTTGATGACCTGTCCAAGGCCGGCGCGACAGAATGAGTCTAGCCGGCCTAGGTTACTTCGGCTAAGCTACGGTCAGCAAGCACTTCATGGAGTTGTCAAACCCGCCTTCCACCGGGACAGGCCCGGTGGGGGG
>JBHHYX010000451.1:0-4118 GCA_046757765.1 Acidobacteriota bacterium | reverse complement strand
CGACTACGCCTCCGGGGGCCTCGGGCGTAACGCCTTGTCAGCGCGGCGCTTCCGATGCCTCGCGACGAAAACTGATGCATAATCCGGGCTGGACTGTCTGCTCCATCGCCGAATCGTCCCGGCGCCGGCCCGCTGCGGAAATTGACAGGCGAGAAGGAGTGTGATAGAAATAGAGTGTCAATCGAGTCGAACCGGGACTCGCCTACTCTTGGGTCTCCTTTTGGTCTTCACGGATGTAGGACTGGAAGGCCAGGAGAGCCCTAGCACCCGACGGATTATCTAACGTGGACTCGCCCGTGAGTCCTACACAAAAGCGGGTGTCGGCGTTGCCGACGGCGGTTCTTACGCACTGCTTGCGGAGTGCGTGAGGGGCGGGGCCCCCTGCCTGTGAAAGGAGAAGTGTCGAGTGCCCTATCTCACCAGTGTTGACAGTCTAACGAAGCTATCTGCTCAGGAGCGCCTGCAACTGGGAGTGGTTGCGAAAAAGTACGCCTTTCGCCTCAATGACTATTACGAAAAGCTGATCGACTGGGATGATCCGTTGGACCCGATCAGGACCTTGGTCATCCCCAAGAACGAGGAGATGGCGGACTGGGGAGAACTGGACGCCAGCCAGGAGCTGTTCTACACACCCGTGAGGGGCTGTCAGCACAAGTATCGTGATACGGCGTTGCTGCTGGTGAACGAGGTGTGCGGCGCCTATTGTCGATACTGTTTCCGCAAGCGTCTGTTCATGAACGGCAATGACGAAGCCAGCCTGGACATCAGTTCAGGTTTGCGCTACATCGCCGAGCATGAAGAGGTCTCCAACGTTTTGCTCACGGGTGGAGATCCGTTGATTTTGAGCACTCGGCGTTTGCGGGAGGTGTTTGACGCCCTCTCCTCGATTCCCCACGTTCGCATCATCAGAATCGGCAGTAAGATGGTGGCATTTGATCCCTTCAGGGTGCTTGACGATCCCGATTTGCTGGATTCGATACGAACCTGCGTTGCTGGTGGGACCCAAGTGTACATCATGAATCATTTCGATCACCCGCGAGAACTGACGCGGCCGGCGCGCGGAGCGCTGGGACTTCTTCTCCGGAGCGGCGCCCAGGTGGTCAACCAATGCCCGATTATTCGCGGTGTGAACGCTTCCACTGAGGTTCTGGCCACCCTCTTTAGAGAGCTCTCCTTCGCCGGGTGTCCGCCCTACTATGTCTTCCAGTGTCGGCCGACCCAAGGGAACGAACCCTACGAAGTGCCCCTTGTCGAGAGTTTTCTTCTTTTCAACGAAGCCGGCCGCCGTGCCTCGGGTCTGGCCAAGCGGGCGCGTTTTGTGATGTCTCACCGTACCGGGAAAATCGAGGTCGTCGGCATTGACGAAGACTACATCTACATGAGGTACCACCGAGCCCATCGCGAGGAATGGGTCGGGCGCATGCTCATCGCCGAGCGCGATGACGAAGCGGATTGGTTGGATGATTTGCACCTGCTGCAGAGGTCCGGATACCCGGGAATGGCAGAGGGAATGTCCTCCCCAAGTGGGGAATACTCGGTCCTTTGAGGTCCGACAACCAGCGCCGATGTGCAGGTCTCACCACCGACCCCGCCTCGGCCGCGAGCAGTCTGGTCGAGTCGACAAACTCCCTATGGTATCCTCTCCCAAGAGTCTAGCACGGATTATTCACCGGCTTTCGTCACGAAGCGGGCTCCAAGGGCGCCGGGCTGGCAAGGCTTGCGAGGGAGGCCCCACAGTCGTACTCGTGCCCTACGTCGAGGAGGCCGACCGAGCGTAACGCAGCCAGCCCGGATGATTTCGCCGCTGCAGTAGACGGTTGGTGAATAATGCGAGCTTAGGATCCCCGGTTTTGTTGGGCGGCAGAGGTCCTCGGAAGGCCCCGCGCGAGCAGCCCTTCAGCCCGGTGTCGTGACGGGGGTCATCAGGAGGAGGATCATGGCTGGGAACAAGCGAAGCCGACGTGAATTCCTGAAGAGCGCCGCAACCGGTGCCGCAATTTTGAGCCTCTCAGGGAGAATCCCCGAGTTGCTGGCCGGTGGCGACCGCCCTTTCCATCTTTCCATCGCGGACTGGTCCTTTCATAAGGAAGTGTATGCCGGAAAAGTGGATCAGCTGGGGCTTTTTCCCGTGGTCCGAGAAGAATTCGGAATTGGTGCTCTGGAACTGGTTAACAACATGCTGGGTGTCCCGACCTGGGGCTACACCCGTCGCCTCCTGAGCGCCGCGGCGAAGTACGACGTCCGCATCCCGCTCATCATGGTCGACTCGGAAGGATCCCTGGGTGCGGCGGACCCGGAGGTTCAAAAGGTCGCGGTTCGCAACCATTTCAAGTGGGTCTTTATGGCGGAAGACCTGGGATGCCACTCGATTCGGGTCAACTGGAGGGGAGACACGGCCGAGACCCTAGGAGATCCCCGCCAGGGGGCCGAGTTTGTCGGGCGCTCCGTCACAGCTTTCCAGTCACTTTGCGAATTTGGCCACAAGCACGGAATCCATATCATTATTGAAAACCATGGTGGGGCTTCCTCACAACCCGAACTGTTGCTCGATCTCATCCGCGCCGTGGATCGACCGAATTTCGGCACCCTGCCCGACTTCGGCAACTTTCCTCCCAACGTGGATCGGTACGACGCAATCGATAAGATGATGCCCTACGCCCGGGCTCTCAGCGCCAAGTGCCACGATTTCGACGAAAACGGCAACGAGACCACGATTGACTACGAGAGAATGCTTTCCATCTGTGTGGACAAACATGGCTATCGCGATAATATCGGCATCGAATACGAGGGCGACCGGCTCAGTGAGCGCGATGGCGTGAGGGCCTGCCAGAAACTTCTCGAGAGGCTCAGAGGCTAACCCGCCTCACCCCACAAGCCAGTTCCCATCTCAAGACTCTCAAATGGTCGTGTAGTAGTAGCTTAGCGCTTGGGATGGGAACTGGAAATCTCAAGACTCCAAGGCCCCAAATCCCAAGGACCCAAGCTTCAACCTAGCCAAAAACTATTTGAGGTTTTAATTGCATCGGTTGGGCGATTCTGGCGCCAAGTCACTGAACCACGAACGGAAGTGAGTGGCCATCCGGACTGGGCCGGGCGCTGGCGCTTCGGTTCAGTTTACGGGCGCGCACGTCGTCCCTGGAACGCATCTGAGAGCCCATTTGAGATTTGGTATTTGCAATCTTATTTGGGAATTGGTGATTGGGATTTGGGAATTCGAGTTCCCATCCCAGACTGGGATGGGAACTCGCTAATGTCCAATCCTCCGATAGATGTTGAAGCCCAGTGCGTAGTCCGTGGTGGTGGCGTTGACGGCGTACTGGGAAGGGGTAAAGACTCTGCTGTTGGAGAGGAGGATGTGGAAGACATGGCCCCAGGTCCGGATTTTCACGCCTCCCGTGATGGCCGCGCGTTCCCCTCCAAATCCTCCGAAGCCGGCCAGACGGGGCACGTATTCCGCCACCAGGGAGAAGCGTGGAGAGAGGGCCAGGTCAACGCCCACACCCAGTGAGAAGGTATGGTTGTCCCCTGGATTGATGGCCTGCTCCGGCCGGGCCCTTGCGTCCTCATCTCGGCGAGAGTTGAGGACGACCACGGGGACGACATAGGTTCGGACAAATCTGTAGTCGAACTGGCTGGCCAGCTCCAGGAAACCGGAGTAGTGTCTTTCAAAGTTCTCCTGCCCCTCGATGCCGCCCCGAAGAGAGAACTTCCAGGGAGAATCGGAGCGGGTCAGAAGCTCATAATTCGCAGTGAAATCCACCAGGCCGGTCGAAAACCGGCCTTCGACCAGCTGGTCGAATCGAGCCCGTGAAACGCCGATGCTGAGCCGGTCTGTCAAAGCGTAGTCGATCTCCAGATTGATGTTGGCGCCGAAGTCCACGCCAAAGGCGGAGCCGGTGTCCAGTCTGCCGTTCCTGACCACGCTGCCCAGAAAGCGGTGCTGAATCAGGAACTCCATGTTACCCTTGTTGAGATCAACCGGGGAATGGAGGTGGGCCACCCGGGAGTCATCGCTGCGACGTTGCTCGGGTCTTCGCTCCTTTTGCGCCACGGCCTCGGGAACGATCACCGCCTCATGGGAGGCGCTGAAGGCTCCCGCTGTGTAGATATAGTCTCCT
>JBHHYX010000450.1:0-4141 GCA_046757765.1 Acidobacteriota bacterium | reverse complement strand
TGGTCGCAGTGGATGGTGGTGGGGACGGCGAGCCTTTCTCCGAGTGCCAGGCGCACCCGCTTGGGTTGTGGGGCTCGGGGGGTAGGGTTGGCAGCGGGCGGGGGCGGTGGAGCGGGGGGTGGCGGCGGAGCCGCCAGCCAAGTCTCGCTCAGTCGGGGGACCTGAGCGAGGGTGTCGGTGAACCACAAGGGGATCACCACCGCCGTCACCAGCACCAGCGCATGGATGCTGAAGGACGTCAGGGCGGTGTGCCTCCGGTGTTTGCCGGTGATTTCGGTTGGCTTGAGCAGAAAGCTTAAGTTCCTCGAGACGGGTATGGCTTCGAGCGGGGGAGGGGTGCTGAGCCGGCGCACGCCCTTGCCCTTGGACTGCTCCAGCAGAAACTCCAAATTCAGGGGGACGGCGATGGCTTCGGCGGGTGCGGAGGCTGCGCCGAGCGCCTTGCGGATGAGGTCGCCCAGGGCCTCGGCGCCGGTGGGGCGCTCCCGAACCAGGTCGAAACCCATCCGCCGGGCGGGCTCCGCCAGGGGTCGTTCCCCGGGACCAATCAGGAGAACCAAGCGCGCGGCGGGAGCGGCGCCGCGAAGGGCGCGCAGCTCCTCCCGGCAGCGGGTGCGGGAAAAGGCAGCGGCGTCGGCCAGGACGACGTCATAGGAAGCCAAGCGGGAAAGCTGGCCCGGGTCCAGGCGGGCTTGGGAGAGCACTTCGCAGCCTGCCAGTTCAAACTCGTTGTGGAGCTGGGCGCGGCGCCGCCGGTCGTCGGCCACGACCAGGACGCGCTGGGTGGCGTAGCGCGGGAGGTGGTATTCAGTTACCCCTGGCACGGTTCGCCTCCAGTGATTTTCAAATTCCGCTCCCGGTTCTTGCTCCCCTCGGTGTTTCGGTTGGTTGAACAGTCCATCGCATCCCACCCATAGCAGCGATGATTCAGGTGGCTGCCGGGCAGTCGTTGTGCCAGGCGGCCAACAGCAGGACTTTGCCCCGGTCGGGGCAGACGTGGATGTAGAAGGATTGAGAGCGACCCTCCAGCTCATAGAAGTTCTTGTGGCGGGGGTCGGCGTGGGCCAGCGCCCCGGCGGCGAGCAGGCCCCGGAGCTTGTCAACGATTTCCAAAGGGTAGTCGCGCAGGTTTTCGATGGTCAGGGTGGCGTTTAACCGAAGTACCATGGCGGCTCGCTCTGTACCTTTGCACTACTAAATACGAAGCGAGAGGGGGAAATGTTCCCCCGCCGACTCACTCCTTCTTAGACGCCCGGACGGTGAGACGGTTAGCCCCCCAGGGACGTCAGCAGCCTGGAGAGGAAATCACCCAGGAGCCCCACCAGCAACACCGCCAGCGCGAATACAATGGCTGACAGACTGAGAGCGGCCCAGCTTTCCGGAATGTCGCGTGTCTTTCTCATCTGCTTTTCTGCCTTCGCATCAATCTGTCCGCGCGCCCGTGGGGTCGCCGGTCAACTGATTGGATTCCGGCGGGGAGGGGAAGGATGCACGCAAGAGGGAGTCCTGCGGGGTGCAGGGGGACCATTGTCGGGAATTCTGTGCGGCTCCTGTGCGGGGCCATACTATTGTGCGCATTGTGTCGGTGATCGAACCATCGCAGCCTTCCGTTGGCTCATCTGCCCAGGGAGAGGGAGGAGGTGGGAGATGACGCCTGCTCTTTTGGCCAACCCCATGATGCCGGTGCTGGCTTTTGCGATGTTGTTTGCCCCGTGGGCCGCCCTGGCGGCTTGGTTGTTTTCCGCCGAGCATCGAGCGAGTCGGAAAGCCCGGCCGGGTCAGCGATCGCGCCTTGCCCAACATACACCACGCGGGGATTCTGGCCTCCGTGCCAAATGATATAGACACCCTCAAGCCCTCTAAAATGAAGGTGGGAAAGATCTACCGTCATAAGGTTGCACCACACATCGCCCTGGCACTTAATCCAATTCAGACTCAAAGATCGTTGTGGCTGGTAGTACAGTTTGCCTTCCTAGGAAAAACAGTGGAGGGTATTCTATTTGATCAAGGCTTTTTTGATGAGTGCAAAGAAACCGGTGCAAAAGCTGGGGAAAGAGTTAGACGAACCAACGGGATAGGGTTATATCATTTGCCTGTCACGCAGGAGGTCGTCTCAGATTTCCATGGTGGCTACGCCTCCTGCGGATCCTGGTTAGTTAGTTTCTCATGAGGCATCTGGTTGGGGAAACCAGAGGTGTGTCAAAAGGGCATCTGAATACTCGGCCATAGGCTGCCAATTCACGCTGCTTACGTTCACTCATCGACCCTGTCCAAAACCACATGGTTTTGGCCCACTGATAGCGCGTGAAAATGGCTTCCCGGCTATCTCGCTCCCCACGCTTTGACGTGTGCCCTCAGGGATCGCGCGAATGAGCCGAAAGTTAGGTCTTCTGCCAGCTCTTTGAAGACTCCCCGAACTCCGTTTTCTCTTTCCGAAGTCAAGAAGGCCGAGGCGTTGTAGTGTCGCTCTCGCACCAGCTTCCTGCAGAGTAATTCGTAGCGTCTTACATAAGATGCCTTCTTAAATTCCGGAAAAACTTCAAAGTGAGGTTCCTGCACTTTGACGGGGCGAAGTGACCCTGGGCATTCTTCGAGAAGGAATAAGTACCCAAGCCAAGGCTGGGCAGTCTTGTTCAAAGCCCCATCCCGAAAGGCCGTCCAAAGATCGACAGCACTACCAATAGCTTCCTCCGTTCGGTTGTTAAAGTTATTCCCGAAGGAGGGGCCGACCTGAGATTTCGCCTCGAGCGCCACGATTAGTTGCTCATTCTTGACAACTAACAAGTCCCACTCTTTCGTGGGTCGAAAATATCCAGGCAGTTCCAAGTGTGCGGAGTGGAAGATGCAAGCCTCGTCCACCCCAGCCTCAACGATTAGTTCCGTAAACAGGTCAATGAAACCATCCATCTGTGCCCCGCCCGTCACAGCGCTCCGAGTTCCATAGTCGGCCTTTCCCGAGGATTTCTGCCTTTTTGCCTGCTTTTCTCGTGTCTCCCAAAAACATGCGACGGCCTTAGCTACGCGGGCACTCAACTCTTCTGGTTTGTTAATCATTTGCGAATGGATCTAGCGGGTGACGACAGAAATGGATTTCCGCCCAAAAAGGCTGGGCAGCTCGCGCTCTAGCCTCTCCCTCGCTTTCTTGACATACGAGGGTTCGATCTCCACCCCGATGCTGTTTCTTCCGCAGCGGGCCGCAGCTAAAAGGGTCGTTCCCAATCCCGTAAAGGGATCGAGTACCGTATCGCCAACGAAGGAAAACATCCGCACGAGCCTATAGGCGAGTTCTTCCGGAAAGGGCGCAGGGTGTTCCTTCGTCGATTCGCCAGGAAGATTCCACACCTGCTGAAACCATTTTTGATGCTCCTCTTTGGTGAGCTTTGAGGCCTCGCGCTGCTCATTGGTGGGCTTTCTGTACCCACCAGGCTTCCGTAGCATCAAGATAAATTCCACGTCATTCTTGATGATTGCATTGGGTTCGTATGGCTTGCCTAGAAAGCTAGAGCCGTTTTCGACTTCATACCTGGCATTGGAAATCTTGTACCAGAAGATGGGCGTCAAATTGTCAAAGCCCACCTTTCTTGCTCTAACAATGATGTCTGCGTGCAGTGGCATAACCATGTGTCGGCCGTGGTGTCGGCGAGCGAGGCACACGTCCCCAACAACACAGACTAATCGCCCACCTGGAACAAGAACGCGAAAACAGTGTTCCCAAACCCTTACCAGCTCATCGTGAAACTTGTCGTAGGCGGCCACAACACCGAGCTGACTAGGGTTGGTAGGGTATTTCTTAAGGGTCCAATATGGGGGGGACGTTAGAACTAGGTGAAGCGATTCCGAGGAAATCCAGTCAAGATTGCGAGCGTCGCCCCGGCAAATCTCGACTGTGACCGGCTTCGTCGCAACTGTAGCTAGGTGCATGCTTGGGCAGCGACATCATAAGTGACCCGCGTTGCACTGGCAAGCCTGGTCTTTCAATCGGCTCCATCCTTAGGGCCCGGAAGACGCAAAGGCGCGCGCTGCAATGGGCCGAAACCATTCCCTCTTGGCTCGGAAGCCATAACCAACTGAAAGATCGCTGCTGGAATCGCTTACAAGGTGCGCAAAGGCTGCGGGCAGGCAGGATGACAAGGCCGGCGAG
>JBHHYX010000449.1:0-4146 GCA_046757765.1 Acidobacteriota bacterium | reverse complement strand
CTGGTGCAAATCTGAGCGCCAACTCTGCCAATCTATTCTTGCGCAAACCCTAAGAGGAGCCAGATTACGAACGGATGACCCCACTCCATCGCGCTTGACTTGCACCTCGAGTTTCAACATGGGGGTCGCCGGCAGCGTCAAAAAAAGGCAGTCAGTCTGTTCAGTCCCAGCCTCAACTCGTCTTCTGGAACACCAAAACAGAGTCGAATACCAGCGCGCCGGTCCGGGTACCGGGTCGAAACTCGATCTGGCCGTGTCGGCGCACTGGAGCGGCTGGGAAAGGCTCGGTGTTCCGCCACATTTCGCATTGCCCTCTCTTTGATATCCTACTGCTCGAATCATTCCTGCTAAAGAGCGGGGAGAAGTTTCGCCCGATTTGTGATTGTCCCGCTAGGGAGAACAAAGATGAGCAAAGGATGGCGAGGGGGACTGAGTTTGGTCAACTGAAGTCTCTCCAACCCCTTCTTCACACCTGTTTCCAGGCCGAATTTCCGCAGCGTGGTAAGATGGTGAATCGGAGGTATTTCTCGTTTGTGGAGCTTGACGAGGGGTGCCCGAGCTGGAAGCCGGTGGGGGCGGCGGGAATTTGGCTGGTAGGGCAACACTTGGGGATGATCCCCTTCAAGCCCTCTTCGGTCTCGGGTTGCCAGGTCCGCAGCTTCGGGAGCCCGACGACGACGCACTCCATCCGACCGCCCGGAATCAGGTTAAGAAGGTGATGGGTTTGTCGCTTCCCGGCCCCACCTGATCGCACCGGACCTACCGTTGCCGAGTCGCCCGTCCCGACCGCAAGCGCGCTCGGTTCTTGACAAGAATCGAGTGCAAGCCGTAGCGAGCGACCTCATACCGCCGAGAGCCCATTGAGGTTGCCATTACCGCATTTGTGTCGGCCCGCCGGAAAGTGCTTCAAAACGCTTCAAGAAGGCCCGCATCAAAGACACGGGTCGGTTCGGGATACTCAAGATGGACCCTTGGGACAACCCAGGCCGGCAGGGGAGGAGCCGCCGCCCCGACCCGCCGGTACTCCTATTCGTTCGGGTCCCGGCCTGCATCAGGGTCGGGCTTCTCTTGCTGGCTAGCTCCGCCTTCCAGCCTCTCGTGGGCGCCCGGCGCTTGCCGGCTGGAAGAGGGGAGACGGCCCTCAGTCCCGCAAGAGAAGGAGCTGGACGCCCACAGGACAACCTGGACTTTCAAGGGCTTGAACTCGTCGTCACGGTGAGGGACGAGAACGGAGTTGCTCTGCCCTCGGTCCATCTGATCCTGGCAAAGGTGGGAGCGAAGGAGGGTTTCCAAGGGCGGACCGGTTACCGCGGCCAATACAGGTTTTCTCATCTGACTCCCGGCCGTTACCGCTTTCGCGCCCAGAAAGAAGGCTTTTACGCCACCGCCATTGAGAGCCTCCGCCTGGTGGTGGGGGGAGCCGGCCGGCTGGAAGTGACGCTCAACCATGAGCGGGAACTGGTCGAAGCGGTCGACGTGACCTATTCACCACCTTCCATCGATCCGACGGAAACCGAAAGAAAGGAGCAACTCGGCTCCGAGGACATCATCGATCTTCCCTATCCGACCACCCGTGACATCCGCACCGCCCTGCCGTTCATGCCCGGGGTAGTTCAGGACGCTCTGGGCCAGGTTCATCTCAACGGGGCGGCGGGCGCGCAAGTTCTCCATCAACTGGACGGCTTCAATATCACGCACCCTTTGAGTGGACAACTGGGATTTAGGCTGAGTCCGGACGCCCTCCGCTCCATCGCGACTCAAAGCAGCCGGTACTCCGTCGAATACGGCAAAGGCTCGGGCGGAACACTGGATTTTCTGACCGCCATGGGGGAGGATCATTATCGCTTCTCGGCTACCAATTTCGTCCCTTCTCTCCAGAATCGAAAGGGACTTCACCTGAACGAGTGGACTCCGCGAGCGACTTTTTCCGGGCCGCTTCGCCGCGGTAGCGCCTGGTTCTTCGACGCCGTCGCCGGGGAGTACGCCCTGAACATCATCGACGAATTGCCCAGAGGCGAAGACCAGAGCCGGGTCAAGAGAGTCAACAACCTCGCCAAGGTGCAAGTCAATTGGAATCCGTCCAACATTCTGACGGGAAGCCTTCTGACGAATCACTTGCACTCCGACCATTCCGGCTTATCCCGCTTCAACCCGCTGAAAACGACACGGGAGGCCAGCCAGACGGGATACGTCCTGACGCTGAAGAACCAGTCGCGCCTGGCCAATGGCATGTTGTTCGAGGCAGGCTTTGCCCTCAGTCATTTTCGTGATCAAGAACGTCCGCTCGGGCGCCGGCTTTACACCGTCTCGCCGGAAGGGACGAGCGGCAACTTCTTCAAGCATTCGAAGGAGTGGGCCCGTCGTCTCCAGTGGATCGTTACCTTGACCCTTCCCGACTTTCAATGGAAGGGTCACCACCAGTTGAAGCTGGGGACCGATCTGGATCGCATCACCTCTCGTCGCAGTGTGGAGAGACGCCCCATCCTGATTCAGGGGAGAGGTGGCACTCCGCTCCGTGAAATTAGCTTCAACACGCCTTCGGAATGGAGTCGGAACAACTTCGAGGTCAGCGCTTTCCTGCAGGATCGCTGGTCACTTTCCGATCGGCTGCTGCTGGAGCCGGGACTCCGCCTGGACCGCGACGAGATTGCGGGCAGCCTGCTCTTTTCCCCCCGGCTCGCCTCAACCTATCTCTTGAGGGCAGACGGGAGCAGCAAGCTTTCGGCGGGGATCGGACTCTTCTATGATGCGACCGATCTGGACCTTCTCGGCGCCGGAGGTGAACGCCAGGATAGATTCCTGACCCCGCCGGGGGGGCAGGCCCGGGGTCGTTCGCTCCTCACCACCTTTCGCGTCAACGAGCAGGGATTGAAGGCTCCCAGGTTTGTGAACTGGAGCATTGGAATGGAACATCGATTCCCGGCTGCCATCTATGTCAAAGCCGGATTTGTGCAAAGAAGGGGGCGCCACGGAGTGGCCTTCTTCAAGAGTCGGAGCTCGCTCCCCGGAGCGGGCAACGTTTTTGAGCTTCGGAATGATCGACGAGACCGTTACGACGCCTTCCAGCTCAGCGCCCGCCGCATCTTCAAAGGGCGCTACCGGGTCTTTGCATCCTATGTTCGCTCCGCGGCGCGGTCCAATGCGGTTCTGGATTTCGACATCGACCAACTCCTCTTCAGCCCACAGGCGGGAGGACCTTTTTCCTGGGATGCCCCCAACCGCCTGATCTCCTGGGGATGGCTGCCCTTGCTGAAAGGATTCAATCTGGGATACTCCCTGGAATGGCGCAGCGGCTTCCCATTCAGCGTGGTGAACCAGAACCAGGAACTGGTCGAGCCTCCCAATTCCCGCCGCTTTCCCACCTATTTCTCCCTCAATGCCCACATCGAGCGCCGCTTTCGGTTACTGGGTTTCAAGTGGGCGCTGCGTGCCGGATTCAATAATGTAACCAACCGACAGAACGGAAGGGCAGTGAACAATAACATCGACTCCCCCCGCTTTCTCACCTTCGCCGCCATCCAGGGCCGCGCCTTTACCGGCCGCATCCGCTTCCTGGGCCGCAAGTAAAACCCAGGGTGACGGATTCTCGCTAACATGTGGCTCCCGAGGGGCGAGTTAGGGGGGCGCCGGCCTCGACAAGGCACGCCCGTTCGCCACATATTCAGGTTCTGCACCCTGTGTGGTGGACGTCTCCCCGCCCGCCATGGCCGAGAGTCCCTTTGCCCTTTCGAGGATCTCTCCCCTCCAGGAGCCGCCTCCAGGCAGCTTCAGCCGGCGTTACCCGGCCTTCTTCGCTCCTACGGACTCATGCGCCAGACCGGGATGCTCCGTGGGCCTTCGCCCGGCTCCCCGGCTTGTCTCTCCGCGCATCGATCTGAAATTCCATAGCAGTCTCGTCAGGCGATCAAAGGCGGGCGTACAAAACGGTCCGCGCCCAGTCGGAGGTCAGTTTGGATGGTGTTGAAGACGTCTGCTAAACTTGCCCGGGTTATCAGCGATCTCATTTGTCCAGCGAAGAAAATGACAGAGGAGCCATCGGTTGGGTCTCTCGTGTGAACCTTGGCACGACGGGCGTTGTCCGGCCGCGGGAGGAGTGGAGTTTTTGTGGGGAGTATTCAATTCAGGTTGAAATTACCCCGAGCTGAT
>JBHHYX010000448.1:0-4181 GCA_046757765.1 Acidobacteriota bacterium | reverse complement strand
AGTCAGCGGGGATGATAACGGCGCCGCAGCAGAAAGCTGGTGAATAGTCCGGGTTTAGTTGAAAGAGCAGGGGTCTTCCACCACAATGGA
This sequence comes from Acidobacteriota bacterium, assembly GCA_046757765.1. Lineage (GTDB taxonomy): Bacteria > Acidobacteriota > UBA6911 > RPQK01 > JBHHYX01 > JBHHYX01. The sequence continues at coordinate 4,091 of JBHHYX010000448.1, read as the reverse complement.
GTGAACCCATTCAAGCCCCACTATTTTCGAGGGAAAAATTTTTATGAGTAGGAAGTATAGACAAACCGGCTACATGGACGGCGATCGGAAAGACGAGGCGCCTCGCCCGCGCCGCAGGCCTTCAAGCGAAGGGCCGCGCTCGCCACGGATGACGGCATTCCGGAAGACGCTGCGCTGCGCGATGTGTGGGGCTGTCCTCCCTGCCAGCCTCGGCGAGATCCAGGTGAGCACCCAGTGCCCCCAGTGCGGCGCCGACTTGCACTCCTGCAAGACCTGCGTCAATTTTGATCCAGGAAGCCGGTTTGAATGCACTGAGCCCATCCCAAAACGTATATCGCCCAAGGACGAGCGGAACAACTGTGAACACTTTGCCGTCCGGACGACGGTGGAAAAGACGGTCACTTCCGGACCCAAGCGGCCTGTTGATCCCCGTGAAGCCTTTGAAAGGCTGTTCAAGAAGTGAAGATCATCACTTGCCTCAAAGAGGTGCCTGGACGCGACACTCGCTATCAAATCAGTGCTGACCAGACCTGGATCAACGACACCGACCTCACTTTGGAAATCAACGAGTGTGACGAGTACGCATTGGAGGAGTCCCTCAAGCTGAGGGAAAAGCATGGCGGTGAAGTCGTCATCTTGACCGTGGGCCGGGAACGGGCTGAAAGGTCGATCCGAAAAGGTCTGGCCATGGGCGCCGACCGGGGCATCCTGGTGAAGGACGATGGAAGAGCCTCCTCTCCACACGCCGTGGCAGCTGTCCTGGCTGAGGTTCTCAAAGAGGAGGAGGAGTACGACTTGATCCTGGCTGGCACCCAATCGGACGATTACAGCTACGCCCAGACGGGCGTGATTCTGGCCGAGTACCTGGGATTGCCCCATGCCACCATCGTGATGGAAATCCAGGCCCACCCCGGGAACAACGCCGTGAAGGCTCTCAGGGAGATGGAAAGCGGCCGGTTTCAGTGGGTTCAAACCCCGCTGCCCGCCGTACTGACCATTCAAGCCGGGATTTCTCAGGTCCGCTATCCCTCCTTGAAGGGGATCATGCAGGCAAAAAGGAAAGAAATTCGGAAGGTCGAGCTGGGCCAGTTGAGCGTGGACTGGGTGGCCCTGCCCAGGATTGAGATTCTCAAGTTAGGCTTTCCTGAGACGGTGTCGAAGGCCGAAATGCTGAAAGGCGACACTGAGACAGTCGTTTCCGCACTGGTTGAAAAACTGAAGAGAGAGGCCAAGGTACTTTGAGCACTGGAGGGGTGATGAGCGGCAAGGTTTACGTCCTCATCGATCATGCCAACGACCGGGTTCGAGGTGCTTCCTGGGAAACGCTGGCGATGGGCCAGTACATTGCTGCCGAGTCAGCGTGCCCTCTTCACGCGCTGGTGCTGGGGAGTCACGCGCGGAGCCTGGCTGCGCAGGTGGCCCAAAAGAAGGTTGATTCGGTGTTGCTGGTGGAAGACGACAAGCTGCGTGATTATGACCCTGATTGTCATTGCGCCGCCCTTCGCCAGGTGCTCTGCGAAGATGAGCCGCTCTTGCTGCTCCTTGCCCACACTTACCAAAATATCGACCTCGCTCCCAAGCTGGCGGGCTCTCTGAACAAAGGTCTGATCACGGATTGCATTGGATATCGACCGGATCCGGGGGGGTTTGTTTTCATTCGCCAGATGTTCCGTAATCGGATTAACGCCGAAGTGCGGATCCGCTCCGCCCCTCCGTGGATCGTGACCGTGCAGTCGGGTGCCTACAGTGGGGACGACCTCGAGGAAGGAAAGGCCGAGATTCTCGGGCGGTCGGTGGACCTCGGCTCGGTGGCCAGGCGCCGCCGCTCCCTGGAGACCATCGAAGCCATGAAGGGCAAGGTGGATTTGAACCAGGCGGAGATCATCGTGGGGGTCGGTCGGGGAATAAAGAAACGCGAAAACCTGCGGATGATTGGCGAGCTTGCCCAGGCCTTGGGAGCCGAGATAGGGGCCAGCCGTCCTGTCGTCGACAATGACTGGCTGGAACGGGAAAGACAAATCGGAAGCTCGGGGCAAAATGTCACGCCGCGGCTGTATATCGCCTGCGGGATTTCAGGCGCGATTCAGCATATTGTGGGAATGAAGAACTCCAACTGCATTGTCGCCATCAACAGAGACCCCAACGCACCCATTTTCAACATCGCCCACTTCGGCATCGTGGGCGATCTCTTCGAAATTGTGCCCGCTCTCACCCGAAAACTACGGGAATTCAAGCAACGCCCCTGACCCGCATTTCTCATGAACCGGCATTATCAGGCGGATGTGTTGATCATTGGGGGAGGACTGGCAGGCCTCGTCACAGGGCTGGAGTTGCTGGATGCGGGGAAGCGAGTCGTTCTTCTGGACCGCGATGAGCCGAGGCTCTTCGGCGGTTTGGCGCGGCGCTCCTTCGGTGGCGTCTTTTTGGTCAACACGCCTCAACAGAGAAGAATGGGCATTCGAGACAACGAGAGCCTGGCGCTCTCGGACTGGCGTCGGGTGGCGCAATTCGGCCCCCAGGACGAGTTGCCCCGGAAGTGGGCCGAAAGCTACGTCCAGCGATCCTCCAGAGATATTTACCACTGGCTCTCCAGATACGGAGTTCGATTCTTTCCGGTGGTTCACTGGGTGGAGAGAGGCTTATTTCACCCGGGCAACTCAGTCCCCCGTTTCCATCTGACCTGGGGTACCGGCAAGGCCCTGGTCGAGGCGCTGCTGTTCGGCCTCCAGAACCACCCCCGGAGAGGCCACCTTCAACTCTGCTTCGATCATGACGTGCAGAAGCTTCTGAGCCGCAACCGAGTGGTCACGGGCTGCTACGGAAAAAGGGGTGGCAGCGGTGAGGACTATACGGCCGAAGCCGAGAGCACCGTCGTCTGCGGGGGAGGCATTTGTGGAAATCTGGAGCGGGTTCGCCGCCACTGGTACAAGCCGTGGGGGGAGGCTCCAGAGGTGTTGTTGAACGGCTCTCATCGCTATGCCGACGGCCGCCTTCATGATGAAGTCAACCGCCTCGGTGGAGCCGTCACTCATCTGGACAGGCAATGGAACTATCCGGCCGGTGTCCACCACCCGCAACCTGAAAAAGAGCAGGATGGACTCAGCCTGGTGCCTCCCAGATCAGCCCTCTGGATGAATTATGAAGGCCGTCGCATCGGGCCTGTCCCCCTGATCACGGCTTTTGACACCCGCTACATCGTTCAGGAAATCTGCCGCCAGAAGAAGAAGTACTCGTGGCAGATTCTGAATTGGAAGATTGCGGTCCGAGAGCTGGCCGTCTCGGGCTCCGAGTACAACGATGCCATTCGGGAAAAGAAGTTCTTTCGATTCGTAATCCAGGTGCTGCTGGGAAACAGAAGCCTGGTGGCGGATCTGGTGGAGAATTGCGTCGATTTTGTCACCGCGGGGTCGGTGCGGGAACTGGCGAGCAGGATGAATGAACTGACCGGGGATCAATCGGTGAATGCGGAGCTCTTGAAGTCGGAGATTGAGAGCTACGACTCCATGATCGAACGCGGCCGCCGGTTCCACAATGACGACCAGTTGCGGCGGATTGCCCAACTGCGACAATATCGGGGCGATCGCTTCCGGACCTGCAGGTTTCAGAAGATTCTCGACCCTGAAGCTATGCCCCTGATCGCGGTGCGAGAGTTCATCCTGACTCGCAAATCGCTGGGGGGAATCCAGACGGACCTGGAATCCCGGGTTCTCGACCCGAAGGGCCGTGTCATGGCCGGATTGTATGCGGCGGGAGAAGCGGCCGGTTTCGGAGGGGGTGGGATCCACGGAATCGGATCCCTGGAAGGCACCTTCCTGGGAAGCTGCATTCTCACCGCTCAATCCGCCGCCCGCTCGATTGCGGGAAGAAGCGGGTAGTTTCGTTTTCCAATTCGCAGCGGGTCCTGCGTCTGGGGCGCAAGACACGGGCACGGACTCACACACTGACACGGGCACGGACTCGTTCACGGAGAGGCAGAGCCATACCGGGATGCCCCTGGTGTTACACTAGCCCGGCTTTCTCACACCGGATAGTAGCGAGGCGGTGGAGATACGCTTGGATATACAAGGCGTCGCGACCGAGGGCCCCGCGGG
>JBHHYX010000447.1:0-4195 GCA_046757765.1 Acidobacteriota bacterium | reverse complement strand
CCACGGAAGCCAGAAGATTCACCAGGTTGTTGAGGAAATCGGGATCGAAAACGTTACCCGCGTCCGGATTCTCACTGCTACGGAGGCTCTCTGTGCCGTCAACCAGCGAGACCCCGTCCGGGCCCGTGGCGCCCTCCACTGTTCCCTTGCTCCCCAAAGCCGCCAGCATGCTGTCGTAAGCCTGACCGGCATCCCCTCCCGCCGGATCGTCGTTAATGACGGTGACGGCGGAATGCTCGTTGTCACCAATAATGTCGAAGGCGTTGCCGTTGAAAGTGGCCTGGACATCGGACCCGTAGACCGCTAGGGGAGAGCTGAGGTCGAAGCTCAGGTCGCGCCGCAACGTGGCTTCCACGATCGCCAAAGCGTTCTTGATGCTGGTTCCAACCGAGTTCACTTCCGATGGACCGGTGCGCTGCACGCCCATCACCCTCAAGTTGACGGTGAAGTCGGAGTCGAGCAATGGGTCTTCGGGCAATCCCAGTGGGGTTTCATCGAGGTTGTCGCTGAGGCTGGCGAAATACCTTCCCGTACCCAGAGACGTACCCTGCGGGGGAGTCACAAATCCATTGGCATTGCGACTTCCAAGGGCCGCCGGAGGATTCTCAAAATCGATGTTCCGGGCCTCGTAGATATTGAGGGGATTCCGCGCGGCGTAGCTTCCCGGCTCGGCTTCTTGATACTCCAGGTATTTGGGCACCAGGCTGGAAGCGGAAAGGGCCGCAGTCAAATCCTGGCCTCGAAGTCCATCCTTGACCAGCTTGTAGCCGGCTTCCGCAACGATCAACGCCCGCTCGTGCGCCTCGAACTCATTGCTCATGGCAAATTCGTTCATGCTCGAAAAAGTCAAACTCAAGCCAATCAGGGAGAGAAGGGACCCCACCACCAGTGCCAGAATCAAGGCACTGCCCCGCTCGTCGCGGACAGCTTTTGGACAAAAAAACAGAACACGTTTTCTCATGCTTCGGTCCTTTCAGGGCGTCGATCGGTTTGAGGACTCTGAGACAGTCTCCAACCGTTCCCGGTTTTTATTGGAACGCCAGTAAGGACAGCAAGTTTCATGCCAAGGCGAGTCCAGGCGGGTGCCCAGGTGATCGCAATCACACTGGAGAGAGGAAAACAGGGAAAAGCAGTATAAAGCACTGTTTTCATGTTTCTTAACCATGCTGGCGAGTTTCTCCAAAGCGTCAAAAGCGGAACGCTTGGTCAAAACGATGGCCGCTACCAGTCCGGATTTCTCACACTCAATCGTCGCGAGGCGGTGGGAGTCTCAACTCCCAACTCTCAATCCCCAAATGCGCGTGGAGGCAAGGCGTCGCGACCGACGGGCCCCGCAGCGAACGAGCTCAATAGACGCGGGTGGGACAGCTGCCAGCCAGGAGGGAGCGGCCGCTTCAAGAGTCTATACCTGCAACGTCAGCCGGTCGGTTCGATTTCCGGCGTGATTTCGCGGTAGGACAGGGTCTTCAAGGGCAGGAGGTTGATGGCCATCTGGATGTCACCGCTGTCGAAGATGAAGTTGCTGTTGCCGGAAATGTCGAGCGTGGGGACGCCGAAGGTCAGGGTGCCGTCGACATCTTCAACGATCTTGGCCACATAGACGCCGCCCACCAGGTCCTTGTTGGCGCCGTGAAGGCGGATGTCGCCCTCCCCGATGACCAGGACCAGGCCGTCGAAAATGAACGATCCTCCCAGGTCGAAGATGCCATTGACCACCAGGATTCCGGCACCGGTGTTGTTGCCTGTCAGGTCCAGGTTGCCCATGGCCACGGTGATCTGGGGATCCGCCACCGTGCCCAGCGGAGGGCTTCCCGCCCCCAGCATGGTGTCCTGAGTGTAGAGAACGTCCGCCACGGAAGCCAGAAGATTCACCAGGTTGTTGAGGAAATCGGGATCGAAAACGTTGGTCGCGTCCGGATTCTCACTGCTGCGGAGGCTCTCTGTAGAGTCAACCAGCGAGACCCCGTCCGGGCCCGTGGCGCCCTCCACCGTTCCCTTGCTCCCCAGAGCCGCCAGCATGCTGTCGTAAGCCTGGTCGGCGTCCCCTCCCGCCGGGTCGTCGTTAATAACGCTGATGGCCGAATGCTCGGCGTCGCCAATGAGGTCGAAAGAGTTGCCGTTAAAGGTGGCCTGGACATCGGACCCGTAGACGGCCAGCGGCGAGCTGAGGTCGAAGCTCAGGTCGCGCCGCAACGTGGCCTCCACGATCGCCAGGGCGTTTTTGACGCTCGTCCCCACTGAACTGACTTCGGAAGCAAGGGTGCGGTGGACGCCCATCACCCTCAAGTTGACGGTGTAGTCGGAGTCTAGACGCGGGTCCTCGGCCAATCCCAATGGGGTTTCATCGAGGTTGTCGCTGAGGCTGGCGAAATACCTTCCCGTCCCCAGGAGGGTGCCGCCCAGAGGAGTTAGAAATCCATTCACACTTCGGCTGGCGAGGGCCGCGGGGGGATTTTCAAAATCGATGTTCCGCGCCTCGTAGGGCACCAGGGGATTGCGGGCGGCATAGCTTCCCGACTGCGGGTCCTGGTACTCCAGGTATTTGGGAACCAGGCTGGACGTGGCCAGCAAAGTGGTAAAGTCCTGACCTCGAAGTTCATCCTTGACCACCTTGTAGCCGGCGTCGGCCAGGATCAACGCCTTCTCGTGAGCCTCGAATTCATTGCTGGTGGTAAATTCAGCCATGCTCGAAAAAGTCAGGCTCAAACCAATAAGAGAGAGAAGGGACCCGATCACCAGTGCCAGAAGCAAGGCGCTGCCTCGCTCCTCCCGGGCCCCGCTTCGACGCAGGAATGGAACAGAACTTTTCATGTGTTTCCCGTCCTTTACTGAGTGGATTGAAGACATCATCAGATCTCAAACACCGGCCACAATGAAGGTCCCGGCGAGGGCCCGACCTACCCTGGCTTCACGGGGAGGCCGAGAAGGGATCATAGGACTTGGCGCGAAGAAAGACGTTCGAATCCAGGGTAAGATCGCGGTTTTCGCCGGTTTGGCGGTCGGGGCGTCCGGTCCCGACGATCATCCGAATATTGACTCGCGCCAAGGCGTTGGAATCGGTGGTCGGGTTTCCGGACAAATCAAAGTAGTTCAGGTCAAAGGTGGTGACGTTGTCGACGAGCAACTGTTCTCCGTCACCGACGTCGACGAACAACTGCCGTCCGATCGAGTCATAACGGAAAACGATCTGTTCATAGAGGCTGGAGAGGGCCCCGTCCGGGTCCCCGGTCGACTCCTTTGGGTTGCCGGTGGTGCTGGCAACGGAACCGGTGATGTCACTGTTGATCTGGATCTGGTTCGTCCCCATGATCTGGACCGGAGGTATACCGCCAGCCTTCAGAAAATCGAACGGATCATTTCCAGCCTGGCGGATGGAGCGAATCAGCTGATCCATGGCAATTCGGGCCTGCTGGCCGGATTCTCTCAGGTCGTGTTGCGCCTCGAAGGTCTCCTGGCCTTGAGAAAAACAAAGGAAGATTCCACCGCCGACAACGGCAATGATCAGTGTTCCTATGAGGGCCTCAACAAGGGAAAACCCGCGGTTCATGGCGCCAGACTCGAGTTGATGGTGACCGTTTTACTGCGCAGGACGTCCTGACTCTCGGGATCCGACACGCCGGCGGGGCGCACCGTGATGACGATGTCTTTTCGCGTGGTTGAGGGACTGGAGACAGTCCAGCTGACCGAAAAGTCTCGGGACCCCTGAGTTTGGGTGTCAGACGGCAAAACCACCGTTTCCGGCCCATGCTCACCGTCCGTCAAATCGGGCGAGGATGTGACTGTGGTGAGCTCCCAGCTATAGACGGATTCAAGTTCTTCCAGCTTGCCCCGCGCGATTTCAACGGCTGCGGTGTTGTAGCGGGCAAAACTGTTCTGCTGAACGGCGAGGGCCGTCAGTTGGGCCATTCCCAGTATGCTGATGGCCAGCACGGCCATCGCCACCATGACTTCAACGATGCTGAATCCACGGTCCCGATTGACTTTGTGTTTATTCACGGGCATAAGTTCACGTGACCGAGCAGCCTGGACTCTGGTCGAGTTGGCGATCTGCGGAGGCACCCGCGGTATCTGACCACGACGGCGCCTCCAGGGCTTTGTGGAGCTTCGGTTCACGCTGAATCTGACTGGCGTTCATCCTCACGTTCCTTTACGGTGTCATTTATTGCTACGTGCACAACTTGACTCAACTTTAAAG
>JBHHYX010000446.1:0-4208 GCA_046757765.1 Acidobacteriota bacterium | reverse complement strand
CGACTTTGAGGGAAAAAAAGCTGGCGTCGGGCTGGAGAAATTCAGGGTCCTTTACTTTTTCGGTTGACCGGCTCCGATGGGAGTGTTAATTTATTCGCACTTTGTCCGATTGGGTGGAGCGCCGCTTGTTAGCTTCGCCGTGACTGATCCGGGGTGATTTTCCATGGAACGCCGCGACCCTCAAGACTTCAGCCGCCGAGAGCGCCAGATCATGGATGTCGTCTATCAATGTGGCCATGCCACGGCCGCGCAAGTTCTGGAGCACTTGCCCGATCCTCCCGGATATTCGACTGTCCGAACGCTGCTGGGAGTGCTGGAACGCAAGGGACACCTGCGACATGAGCGAAGAGGTTACCACTACGTCTACTTCCCCACCACTCCCGTGGAGGAGGTCAGCACTTCCGTACTCCGGCATGTGATGGACACCTTTTTCAAGGGATCGGCGACGAAGATCGTCTCTGCCGTCCTCGACCTGAAGGACACTCAGCTCAGCGAAGGAGAGTACGAGAAGATCTTGAAGCTGGTTCAAAAGGCTAGAGAAGAAGGAGTTTAGCGCGCCATGGGTCCCTTCTTGGATTCGGTTGCGCACCTGATCGATTCCAGCTTCTGGTTAATGATCTTAGTGGAGTCGTTCCTCAAAGGGGCGGTTCTTCTGCTCGTTTCGGGGGTGATACTCCGCCTGCTCAAACCCCTGTCCGCATCGACCCGCCATCTGGTCAGCAGCATTGCGCTTTGCTCACTCATTCTGCTGCCCCTCGGCATGGCTGTCCTGCCCAGTTGGAACCTTCCGCTGATTTCCGAGCGTTGGGCGCCAGGCTGGGTGCGGCACGGCTCTCACCTGCGCGGGCGGCTTCTGGGAGACAGAACCACGCTCGAACCCGAAGAGGTCCTTGAACCGACAGAGCGAGGGCGCGAGCTTTCCGCCTCAGGGCTGCCTTCGAAAATGCCGAATCCCCAGATGGCAAAGAGCCGCCCGGGAAAAACCCGTTTGCCGGACTCGTTCCACCGCCCGCCGGCGGGCGCCGATGGGACGACAGTGCTGGATTCCTGGCCTTTGCTGCTTCTGTTGATCTGGGCAAGCGGGACACTCTTTGTTGTGGCCAGGGTTTTCATCGCTATGGCCTGCATAAGGTGGGCAGTGCGGCGAGCGTCTGCGGATTTGGATGGTGCCTGGGAGAGTTTGGCCTCGCAGGCGGCCTCCAGGCTTGGTCTGCGGCGGAAGGTGAGGCTTCTCGTCAGTCCGAGAATTGAAGTCGCCTTGTCGGTCGGATTCTGGCGGCCTGTGGTCTTGGTTCCTCGAATCGCTCACACCTGGTCCTGGTCTCGTCGCCGCTCCATTCTTCTGCACGAGTTTGCTCACGTCAAACGGCGGGACAATCTCACCAACATCATCGCGCAAGTCGCCTGTGCCCTTCACTGGTTGAACCCTTTGGCGTGGTGGACCGCCCGCCAGCTCAAGGGGGATCGGGAGTTGGCTTGTGACGATCAGGTGCTGGCTGCCGGAACCCGCCCTTCCGACTATGCGGGACATTTACTGGAGGTGGCCCGCGCGGTCTCCAGCCGCCGCCTGTGGGGCCAACTGGAAGTCTCCCAGTCTTCGGCTCTCAAGAGAAGGGTTGTGGCGGTCCTGAATCCCCGGCTGGAGCGGCGCGGGCTCGCTCTCCCCGGAGTGCTCTGCTCTTTGCTGGTTTCAGTTGGCTTGTTGCTGCCATTGGCTGCTCTCGAACCCTGGAGCGAAGAAGACGCGTCAGGACTGCAAAGTGAGGCGGGTGCAATTGTGCCGCTGGCCGCCAGGTCGAAGCGAGACGGGCGGCAGAGCCCCTTCTCAGGTCACCGGGGGGGCCCGGGCCTTCTCCATCTGAAATCCAGCCAAGCGTTGCCGCCGGCAAACCGGGCCGCTGGACAAGGATTGCCGGGCGCTCAAAGGGCGCGCCCGACCCGGCTGCTCAAAGGGCGTCTGGTTGTAGTGGCAAGCTCTTTCGAGCGCGGGGACTCCTTCGCCTCCGGCGCCGGGCCATCACCGGTTCGAGCCTCACGGGAGTGGACGCCGGCCCGTCTTGGTGATCTCGAAAGCCGAATTCCGGCCGATTCCGATCCCACCCGGTTCTTGACCGGTTCGAGGGGCCTGCCCGTGAGGTCCGCCGCAACTCGTCCCCCGGGGCCCCGGAGGCCGGGCCCTGCGGAAGCGGCCGATTCCAACCCTCCTGAGAAAGTACCGGCTCCGGTCAAGGAAGCGGCTCTGCGCGCCGAGGTCGTTCGGGTTGATCTGGGGACCCTGGGAGGGGGCGAGAGCGAAGCCGTGGACATCAACGACTCGGGAGACGTGGTCGGGGCCAGCCGGAATGCCTCGGGGATTGTCCACCCCTTTTTATGGACACGAGACGGCGGCATGATTGATTTGGGCAACCCCGTGGCCAGCCACACCCGGGCGGTCCAGGTGAATCGGCAGGGTTTTGTTCTTTGCGAGACGTTCAATACGTTTCGCTTCAGAGCCTTTGTCTGGACTCCGGAAAACGGCATGGTGGATATTGGAGGACTGGATCCTGACCTCCCCCTCACCTTCCCCAAGGCCATGAATGATCAAGGACAAGTGGTGGGTGGCAGCCGGGGCCCTCGGGGGCTTCTTCAGGCTTTCATCTGGTCCCCTGAAGAGGGGATTGCGCAGTTGGGCGCGCCGGGCTGGAGCGAGGCGCTGGCGATCAACGACGCCGGGCAAGTGGTTGGATACAGTGACGACAAGGCCTTCTTGTGGAGCGCCCAGGAGGGGCTGAGATTCCTGGCTCCGCCGGGAGCGACCTTCAGCGTGGCGGCGGATGTCAACAACTTGGGGCAGGTAGTGGGATATGCCAAGTTCGATGGGGGCTTCGAACATGCCTTCTTGTGGGAGCCTGAGACAGGCGCCCTGGACCTGGGAACGTTGGGGGACGAGTTTCCCATCAGTCTGGCGGTCGAAATCAACGACCTCAGTCAGGTAGTGGGACGAAGCCTGTCGCTTCCAGACGAAGTCTCGGCCGAGCAGGTACGTGCTTTCCAATGGACTCCGGAAAACGGGATGAAGGACATCGGTGTCTCCTCGAGTGAATCCAGGCTTGCCATCAACGCGATGGGCCAGATCCTGGGCACTTACGGCCACGACAGTTCCTCGACCGGGACGTCTGTTCCTTTTCTGTGGACGGAGAACGGGTCAGTTGAACTGACCGACAAGGACGATTTTGATTCCAGTCTGAGCGAAGTAGTCGCAGTCAACAATCGGGGCCAGATCGTGGGAAGCACCCTGACCCTCTCCAATAAACGGCATGCCTCACTGTGGGAAGTGCGCCTGACGCCCGGTACCGACGATCCCGGCCCTCCCTCCCAGCAGTAAGGGTTCTCACCGCTGCTGGCTTCGAAAACTCAGGCCTCCAGGTCTGAAGCGATGAGCCGGATCAGCTCTCTGCCATTGACCACCTTTGTGTTGGCCCACTCTTTCGGGAAGTGGCGCTTGTTGCCAGTGACCAGGTAGTTGGCCCTGGCCGTCTCGGCACACTCGAGAAACTTGTTGTCATCCGGATCAGAAGCGGCGCCCACACGCATCTTGGGATCGACAAGATTTGCCCTCTCTCGAATGAGCGCCATGGATCGGGTGATCTGCTTTTTGGTGAGTTGAAATTTGGGACGCTTCAGAACTCCTTGATACTCTGCCAGAATGTCTTCCGAGGCGTAGAGTTCAAGCTTGCCGGCAAGAGCCAGGTCGAGCACGAATCGCTCATAGCCCTCCGCCACGAGGGGGGCTGAGACTACGATATTGGTGTCAAGAACGACCTTGGGTCTGGTCATGCTTTTTTCGCTTCTGGCGGCGGTAGGCGGCAATCTCCTTGTCAATCTCGCGCACGGTTAGCTGGCGGGCGCTTTTTCGTTTGGCGGCCGCGCGAATGGCAGCCAGGATCTCGGGCTCCGGGGCAATGTTTTTCAGAAAGTCTTTGATCCCCATGATGACCACCTGGGGCTCGCCGCGCTTGTCGACCACGAAGCGGTCTTCCTCCTCCCGGGCCCGGCGCATGATTTCGCCGAACTGAGTCCGGGCAGTCAGCGCAGAGACGATCTTCGGCATGGATGGGCCTTTCTTTTTAATGACAGCACCTCCTTCTTGTCTTCGAACTAATTACTTAGTTCACTGTTAAAGTATAGCGAAACGACAGAATCTGTCAAGCGCGGCCTTTAGGACGTCG
>JBHHYX010000445.1:0-4220 GCA_046757765.1 Acidobacteriota bacterium | reverse complement strand
GGTGTGAAGATGAGATGCCAAAATGTGAAGTTATTCTTGCGCGAGCCCTTAGGGTTTGGGCAACGGATTTCTTATGTCCGGTCGTCGTCAAGAGCCGGAAGCGCCGGGCTGACCGGGCGTTACGACCGCGGCCTCCGGAGGAACAGTCGCGTCGCTACGGTGCCGGAAACGCCAAGCTCCAGCTTGGCACGGCGCCCGGCGGGGATCCACCCTCTGCCGACTCGTCTCTGGCCCCCTTTCAAGGTGTTGCCGTGAAGCAGATTTTCTTGCTCCTTCTCTTGTGCTCGGTCGCCTCTACTCCGGCGGCAAGTCGATTCAAAGACTGGATCGGTCACCAGGTGGGCTGGATCGCCAGCAAGAAAGAGAAGAAGGCGTTCAAACGCCTCAAGAGCGACGCCGAGCGAGAGCAATTCATTGACCAATTCTGGAAAGACCGCGATCCCACTCCGGGGACGGTCCGGAACGAGTACAAAGAAGAACACTATCGCCGTCTCAAGTTCGTGACCGAAAACTTCAAAGAAGGCGTACCCGGGTGGCGGACCGACCGGGGCCGCGTTTTCATCCTTCACGGGCCACCCGTCTCGCGCAGCTACGAAGCCGATCTGGAAAGATGGAGCTACAACGGAAATCCTTATGCAGAATACTACAAAGGCCCCATCAACCTGGTCTTCCGAAGGGGAGGACGGGATTTCCAGGAGCGTCTCCTGAGCGACTCCAGCACGGCCCGCGCGAGCGCCGCCCGCTCTCGACCCCGGGGCCCGGATCCGATGGCGGGAATCCGCCCCTCGGCCCGCTTTCGCCTGGTCTCCGCGGGCCCCAACCGTTCCGGTGAGATCACGGCTACGGTCGGAGAAACCGATCGCTACATTGCCGATATCCTGCGCTCACCGGGTGAAGTGGTAGAGGAGAGGAAGCAGGAGCAAGCACGCCGCCGAGACTGGGTCAAGGAACTGCAACAGAATGTTTCCTCGCGGGTAGGCTTCGGAAACCTGGACTTCGGCCTCGAGACCTATCGCTTGCGACAGGATTCAGACAATATCGTCCTCTTCAGAGTCGATCTTCCTTTGCGGCAGTTTTCGGGACGGAAGAAGGGTCAGGACGCCTCGGTGGATCTCTTTTGCCAGATTTCGGATTCGGGATCCGGTTACGTCGTGGACTCGCTGGATCAGACGCTCTCTTTGCCCGTGCCCGATCCTCACACAGGCTCGACAGTCGAATACACGAATGAGTTCGCGGTCCCCCAAGGCAGCTATGAACTGCTCTGCGTATTGCGTGACACCGCCGAGGGGAGGACCGGAGAGAAGAGCCTCGAACTGGTTGTAGAAGGGCTGGAAAAAGAGAAGTTAGCCCTGAGCAGCCCCATTCTGACACAGCATATCCAGCATGTGGACCCGAAGCTGTCCGACGATTCCATCACCTATGCCGATGCTCGGTTTCCACCCGATGCCCGTCGTTTTGATCCCCAGGCTCCCGTCTTCCTCTATTTCCAGATCTTCAACACCGCCGGCCGCTCCGCTCCCAGGCATCTTTTCTTCGACTACCAGATTTACAGCTCCCAGGAAGTTCAGTTCAGGTCCAAGGCCAGACCTATCCAGATTCCCGCCGGCCAAAGCGAACCGTTTCCCTATCTCCTCTCTCTCGACTTCTCGCAGTTCGATCCGGGCCAATATCGGTTTCTTTTCAAAATTATTGACCCGCAGGTGAGAGATTACGCCCTGGCCCAGGTTGATTTTCAGCTCCTGCCGGCCGAAAAGAAGGGGGCTCCTTGAAGGCGATTCTCTGGACGGGCCTGCTTCTGGGTTCGGCCCTGGCGCAGGAGGCCCGAAGCCAGACCCCGACCCCTGCCAATTTGATCCTCATCACGGTGGACACATTACGGGCCGACTACGTGTCCGGCATCAATTCCCGCAGTCTCGTTCCAACGCCAGCAATCGACAGCCTGGCCCGGGATGGGGTTGTGTTCCTGCAGGCTCTGACCACCAACCCGCTGACTACTCCCGCCCACGCTTCGCTGATGACCGGGGTGTGGCCTCCCAGCCACGGAGTACGGGATTTCACCGGCTATCGACTGAGCGAGGAAAACACGACACTGGCTGAGACCCTGACCGGTGCCGGCTATGCTACGGCCGCCTTTGTGAGCGCGGCCGTGTTGGACAAGCGAACCGGAATCGGACAGGGCTTTGAGACCTATGACGACAGCTTCGGGACTTTCCTGGGCCACGATGCCCGCGTGGCCGAACGGTCCGGAAAGGTCACGATCGAACATGCTCTCAAGTGGTTAGTGACCCACAACGAGCGCCCTTTTTTTCTCTGGCTGCACCTTTTTGAGCCCCACCATCCGTACCGCCCCCCAGCCCCCTACCGGGCCCGGTTTCCCGGCAACCCCTATGCAGGCGAAGTGGCCTATGCCGACTCGCTACTGGAGGGTTTCTTCGCCTTCCTTAAGAAAAACGACCTCTATCACTCATCAGTCGTGACCCTGTTGGCAGACCACGGTGAGGGTTTGGGAGATCACGCTGAAACCCGGCATGGATTCTTCATTTACCAGTCGACAGTGCATATTCCCTGGATCATCAAATTCCCCCGGGAAGCGGTCGCCGGCAAGCGTCTGGGTGAACCCGTGAGCATCGTGGACGTCATGCCGACCCTTTTGCATGCTCTCGGCATCGGACGCGATCGCTGGCCTGTTGCACTGCAGGGAAGCAGCCAGTACCGGTTGATCCGGAGCGGCAAAGTCCGCTCCAGAGCGCTTTACATCGAAAGTCTCACAACCCGCCACCAGTTTGGATGGAGCGCCTTGAGAGCGGTCGTGCAGGGACGCTTCAAGTTCATTGATGCGCCCAATCCCGAACTCTATGACCTGGAGAAAGACGGGGAAGAATCCAGCAATATCTTTGAGAGCAACCAGGCGCTGGGCAATCAATTGCGAGAGATTTTGAAGCAAATTGAAGCCCAGGGGAGCCAACAGGCGGAGGCCGACGTTTCGGTGGATCCGGAGCTCCAGGAGCGTCTCCGTTCTTTGGGCTACGTCGGCGTTCAGGCGCCCCTTCCTTCACGGACGGAAGAGGATCTGGCCGACCCCAAATCCAAGATTGGAGTCTACGAAAAGATGCAGCGGGGGGTTGACGCAGCCCGGGAGCAGCGTTGGAACGTTGCGATCCCGGTCCTCCTGGAGGCAGCCCATTCCGAACCCCGATCCCCCGCCATCGTCGCCAGTCTCGCCTTGGCTTACCGCGACGCGGGCCATAGCGCCGAGGCGGTCACCTGGTTCGAGAAGGTGATCGATCTGACACCGGAAGATGTCGCCATGCGCAGCCAATTGGCACGGCATCTGCTAACACTGGGGCGTGACAGCCAGGCCCGGGCACAGCTGGAAGCGATCCTGAGCCGAGACCCGAGAAACGTCCTGGCTCTCTACAACCTGGGGACTCTGATGGGTCGGCGGTCCAGATTCGAAGAGGCCATCGGCTTCTTCAATCGAGCCCTCGAGATTCGGGAGGACGGGGCGACACTGCGCTCACTGGCTCTGGCCCAGACGCTCTCCAACCAGTGGAGGGCTGCCGAGAAGACTCTGCAACGCGCCCTTCGACTTCAACCCCGGGACCGTGTGGCCCATCGCCAACTCGCCCGCGTGTACCAGCACTTGGGGGAGAAGGAAAAGGCCCGCCTCCACACCCAACTGAGCCATCCGCAGAAATGACGCGACCCCTTCAGGGTCGATTCATTGCTGGTCCTACGTCCCAGGGTTCGGAAACCCTGGCCCTGGGCTGGAAGACACAATCCCTTCGGGATTGACGCCCACATGGGGTATGTCAACGATCATTGGAAAGCGCAGTCTTCCGATCACGCGCCGGATGAGGCATGATTCTTGCTTAAGGGAATCAACATCGTCCGCCCGAATGCGCTCTAACCGGTTGGAAAGGTCTTGGTTGTGAGACTCGAAGGAAGGGTCTGGATTCTTCCATTGGTCGCCGACATCATCCATTTCACCCTTGTTTCACCGGTCGGCGATGGGTCAAAAAAGCGCGTTTTGTGGTGATCGACCACAGGCTAGGCCCGAAACAAGTTCACAAAATGGTCAAGTTGCGCATTGCATAACAATTCGCACTGCACACAATCGCTCTGCTGGACATCAATCGCTCTTTCAGAGCTGCCGGGCTTCGCGGTGAAGACCCAGCGCGTTGCGCTGGGCTGAATATGAGTGGCGCCTTCGGCGCCTG
>JBHHYX010000444.1:0-4259 GCA_046757765.1 Acidobacteriota bacterium | reverse complement strand
GCGATTGAGGAGCGGCTGAAGATGGTGTGAAGATGAGATGCCAAAATGTGAAGTTATTCTTGCGCGAGCCCTAAGTAACCTCGGGGTTGAATCTGTTTGGCGTGATTGGGGAGAAGTGGGGTTGGGTTGTCGCCTCCAGTGGGAGGAGAACCGGCAGGCCTGAACCGACCCAAGGCGACCACCACCGGCCGCGAAGCCGGCGTGCCCCCTAATAGCCTGGGGTGACGTACGTGTTTAGCCCAGGACCGGGGAATCCCACAGGCCGGCGCCGCTAGAGACAGCCTTGAGCCCTGAAGGGGCGGGTGGGAAGAAGACGGGAAAAGCCGGGGGCATCGGCCCCTACAGGTCGAGGCAGGGGCCTTGCGGGCTTGGCACAGGAAAACCGCTACCTCGGGTTCAAGGTCTGAGCCTTGCGCAAAGTTTGGATGGCCAGCCCGAAGAGCTTCTGGTCCTGATAGATCTTGGCCTTCAACATCAAGAGCGAAAACTTGTTTTCGGGCTGGCGGATGGTGGCCAGAGCCTCATCCACGATTTCATGACCCAGGCTGAACTGACGCAGGTCACGAAGCCGCTCGACAATCTGCCACGCCGACTGGGTCACCAGCTTCTCCTGTTCGCCGCTCAGTCCCAGAGCGAGTATCCTGGAAAACTCCCCCGGGATGGTGTCGAACTCACCCTCTTCCAGAAGAAGCAGGATGATCTCATGCTGGCTGGCGGCGAAGTTGAGCGCGGGCCGGTTTTCAGCCGCGGTAGGCGTCCGTGCTTCAGGAGAATTCTGGGCAGCCAGCCAGTTGGCGCCGCTGAATATCAGGGCCAGAGGGACCAGGAAAAGACCACAGGACCTCTTCATTTGTGACTCCTGAAGTTTTTGAAAGGGTTCCCTCGTGCCTCGCCCGTCCCCTGCAGGAACGGGTTCGCGTCCACCTGGTCTAAGAAGGGATTCCCCGCAATCTCGGGCCTGTACGAGTCCAATTCAGCCAGAAGCTTGCCATCGATCTGAGGACCCACCCGCAGCAATCCCAGGGCAAGCAGGAATACGAGGGCCATTCCGGCCAAGGCCCTTCGCCTTTCGGGTCGCCCCAGCAAGTCCAGAAAAGCCCGCCTCACTGTTGCCTTGGGAAGCCCGGATGACGCCTCTATTTGTTGTTCGATTCGCCGCCAGATTCGGGGTGAGGGGTTCATCTCACCCGAACCGGACCGTAGTAGATCGTTGAGCTTCAGTTGCTGCTCAAAAAAGCGAGAACAGGAGGGGCAACCGGCCAGGTGTCGATCGGCTTCCGAGGCCAAGCCCTGGTCCAGGCTGTTGTCCAGCAGCGCAGTAAGATGAAACCTCAGCAGGTGGCAGTTCATGAGCGCTTCTTCAAATAGCCGCTTAGATGCTCCTTGACGAGTAGGCGAGCCCGATAGATGTCGGTTTTGACCGACAATAATGAACGCCCCACGATCTTCGTGATGTCTTCGTAACTGAACTTCTGAAAAACCGCGAGAACGAAGACATCACGGTATTTGGGCGACATCGAGTTCAGGGCGCGCCTGATCACTTCGTTGAGTTCCTTGGAGAGCGCCTGCCGTTCCGGGTCAAGCCCCGGCGAATTGTCTTGCAGGAACTCATGATAATTGACGCTCTCATCGTCCATCGAGACGGCCGATACTTTTTGGGATCGACGCAATCTCTGATAGACTTCGTTTCTGGCGATCCGATACACCCAGAATTGGAATTGTCCCTCGTCTCGAAGGTTCCTCAACTCTCGGTGAACCTTCAAGAAGGTTTCCTGGGTTAAATCCTCAGCATCTTCGGTGGAACCGATGAGCCGCCAGATAAAATTGTAAATTGGCTTCGAAAACAGCCCGTAGAGCTTCTGGAAATCAATGGCGGAACCTGCTTGGGCCTTTTTTACCGTTTCCCGTAGCTCGGTTGGGCTGATTTCTCTCGGCATCGCAGACAAACGAAACCCCTGAAAAGACAGGAATCTCTCCTCGCGAAGCCGTAAACGGTATCAGCCTCTCCGTTCAAAAGCAACATCAATGAAAGATGAAAAATGCACCCGAAAGTTGCAAACGAAGAGACGTTCAGTGTTTCTGCCAGCTCCCGGAATCATTCAAATCCGTCCCCGTGACTCCGTGGCGGAACGTTGGGGTGCGTTTGGGGGGCGATGAAGCTGAAACTTCACCTCTCTATGATTTTTGGGCTTTACTTCGTATCATCCTGTCCTGTATAAAGTAGCGGGTTAACGGGGACGTGTGTACGTGCGCTCAGATGACCGACCAGAGAAGGCGAAGATGTTCCGGCTCATTAAGTTTGTCTGGTATCTGTGTGGCTCGATTCTGATCCTTTTCCTCTCCACCTTCGGCTTTTTGTTGCCGGACCTGGGTACGAGTCTCTCCGAGGGACAGGTACGTTTGACTGACGGGCAGCCGGTTTCGGCTACTCTCCGGGACCCTCCCGCCGTGCATGCGCCTCCTCTCCTCCTTGAGGGTCTGGAGGGCCTGAAGAAGGATGGAGCTGGAGGTCGCGGGCAAGACCCGTGGTCCCACTCCGATCTTGAGGGCTCCGCCGACAGGCGCGTGGCGACGGAGCTGGAAGCGGATCGTGCTTCTCAAGTTCGTTTCCGTAGCCGGGTTTTGAGGACCGACGAGGCTCCCGGGCGGGAGCTTTCGAGATTTTTTCGCCGGCAGCGAGAGTGGTCGGGCGGGAGACACGACAGAGCGGGCCTGCAAGAGGGCCTGACCGAGTTGCAGGAGGGCTATCAACAGGCCTTCGACGATCTCTTCGAGAACTTGGTCGTTGGCCTGGTGAGGCCTCGCAATCCCTTTGAAGAGGCTCTGGACGAAGGCGTGCCGGAGGACGATCCACCGGCCTTGGCGGACCCCCCGGAAGCCACTGGGGAGGCCAACCCCGCTTCGGGGACGGAGACGGTGGCTCCGGAAAGTCTGGAGCCGGCGGAGAGCGGAGATCCGGCTCCAGTGGATTCTGGTGAACTGGGCTCAACCGGAGTGGGCCAATCGCCCCCCGCGCCGAATGTCCTGGAAAGCCCGCCCGAACCGACCTTTGATTTTTTGGTGGTCGGTGCTTTTGGCGGAAACCCCGCGGCCAGCCGTGTGTCGCGGGCTCGGCGTGATCTCAACGGTGATTTCGTTCTCGAAGACGGTTCTCGGATCAGCTTGTTTCTTGGGTTCATTCGCTCCCTGCCGGTTTTCCAGGAGAACGAGAAGGTTCTGATGGGAGATCTCAACGGGGACGGAGTCAGCGATCTGACCGTTGTACGCCTCGTCAAAGGGGTGGGGAGTTCGATCGAATCGTTTCTGCTGGATCGCTCGGGCGGTTTGGTCTCCTATGCCTCCGCCGGTTTGTACCTGCAGGCAGTGCAGTCGTTTGCTCTCTTTGATTTCACCCAGGACGGCGAACCCGAGTTGGCGGTCCTGCTGGAAGGCGAACCCCAACTCTTCGTCTACCAGCGGGTCAATGGAGTCTGGGTCTATTTGAAGGAGATGGACCTGCCGGTCGAACCCGGGCTTCTCATGACGGCGGAAAGCCGTGGGAGCTTGCGAACGCGGTCTTTATATGTTATCGATAACGGTCTGGATTATGTGGTCAGTGTCAGCTCGAGGCAACCGACGGCGTTCCACTTTGGTGCCAGAACCCCTTTGAATCATCTTCGCAGCCTGGAAATGGACCTGGCTGGGCGGGGGGAACTGACAAAGATTCTGGTGTTCGAATTCGGCGATCAGATCACTTTGGCGGAGAGAAGCTACGACAGCCTCAACTTTTTTGTCGCCCTCGAGACCTCGCCGGGAGTGCCTCAGATCATTATCGGGGATTACGCCGTCCAAGGCTCCCGCCAGATGGTCTGGGTGCGATAGGCTCGACTACAAAAAATGCGACTTTTCAAAAGAACGAGCATCTTTACGTTGTTGGCTTTTCTTTCGTGGAGGAGGCGGTTTTCTATCCAGGTGTTGATAGAAGGTGCAGCGTAGCTTTAACAACAGGGACGTCCATCCGAAACCACCTCTGATGAAGAAAGCGGAGGAGCCGATTCCTTAATCGAGCGATGTCGAGAACAGAGTTGTCAAACTTTTAACTAAAGGAGTAAGAAGCATGGCGAAATTGAGAGCAATTCTACTTTTCATGCCCATCATGGTCCTCGCTTTGGCGGTCAGTGCGATGGCTGCTGGCTCTGGTGTCGGCACCGACTCCGGTTCCTTTGCGGGTACCTCCGTCACCACGAGTCAATCGGCTGTTTTTGCGGCCTTCTTGTCGA
>JBHHYX010000443.1:0-4261 GCA_046757765.1 Acidobacteriota bacterium | reverse complement strand
AGGCGCCGAAGGTGCCGCTCATATTCAGCCCAGCGCAACGCGCTGGGTCTTCACATCGAAGCCCGGCAGCTCTGAAAGAGCGATTTATGACCAGCATAGCGATTGTGTGTAGTGTGAATTGTTATGCAATGCGCAACTTGACCATTTTGTGAACTTGTTTCGGGCTAGACAACCAGGGTGGCGGTAATCTTTCAAGTTGAGTCAAGTTGAGCACGTGGAAACAAAGCAAAGCGTAAAGCAACGATCAGCCAACGGCTGGAGCGTCGGCCCCCGCCGAGCTTGCCCCGGTAGAGCCAGGTTTGACAACTCGATGAAGTGTTTGCTTCCCTTGTCGATGCCAGCGAGAGGGTGCCCGCTCGGGACCGATCGAAGTGGTCAAACCCGAGAACCACCGGCACTGGGCCGGCGGGGTTGGGACAGCGCGGGTCGGTCTGAGGCAACGCCTCGCCAGTCACTCTGGAGGAAGCGGATTGCTTCCAATTGGCCAAATGGGCCTCAGGGCTGGATGGATAACTGGTTTCAGTCGATAAGTGCAACATGCTTGATTTCACCCCACCCCAAGGCGAAAAGGGGTTCTCCGGCCGGCGAGAAGGCCGGAGCTCCACATCGGGAAAGGATATCGATTCGATGAGTCACCGGGTTGGAAAAGGAGAGGATGAGGTCCGGTCGAGAGGGACGGAGGCGGGATGGAGGCCTTGGGCGCTGGCCGGTTGGGCGCTTTTTCTGGGTTCCAGTGGCTTCCTCCTGGGGGGCGGCCCTCTCATCGACCTCCCCGATGATGCCCGCGGCTGGCCGTCCGGCCAGCCCATCAACTTCATTGTGGACAAGGGGCCGTTGCGCTCCGGACCCAATCCTGTAAGCAGCGAAGAAGGCGCTCAGATCGTGCGAGACTCCTTTGGGGTATGGGGGATGCTGGCCGACTCCCAGGTGACTCCCGTTGCCACGGCTGCTCTTTCCTTTGAGGACCGCGGTTTCCTGGACGTGGACGTCGACAGTGGCAACTCCTCCCAGTTTCTCAACCAGATTTTTCCCGGCGGCAATCCCGTCATCTTTGATGCCGACGGAAAAATCATCGACGTAGTCCTGGGGCCCATGTCGAGCAACACCGTTCTCGGTTTCGCCAGCGGCTTGGACACCGATCTGGATGGAGTTTTGGATTATGGGGTGGCCGTGCTCAACGGCCTCAGGGCCAGCACGGCGCCCAACAGCCAGTTCCGCTCCACCGTCATCCATGAGCTGGGACATATGCTGGGACTGGACCACACTCAGGCCGGCGCGGCCGCCTTCCATCAATGCCGTCCCGGCAACCCCCCCGAGCCCTGCACAACGGTGCCGATCATGTTCCCCTTCAGCAGTTCAAGCTCGCCTTTTCAAGTGGTCGAGCCCCAGCGCGACGACCAGGCCTGGATCTCCTGGATTTACCCCGGTGAGGACTTCCGCCAGGTTACGGGGACCATCCGGGGAAGAGTCCGGCGCCGCTCGGGCGTCCCCTTTCAGGGTGCCAACGTGGAAGCCGTTCCCGTCACGGTAAGCGAGGGCCTGATCACTGAAATGGACGCGGGAAGGGTTTCCAGTGTTTCCGATTTCCTCTTTCACCTGGACGGGAGCTTCGAGTTGCCGGGCCTGACCCCGGGGGACTACGTGGTCTTCATTGAGCGCCTCGATCCCGGTTTCACCGAAGGCAGCCGGGTAGGTCCCTTCGAAACGCGTTTCACCGACTTTCCTAAAGATTACTACAACGGTCCCAACGAGTCGGGCATCGACCCGGACGACGACTCGGGCGACGACTCGGACGACCCCACCGAAAAGGTGGTCATTCATGTCGAGGCGGGCCAAACTGTGGAGAGGATTGATCTCGTCTCCAACGAGAAAATGGAAGAATTCCCCGACCCCGATCTGGACACAATCGACGACGACGACTTCAGGGTGGTCTTCTTCCCCCCGGGCTTCGCCTTCCCGTTCTTCGGCAAAGTCTACAAGGGTGTTTTTGTCAACAGTGACGGCAACCTGAGCTTTGACGCGCCTGACATGGTGAGCACCCCGCGAAACCGGGCTCGTTTCCTGGATGGACCTCCTCGAATCGCCCCTCTTTTCACCGACTTGAACCCGCTGGTGGGAGGCGACGTCACACTGGAGGAGCTGAGCGACAGTGTCCGGCTGACGTGGAGTGATGTCCCCGAGTTCGGAAGTTTTACCGGCAACGACTTTTCGGTCCAGCTATTTGCCAACGGTAACATCCTGTTTCACTACGGCACCATCTCGGTGACTCCCGATTTCCCCATCGACCCGGAGAACACCCAGGCCATCGTGGGGGTGACGCCGGGTCGGTCGGCGGCGGGCGAGGAGTCGGATCTGGCTTCTCTCTCTCAGCCCATCCCCGTGGAGGATGGGCCCGTCTTTCAAGTGTTCACGGGCTCCAGTTTCAACTTGAGCGGAGATCTCCTTTTCGAGGCCGCCACCAGCCGGTTTTTCCTCCTCTTTCCCTTCAACCGGGGCAACCAGGAGGAATTCAGCGGTTTCGCTGTCGTCAACGACGACAGCCTGGACGCGGTGCTCGAGGTGGAAGGTCTGGCCAACGATGGAGTGCGACAGGACTACCCGGACAACCCCCATACGGAGCCGCTGGATCGCGGACATCAGATCGCCCGTCTCGGCTTCGAGTTGTTCGGCACGACAACGGAGACGGAACGAAGCGGCTGGGTCCGCATCGGATCGACCACTCCCCAGCTGGCCAGCTTCTTTCAAATCGGCAACGGACTCAGTGGAACCATCTCCAAATTGGATGGCTCGGTGGCCTTCACCCAGCAGTCCAATGTTCTGTACTTCACGCGGATCGCGGAGGGCCCGTTCAGCTTCCCCGCCCCCCTGGGACCCTCGCCCCTGGACGCTCAGACCCTCTTCAGCCTGGCCAATCCCAACGACGAGGTGATCGGCCTGACCTTCACCTACTTCAATCCGATGGGAATGCCGGTGGGCAATCCCGTGGCGCGCAGCCTGAACAAGCTGGGCTGCCTGCGCGAGTCCTTCACATCTCTGTTTGGCAACCTGGGCACGGTCACCGACGGCTACGTTCGGGTGGAGGTGGAAGGACCGGGGGCGGTTGGCTTTGAACTGGTCGAACTGGAGGACACCGTACTCGGTTTCAATGCTTCTTTCGGCAACCCCGGCAGCGTCTCCTATTCGGCTCAGCTGGCCCATGGAACCGCCGGGTTCGACATCTTTACTTCCGTCAAACTGGTGAACACGACCGATGACCTGAGGTCGGTGACGCTGATCGCTTTGCGTGAAGACGGCAGCGAGCTGAACCGGACAGTACCCTTCCCCCTGGGGGCCCGTCAGACTCTGCAGCGGTCGGTGGGAGACTTTTTCCAGCTGGGACCGCCCACGGGACCCTCCACGGCCGGGTCGATCGTGGTGGAGGCCACCGGACCCGGCGTCATCGGCGACGTCGTCTTCGGGGACCCCAACACGGGGCGTTACGCCGCCGCGCTGCCTCTTCAGACCCAGCTTTTCACTCGGGCCATCTTCGCTCAAGTAGCCAACTCGGACAACCCCAATCCAGCTCTGGCCACCTTTACGGGCCTGGCTTTCTTCAACCCCAGCGACACCGAAACGGCTCAGATCACCATCCGGGTCTTCCAGGAGGGCGGCGCCTTGACGGCCGAGACACCCATCAGCCTGGGTCCCAAGCGGCGCCTTTCCGAGGTGCTGGCTTCCCTAGTTCCGGAGAGTGCCGGACAGGTGCGGGGCTACATCGAGGTCCTCTCCACCGTCCCGCTGGTGGCGCAGCAGCTCTTCGGAGACTTGACTCTGGATTTCCTGTCAGCCGTGCCTCCGACCATCTTCGAGTGAAGTTTGAGGTCAGAAATCCGGGAGACGTGCGCCCCCTTGCCCCTGCCCTGTAAACTGAACCGAAGCGTCAGCGCCCGGCCCAATCGGATGGCCACTCACTCACGTTCGTGGTTCAGTGACTTGGCGGCGGAAGCGGCGTTGCCCTGACGACGTGCGCCCACACCCCCTGCCTTCCCTGTTGTTGACGCCCTGACAGCTGACAATGGCCGAGGCTCGACAGCTGCTTGCCGCAGTATTCTGAGCGCTCTCAGATGCGTTGTATTGATGGCGTCGCGGCCCGTTCTCAGAGCCTGGCAACTGGCAGCAGCCGAGGTACAAATTCCAGCCTCCCGCCCCCCACCGGGCCCTGCGCCGGTACGTGTTTAGCGGGTGAGAAGGCAAACAAACCAACAAGCCCAAAGGGCTTGCG
>JBHHYX010000442.1:0-4262 GCA_046757765.1 Acidobacteriota bacterium | reverse complement strand
CAAGCCCTTTGGGCTTGTTGGTTTGTTTGCCTTCTCACCCGCTAAACACGTACCGACACGGAGTGTCGCCGCGCCAAAAAGCTGAAGACTCCGGAAGCATTCGAGCCCGTTTCCGGTCGCAAGCTGTTGAAAGGCGGAAGTCGGGACGATTGGCTCGAGGTCGGAAAGGAGTTGCGATGAACCCTGACAAGATAAACGCTCTCCTTGTGGACGATGACGAGGAAGAGTATCTCGTCCTTCGGAAACTCCTCTGGCGCAGCCAGAGGATTCGATTCAAACTGGACTGGGTCGCCACTTACGACGCCGGGGTCCGCGCTCTCCGGGACGCTGATCACCAGATCTACTTCATTGATTACCGTCTCGGAGAACGGAATGGCCTGGAGTTGGTGGGGGCGGCCGTCAAGGAGGGCTGCGACGTGCCCTTGGTAGTTCTCACCGGCGCGGGAAGCTACAACCTGGGGATCGAAGCTCTGCAGGCGGGGGCGGCCGACTACCTCGTCAAGGATTACCTCAGTGCCGCCATCTTGGAGCGGTGCACGCTTTATGCCATTGAGCGCAAGCGGGCTGAACTGGCACTGCGGGAAAGTGAGGCGCGCTTTCGCTTGATGGCCGAATACTCCACCGACATGATTACCAGAGAATCTCCCCAAGGGACCTTTCTCTATGTCTCGCCTGCCTGCCGGAGTCTGCTCGGTCAAGACCCCCAAGAGTTGGTTGGATCTTCCGTCTATCAGCTTTGCCAGCCGGATGATCTGGAGGCTGTCAGGCAATTCCATAAGCAACTTCAGGAGCGGGGCCTTGCCCCTGCCATCAACTATCGGGTGCGACGAAGGGATGGACGAGTGGTTTGGTTTGAAACCACCGGCCAAGCCATCTCTGACAACCAGGCGGGAGGTGTCAAGGAAATCATCTGTAACTCGCGGGACATTACCAGCCGGAAAGCCATGGAGATCCGAGCACTGCAGTCGCAAAAGCTGGAGTCGATAGGACAACTGGCAGCCGGTATCGCGCACGAGATCAACACGCCGACCCAGTATGTCGGCGATAACATCCGCTTTCTTCGAGATTCCTTCGGCGATTTGAGGCAAGTGCTGGTGAAATACGAGGAACTCCTGGAGGCGGCACGGGCGGGAACGGTGTCGTCGAGACTCGTCGACGAAGTTGGGAAAATCGTCGACGAGGCCGACTGTAAGTATCTGGTGGAGGAAGTGCCGAATGCGATTGAACAGTCCCTGGAAGGGGTCGCTCGCGTGACACACATCGTCAGGGCCATGAGAGAGTTCTCACATCCCGGCAGTGCCGAAAAGATTGCCGTCGACTTGAACAAGCTGATTGAGAGTACCCTGATCGTCTCGCGTAACGAGTGGAAGTACGTGGCCGAGATGAAGACGGATCTGGACGCCTCGCTTCCCCTGGTGCCTTGTCTGCCAGGTGACGTCAATCAGGTCGTCCTCAATCTGATTGTCAATGCCGCCCAAGCCATCGCCGAGGTGGAGAAGGCTGGAAAGAAGAAGGGAATGATCTGGGTGAAGACACGGCGAGTCAATGGTTGGGCGGAAGTTCTGGTCCGAGATTCGGGACCCGGAATTCCAAAAGACATTCGAGATCGGATCTTCGACCCTTTCTTCACCACCAAGGAAGTGGGCAAAGGAACCGGTCAGGGCCTGGCCATCACCCACTCTGTGATTGTGAAAAAACATGGGGGCCGCATTCTCTGTGAGACGGAGTTGGGTCAGGGGACGACGTTTACCGTCCGTCTGCCGCTGGGCGAGAACTGACGGAGGCTGGCCATGAAGAAAAGGATACTCTTCGTCGATGATCGACCCGAAGTGCTGCAAGGCTTGAGACGGGTGTTGAGGCCGAGGCGTCATGAATGGGACCTGGCGTTCGCGGCAAGCGGTCGGGAAGCCCTTCGAATGCTTGCCGCCGAGCCGGCCGACGTCATTGTCTCGGACATGCGCATGCCGGGAATGAGCGGGGCTGAACTCTTGCACGAGGTGATGCGGAAATATCCGCAAACCGTCCGGATTATCCTGTCGGGCCACTCCGAGTCGGAATCGATTCTTCAGTCGGTGGGGCCGGCCCACCAGTATCTGGCCAAGCCGTGTGATGCCGAGACGCTCAAGGCGACGATCGGAAAGGCCTGCAAGGTTGTGCAATTACTGGCACAAAGCGAGCCTCTGAGACGACTGGTGTCCCAAGTGGACTCTCTGCCCGCCTTTCCTTCCCTGTATGCCCAGGTGATGAGAGAGGTTCAGTCATCCGAACCCTCTCTCCGGAAGATCGGTCAAGTGGTCTCCAGTGACATTGGCATGACGGCCAAGATCCTACAGCTGGTCAACTCTGCTTTCTTTGGCCTGCCCCGAGAGGTAGACAACCCCGCTCAAGCTGTTGGACTGCTGGGCATCAACACCATCAAGACCCTGGTGCTGACCGCACACATTTTCTCGCAGTTTCAGGCCATCAGACTGGGGACGGTGTCTTCCAATGTCCTTTGGCGTCACAGTCTGGCCACGGGCGTTCTGGCGGCCAAAATCGGCAAGCGGGAGAAGCTGGACAAGAAACTGAGGGACCAAGCCTTTATGGCGGGCCTTCTCCATGATCTGGGGAAGCTCGTCCTGGCCTCCAACCTGGAGGAATTGTATGGCGATCTGCTCCTCCGCGCCAGTGCGGAAGAGATTCCGCTGTGGCAAATCGAAAGGGAAAAATGGGGCACGACTCATGGGGAAGTCGGCGGCTATTTGCTGGCGCTCTGGGGCCTGCCGGACCCGATCGTCGATGGTCTCGCGTTCCACCATGACCCGAGCCGCAGCGGCAAGAATAGTTTCGGAGTCGCGGGTCTGGTGCACGTGGCGGATGTTCTGGAACACGAACAGTCCGGCCCCGGCTTGAGCGGCGTCATGCCTGAATTGGACACTGAGTACGTGTACCGTCAGGGACTGGAGGAGAGGCTTATGGAGTGGAGAAGCCTGGAAGCCGAAGAAGCGACGGGAGCGAGTCAGGGAAGGGAGACCGATGTCTGAAAGAATTCTTTGCGTAGACGATGATCCCAATGTGCTGCAGGCCTACCAGAGGGCGTTGCGCAAGATGTATCGCATCGAGACGGCCCTGGGCGCAGAAGAGGCGCTGCGGCTGGTCGCCACCCAGGGACCTTTTGCCGTGGTGGTCTCCGACATGCGTATGCCCGGGATGGACGGCGTCGAACTGCTGACCCGGGTCAGGCAGCTGGCCCCCAATAGTGTCCGCATGATGCTCACCGGCAACGGCGATCTGGATACCGCCATGCAGGCCGTCAATGAGGGCAATGTTTTTCGCTTTCTCACCAAACCTTGTCCGCCGGCAACTTTCGCAAAAGTGCTTTCAGCGGGGCTGGCTCAATATCGCCTGGTCATGGCGGAAAAGGAATTGCTGGAGGGCACGGTGCGCGGAAGCGTGAGCGTGCTATGTGACGTCTTGTCGCTGACAAATCCAGTCGCTTTTGGGCGCGCCACTCTGATCAAGAAATATGTCGGAGAGGTGGCTCGGGAAATGAGGCTTTCGGAGGCGTGGCGGTTCGACATCGCGGCCATGCTCTCTCAGATTGGTTGCATCAGTGTTCCGCCCGACGCCCTCGAACGTCTCTATCGCCGGGAACCGTTGAGCCTGGAGGAGAAAAAAGCTTTTGACGGCCATCCGGCTGTGGGCGGTGAGTTGATTGCCAAGATTCCCCGTCTGGGAGAGGTTGCTGAGATCATTGCCTGCCAGGAGAAGCATTTTGACGGAACCGGGCTTCCCGCCGACTCTCATCGGGGAGAAAGTATTCCGATGGGCGCACGACTGCTGAAAGCGGTCGCCGACTACCTGGCTC
The DNA here is from genome assembly GCA_046757765.1 of Acidobacteriota bacterium. GTDB lineage: Bacteria > Acidobacteriota > UBA6911 > RPQK01 > JBHHYX01 > JBHHYX01. The sequence continues at coordinate 415 of JBHHYX010000442.1, read as the reverse complement.
TTGAATGTACGGGCGTTTCCAAGAGAGAAGCGCTGACTCGGCTCAGGTCCCGTCCCGGCTGGTACGACCCGGCCGTCCTGAAGGCTCTCGAGGCGGTGCTGCGGAGGCAGATCAATTACGAGACCCGCGCCGTGGCCCTGAAGAGACTGCAACCAGGGATGATTCTGGCTGAGGATGTCTACAGCCGTCAGGGCAATCTTCTCATCGCCAAAGGCCACGAAGTCACGCTGCTGCTGCGCCGCAGGCTCGAGAACTTCACCGATACGGTTGGAGTGGAAGAACCGATCAAGGTCGCCGTGCCGACGGATGAACACTGATTCGCGGCGGTCAACCTGTGCATTTTGCAGCAATGTATACTATGAATTAACGGAGTTCCTCGTGCCGCCTTCTCGACGGTATGAGGTCCAGCCTGCAA
>JBHHYX010000441.1:0-4266 GCA_046757765.1 Acidobacteriota bacterium | reverse complement strand
GCAACGCCCTGGGTGCAAGGTCAACACAGAAAGCCCTGAGGGGGCGACATAAAACTATGGCTGCAGCTTCAGCCCCACACGAATCGCTCTTCTATCTGGCTCCGTTTTCGTCGCCTCCGAACAGACCCCTCGGCGCTATGAGATCCACGTTACCAATAGGAAGAGGGCCGAGTGGGTCCCTGTCGGCCCGATCCATTGCGCCATCCGAATCCAAGCCGGCCACGCCCTGAGCAGCCGAATACCGGCTCCTTTCTGCAGCCACTGTGGGTAGTGCCTGCCGGCGGAGTCTTGCCGGCAGCGGGATTCTCATCCCTTCAGCCGCATGGCATCCGGGTCCCATTCATAGATGCGCTGATCCCGGTAACACATATTCGCCAGCAGGGCCGGAGCGGCCGCCCGCAACCCGAAAGCGGCGTCTTCCACCACGGACGGCCCCCCCCACATGGCTCTGAAGAGAATTCGGAAGTGATCCACGCGGCTGTCATAACCCTGTGGTGCATGAAACTCACTCCTTCCGCCCAGTTCCGGCTCCCGGGGTTCCTTCCATCCCGCCTGTCTGCTGCGGTAATCGGCGATGAAGGCTTTCTGCTGAGCTTCGGAGAACGTCCTCACCGAATTGTAACCCTTGACGATCTGTTCCAATGAAGGCTCTCGGGGGGTCACCCGGGAAAGGCGAACTCCACCTTCACCGATGGTCATTATCCCTTCGTTTCCAATCAGCTGGAAGATGGGACCGTGTCCGCCGTCCTCGAAGTTGGCTCCCAGGGAGAGGGTGAAGGCGGGGTGTTGGCTGGTCTGGGGATACTCGTAAAGCCCAAGGATCAAGTCGGGCACTTCTCGGCGCTCTTTCCAGTAGCGAATGCCGCCCGTGGCCATGGCCCGCGTCGGTCCGTTGGAGCCGATGATGCGGTGAAGTGCGGTGAACCGGTGCACGTACATGTCGCCGGCCACTCCCGTCCCATAGTCCCAATACTTGCGCCACCGGAAGAAGCGGTCGGCGTCGAACGGAATCCTGGGAGCCCGCCCGAGAAACCGCTCCCACTGGATCGTTTTCGTCGACGCATCGGGCGGAATGGAATACTCCCAGGCTCCAAAGGCTGAATTGCGGCTGATCAGAATGTCCACCATGTTCAGCTCGCCGATGGCACCGGCGCGGTACAGTTCCCCCGCCTTTTGCGTCACCACCGAGCTGGCCGTCTGACTGCCTACCTGCAGCACCTGACCGCTCGTCTTCTCAACCTCGATCAGCCTGGCCCCTTCTTCAATCTTCTGGACCATCGGCTTTTCACAGTAAACGCCTTTGCCGGCTTGCATGGCATCAATGGCAATTTGCTGATGCCAGTGATCCGGGGTGGAGACGATCACCGCGTCGACGTCTGATCGAGCCAGGACTTCTTTGTAATCATGTGTGGTAAAGATGTGGTTCCCGAAGATCTCTTTGGCATGGGTCAGGCGGCCGTCGTAGCAGTCCGCCACCGCCACCAGCTCGACGCCGGGGACCTGGAGGGCCGTCTCGGTGTCGACGAAGCCGATAATGCCCATGCCAATGGTGGCCAGTTGGATGCGGTCGTTGGGTGAAGTCGGCGCAGCCGAGGGGGCCATAACCTCAGTACTTCCCGCGCCCAGGAGAGCCGGAGCGCGAGATACGGCCAGGGCCGAGGTGGCGGCCGCCTTGAGAAAATCACGCCGTGACGGTTTCTTTGTTGTGCTCATGAATTCCTCCTCAGGTGAAGTTGAAGGGCAGTTCAATTATAGCCTCAGTCGTCAGTTTTTCCACCGTCAATGAAGGGTTGTTGCATTTCACACATCCCCGGTACAATTGAAACTCCCGTTCAAGAAAGGTGGCTTGGTCTTGAGTCACTGGAGTGAAAACACTGGAGGGCACAAACCCTTTGGTTTTGTTGAGATCGGAAGGGAAGTCGAGGAAAAGGAGAGCATTGGTCCGGTAATTGCTTCAGTCTGAGGGACGGGCCCGAAGACCTTCGCCAAGAGGAGGTCGCGTTCTGGAGGGTTGATGAACCCGCCGCGGGGAGAGACAAGTCTATTCTGCCCCGGGTTGTCAGTGTGAAGGGCATGAAACACCCAAACATCCTGGTCGTGGACGACGACAAGAATTTCCTGCGAGTACTCACCTATCAAATCCAGCAGTTCGGGTTTCGGCCCACTCCGGCATCCTCTGGGGCCGAGGCACTGCGGCACCTGGCCGGCGAAAAGTTCGATCTCATCGTGACCGATCTCAAGATGCCCGAAATGGACGGTCTCGAGCTGCTCCGGGCTGTTCGTGAGCAGAATGCCGAAATTCCCGTCATTGTCCTGACGGCTTACGGGTCCATCGACAAGGCGGTGGATGCCATCAAGCAGGGTGCCTTCGATTTTCTCACCAAGCCGTTTGAACAGGAGGAAATGGGCCATGCCATTGCCAACGCGCTGAAGATGGCCCATCTGGTGGAGGAAAACCAGCGCCTGGCAAAGGCGGTGGGTGAGAAGTTCAGATTCGAGGGTATCGTCGGATCCTCCAAGAAGTTTGGAGAGGTTCTGAGGCAGGCACAGCAGTTGGCCGAAGTGGATACCACGGTTCTCATCCAGGGCGAAAGTGGAACCGGCAAGGAGATCGTGGCCAGAGCGGTCCATTTCAACAGTCCCCGGCGAAAGCGCCCTTTCGTGGTCGTCAACTGCGGGGCCATTCCCGAGAATCTTCTCGAGTCGGAACTGTTTGGGTACAAGAAGGGTTCCTTTACGGGAGCCACCTCAGACAAGAAGGGCAAGTTTGAAATTGCCGATTCGGGCACCGTCTTTCTGGACGAAGTGGGCGAACTTCCCTTGTCGATGCAAGTCAAGCTGTTGCGGGTCATTCAGGAGAAAGAAATTGATGTGATCGGCCGCCCCCAGCGTCGCTCCCTGGACGTCCGAATAGTGGCTGCCTCCAACAAGGACTTGTCCCAACGAGTCGGCGAAGGCGCTTTCCGGGAGGATTTGTATTACCGTTTATCGGTGGCGCCCCTCTACTTGCCCGCATTGCGAGAACGCCGGGAGGACATCCCTCTGCTCGTCCATCATTTTCTGGAGAAGTTAAACCAGCGTTTTGGCAAGAGCGTCAGGTTGGAACCCGCCGTCGTGGAAGCACTGCAGCGGTATCGCTGGCCCGGCAACGTGCGGGAGCTCGAGAACATCGTCGAGCGTCTGGTTGTCTTCGACAGGCAGGGCCTCGTTCACATGTCCGATCTGCCCTCCCATCTCCGCTCCACTCCGCGGCTGGCCGGAGAGGTCCTTTTTCGCCTGCCGGAGGAGTGCTTTTCGCTGGAGGAACTGGAGCGGGACCTGCTCCGAGCCGCCCTGGAACGTCACGACTGGAACCAGACTCAAGCCGCTCATTACCTGGGGATCAGCCGCAACACCCTGATCTACCGGATGCAGAAATACAACCTGACGGCGCCTTACCAGAAAGTGCGGCCGGGGCCGGAATCCTCATGAAGTCCAAGTTGCGTGGTCTCTTCTGGAGATTCGGCTCCATTCTTCTACTCATTCTGCTGATTTCGCTGGGCCATTATGAAACCGGTATCGGCTACCGTTATCTTCACGAGATCTACCAGCGGGTCTACTACATCCCTATTCTGCTGGCGGCCTTCTGGTACGGCCCTTTGGGAGGAATTGCGGCGGCTTCGCTGGTCAGCATCATTTATGCCTATCACATTCAGAGGGACTGGTCCCAGTTTCCCGCCTACAGCTTCAATCAGTACGCGGAAATGGTTCTCTATTACGTGGTGGCGGTCATCATTGGATTTCTGGCGGGAAGAGAACGGAAGCAGCGACGGCACCTGGAGAGAGTATCAGAGGAACTGGGCCGAGCTCACGAAGAACTGAAGGCGGCCTTCGATCAGCTCAGACACTCGGACCGGCTGGCCGCCCTCGGTCAACTGAGCGCCGGGGTCGCTCACGAGATTCGAAACCCTCTCGGTTCCATCAAGGGTTCCATCGAGATCCTGGAAAGCGAGATTTCTCCACAGCACCCCAAACGGGAATTTGTCAATATCATCAAGCAGGAGACTTCCCGCCTCAACACCATCGTGGCCGATTTCCTCCGTTTCGCCAAACCGCCACAGCCCGCTGTAAGGCCCACCTCGATTGAAGATCTGATCGATTCCACCCTGGGCCTCGTCCAGAAAGAGATCCAAACTTCCGGTGTGCGAGTGGTGCGAAAGAAGTTGGAATCCATCCCGCTCATTCCTCTGGATGGAGACCAGATTCGCCAGGTCCTGTTAAACATCA
>JBHHYX010000440.1:0-4270 GCA_046757765.1 Acidobacteriota bacterium | reverse complement strand
TAGTTGAGACGATCGGAGGCCGCCCCGGCGCCCCCGCCTCCTCCACTCCCACCGCCGCCCAAACCTTTATCCCCATTTCCACCCGAGCGCTCTCCATCCCGCCGGACCGCGTCCTTCGGTGGAGAGTGGGCTGGAGGCGGCGGAGCAAGAGTGGCCATCATCTAGCCCCCGCCGCCTCGACTTCCGGCGCCGTCTGCATGACGTAGTCCCTGGACTGGCCCGGGACGCTGTACTCATAGGCGCCGTGATGGACGACCGGCAACTCTCCGGCGAAGTTGTCATGTGGAGGCGGCGAGGGGACCGTCCACTCCAGCGTGGTGGCGTGCCAGGGGTTGAGTTCGGCCTTCTTGCCTCTGAAAAAGGACCAGATGAGGTTGAAGAGAAAGATGAACTGAGCCCCAATCGTGATAAAGGCTGCGATGGAGATGAAAAGATGCAGCGGGGCCGTCTCATGTAGAAAGTCAAAGGCCGTCAGCTCCGGGTAACGGCGGGGATTCCCCATCATGCCCAGAAAGTGCATCGGCATGAAGATGGCGTACACGCCGATAAAAGTAAACCAGAAGTGGATTTTGCCCAGCAGAGAATTGAGCTGCCGGGCAAACATTTTCGGAAACCAGTAGTAAGTCGCCGCGAAGATTCCAAAGATCGATGCGACACCCATGATGATGTGGAAGTGGCCCACCACAAAGTAAGTATCGTGAAGCTGGACGTCAACCGCCGGCTGGTTCAGAAACAATCCGCTCAGGCCGCCACTGACAAAGAGCGAGACAAAGCCGATGGCGAAGAGCATGGCCGTTTCGAAGCGTATCCGGCCTCCCCAAAGGGTCCCCAGCCAATTAAAGGTCTTGATCGCGGAGGGGACCGCAATGGCGGTCGTCATGAGCGAGAACGCAATCGCTGAATAGGGACTCATCCCGCTCATGAACATGTGATGTCCCCACACCATGAATCCCAGCATTCCTATGGCGCCCATCGCGTAAACCATTGCCCGGTAACCGAAAATTGGTTTTCTGGAGAAAACGGAAAGAATCTGAGACGTCACCCCCATGCCGGGCAGGATCGCGATGTAGACCTCGGGGTGGCCGAAGAACCAGAAGAGGTGCTGCCAGAGCAACGGAGACCCCCCCTTATGGTTGATGATCTGATCGCTCACTACCAGACCGGCGGGGATGAAAAAACTGGTTCCCGCCACTCGATCCAGCAACAGCAGGATCCCCGCCGCCAGCAGAACGCCGAAAGCGAGCAACCCCAGTATGGCCGTGAAAAACCAGCTCCAGACCGTCAGCGGCATTCTCATGAGCGTCATGCCCTGGGCCCGCAAATGCAGGGTGGTGGTGATGAAGTTGAGGGCCCCCAGCAGGGCTGCGACACAGAAAATGGCAATGCTGAGGATCCACAGGTCTTGTCCTGAACCCAGCCCGGGACCGGCGATCTCTCCCACGGCACTCAGGGGCGGGTAGGCGGTCCAACCTGAGATGGGCGGTCCGCCGGTCACGAAAAAAGCCGCCAGAAGCACCACCAGAGACAAAAACGTGAACCAGAAGGAGAGCATGTTCAGGGTGGGAAATGCCATGTCCTCCGCCCCGATCTGGATGGGAAGGAAATAGTTTCCGAACCCACCCTGGGGGGCCGTGGTCAGGACCATGAAGACCATGATGGTCCCGTGCATCGTCAACATCGCCAGATAGAACTCGGGCGTTATGACTCCGCCCGGAGCACCCTGCGGAAAAAGGGTCTCCAGGAGTCCGACCTGGGTTTCGGGCCAGACCAGGTTGAAACGGATCAAGATGGACAGCGTCATTCCCACAAAAACGGCAAAGAGCGCCAGCAGATAGTATTGGATGCCGATCACCTTGTGATCGAGGCTAAAGATGTACTTTCGGATGAAGCCAGTGGGCGCCTCGTGGTGGACGCCGTGGGCCTCGGCAACGTCAGCCATGTTTCTCCTTCTCCCTCGCTTGTCTAGTTCACCTCAATGGGGCCGTTGTTTCACCGCAAGAGCCCGCAAACTTCCCCCGCACCCGCTCTGCTGAAGTCCGGCTGGTCCGCTCCTTCACGTTTCAAGAAGACCTTTTGCCTGAACCCAGCCCGATGGGGCCACCCCCTCTCTTGAGCTGGAGACTCCACCCATGCAGTGGCACGGCTCCCAAAAGCGGCTGGGCGGCAGAGGAGACCCGCTCCGCACCACCGCGGCCCGCGCGGCACTGTTGTCACCCTGGGGACGTCGGAGTCTGTGGACCCGGCTGGGGCCACCCGCACTGCCGGTCTGAAGCGCTGTTCGGCCAGGACTAATCCTCCGACATGTCGGCAAGCCACTTGGCATAATCCGCCTCGGACAGGACACTGACAAAAGTCCTCATCCGATGGTGACCCAGACCACAGAGTTCGGCGCAGGCCACTTCGTATCTTCCGATTCGAGTGGCTGTGAAGCGCAGCGGGACGACCAACCCGGGAACAGTGTCCTGCTTCACCCGCAGTTCGCGCACAAAGAAGGCGTGGGTCACGTCCTTGGAGCGAAGCAAAAGTTCGATAGGACGGTTGATCGGAACGGCCATCACTGGCACCACCAGATCGTCTTCGGCCGCCGGGTCGCTCGCATCCAGACCCAACGGATTCCCCTCGCTGTCATTCATCAACTCCGGTCGGGTGGCACCGAATCTGCCGTCAGCTCCCGGGTAGCGGATGTTCCAGGCAAACTGCTGTCCGGTGACTTCGATCCGAATGGCGTCTGCCGGCGCTTCCCGAATGTAAAGATCCGCCCAGATCCCCTGTCCGGGAAGGACCATCAAGAAGAAGAGGACGGTCGTCAGCGTCGTCCAAAGAGCCTCCAGCTTGTTGTTTCCGTGGCTGTAATGGGCGGTCCCGCCGGGACGTTCACGGTAACGCAGAATCAAAAAGCCGAGTGCGATCTGAGCGGCCAGGAAGACGGCTCCGGTAACGGCGAGTGTCACGACGAATTGCCCATCCACCCGACCGGCGTGTGCCGAGGCGGCTGGCGGAAACCACCAGTATTTCCCTGCAAAGGCAATTGTCGTTACGAGTGTGATGGCCCAAATGGTGAGCGCCAGGATCATCGTCTAGACTCCTCTATGATGGCCGCTATTTTAGTCGTGAGAATGAGGAAGTCAATAGCAAAGAAAGAATAAATCCGTCTAGAAGCATTTCGCTCCCGACCTCGGGTCCGACCTCAGGTTTCCCGTCAGCTGCCTCATTCCAATCGGGCCCGAAGGCCGGGGTGCGGCGCCGGCTGACATCGAATATGCCGTGGCCGTTCGAGGCGAAGATCGAGTCGCCTTTCTCAACACGGCTTCCCACAAGGAGGTGGGTAGCTTGAAGGACGGGATAGGCAGCTCTCCCTTTTCGGTGGTTGTGCATCCCGGAGGCCGTCTTGCCTTCGTCAACAACACGGCCAGCCACGATGTCTCAGTCATCCTCCTCCCCGAGAAGAGAGTCTTGACTCGGATTCCGGTCGGCCGGATTCCGATCGTGTTGGCCGTTCATCCTTCCGGGGCGACTCTCTGGGTCTCTTCGGAGGGGAGCCATGAAGTGGCCGTCCTGGAAATCCCGAAGAAGTTTCGAGCTCTTCTCCCCGACTCCTCCAGCGTGTCCGGAGTCACCCGGGTGGGCGTGCTGGGAATGATTCACGGCTGCCACCGCCAGAGCCGGCTGTGGGGGTTGGATCAGGTCCGGCAGACCATCCGAAACTTTCATCCTGACGTGGTCTGTGCCGGTTGCTGGACATGGCGCCTTACCTTCCCCAGGCCCGGTGATAGCTGGTTCCCACCCCAAAACTTGTAAATAATTGTGACATAATAGCTTAGGGTTTGGGATGGGAACTAGAAATCCCAAGGACCAAGGGGCCAAATCTCAAACAAATCCCAAGGACCAAGCTCCAAACAGCTCTTGAATTTGCGGTTCTCGTATCGACAAGCCAGCTTGGGGATTGGTAGTTGCACTTGGGAATTTCGAGTTCCCATTGGGACCTGTTAACATTCTTGTTTACAATGACTTATTCTTTTCCGGATGGGAACTAGCCTAGAGCGTAGCGAGCGAGCTCATACCGGCCAGAAGGCGTACGAAGAGACAACGAAAACGGAGCCCGGGAACGTCAGCGACCGGAAGGAGGACGACGAGTCTGAGCCATGGCCCTCCCCTCCCTCACGAGAGTGTCGCAAAAGTCTCCTGAGGCCGTGCAGCACGGTGACCTTGCACATTCCCGCTAGGGGTGGAATGTTTGTAGCCAAAACGCCAAAACCGGATTCGAACTCCG
>JBHHYX010000439.1:0-4276 GCA_046757765.1 Acidobacteriota bacterium | reverse complement strand
GGACGGCTTTCTTGACCTGTACGTGACCAACTACCTCGACTTCGAATTGAACAGAAAAGTCAGACGCAGCCGACTCTCCGCCCGGGAGGGCTACCAGTTCTTTCCAGGCCCCAGGGACTACGCCGCCCAAGCCGACGTACTTTACCATAATAACGGAGACGGCACCTTTACGGATGTCACCAAACAGGCCGGAGTGTTTCGCCCCGAGGGCAAAGGGATGCAGCCGGTCTTCGCCGATTTCGACGACGACGGCGATGCCGACATCTACGTCGCCAATGACCGGACTCCCAACTTCCTCTACATCAATCAGGGCAACGGCCGCTTCGAAGAGACCGCTCTGACGGCTGGAGTGGCCCTGGATGAGAACGGCAATGAAACGGGTGCCATGGGGGTGACCCTGGGAGACTTTGACGCCGATGGCCTGGCCGATCTGCTGGTGACCAACATGGTGTTCGAATACAATGCTTTGTACCGCAATGCGGGTGACGGGACGTTTCGGGACGTCACCAAGCAGGCCCACATCGCCAAGAAGACCTATCCCTTCGTGGGATGGGGTACGGGTTTCTTCGACTACGACAACGACGGCGATCTCGATATCTTCTTCGCCAACGGCCACGTGCAGGACTACATCAACGTGTTCAGCGAAAGCGTGACGTATGCTCAGCCGAACCTTCTTTTCGCCAACAGGGGAGATGGAACGTTCCGTGAAGTCTCTGGCAAGTCCGGTCTCTATTTCTCGGCGCGAGACGTCAGCCGTGGCATGGCGACGGGCGATTACGACAATGACGGAGATGCCGACATCGTCATCTCCAACCTGAATGCGCGTCCGGTCCTGTTGCGCAATGAGGCGGCCAACCACAATCACTGGTTGATGGTGGACCTGGTGGGGAGGCGGAGCAACCGGGATGGGATTGGGGCCAAGGTCAAGGTCATCACGGGCGGACGGGTGCAGAGTCGAGAGATGCGGAGCGGGTCCAGCTACCTTTCCCAGAACGACCGGCGACTTCACTTCGGTCTGGGTGGCCAGCGGAAAGTCGACGCGATTGAGGTTCGCTGGCCCGGTGGGAAGACCGAGACATTCAAGAATCTGGGCTCCGATCGGCTTTTTGTGGTCACCGAAGGAGAAGGCCTCCATCCAACTCCCGCGGCCGGATCCACAACCCTGAACGGAAAACTTGAAGGACCGCTCGGCTGAACCAGTGCATTACCAATACGAAATCTCAAATGCAAAAGCTCTTTGAGATTTGGGCCCTTGAGTCTTGGAATTTCGAGTTCCCATCCCAAAGGGTAAGATGCTATTTTACAACTATTTAACACTTTTTGGGATGGGAACGAGCACTATACCCCGGCGAATCGCTCTCCGGTCCAGCCCAGGACCGCGCCACCCAGGACAAAAAGGATCAGGCCGTCGATGCCCCACCAGACCCAGATCTGCATGGGCAGGTTGATTACCCCGGAGTATCCGAGCAGGGTGACGAACGAGAAGATCCCCAGACACAGGCCCCAGGTAAGGCCGCGCTTCCAGCCCGGGCCGCTGAAGGCGGGGCGCACGAGGCTGTAAAGTCCAGCCACGACAAGGCTGCTCAGAAGCGACATCAGCAGCCAGTGAGGCATGGCAGCCGCCATATCAGGCGGGTCCTGTCTCAGCGGCGGAATCCAGAAAGACTCGTGGGCCCTGTAAGCCGGACCCAGGATCCAGCCGTGGATCACGACTCCCGTGCCGAACATGCCCACGATATTCGTGACCAGCCAGAAGGCCAGTCCCCCAATGATGACAAGCTTCCAGTTCATCGACTCCTCCTCCCCAAGTGGGTGCATAATGTGATTTGCTCACCATTGTGCCATCCTCAGGAAGAAGAAGAAAGCCCCGAAAAAGGGTAGTGCAGTGTGGCTGCTCTGTTATGCCGTCCCCATCCTCCCACCACTCACTCAACCGCGCTAAGCAGGGCCGAGTTGCAGTCGAGGGTCCGACCCACGCCGCGCGAAACAGAGCTCCATTGACGACTTTGTGTTTGGTTTCCAACACCAGCATGAGAGAATCGGTCCCGCAGACTGTCTCTTCCAGCCCGGATTATGCACCAGGTTTCGTCGCGAGGCGTCGGAAGCGCCGCGCTGACAAGGCGTTACGCCCGAGGCCCCCGGAGGCGTAGTCGTGCATTACGTCGAGGAGGCCGAGGGTGGGCAACGCAGTCAGCGCGGATGATAACGGCGCCACAGCAGAAAGCTGGTGAATAGTCCGGGCTAGCACTGGAGGTTCCGAGTGAGACTCAGGAAAATGTTGGCGGCCGGGTGTGTGCTCTTGTTACCAGTCCCGCTGTGGGCTTCTTCGCCTCCGGCGCAGCAAGAAAAGGGAATTGGGGCCACTTTCCGTATCACGGCCACTCGTGCTCTGGTCGAGTTTATTGCCGTGGACGAGAAAACCGGCCACTTCGTCAACGATCTGCGACGCCAGGAACTGGAACTGCGGGTGGACGGGAAGAAGCGGTCGTTGAAACAACTCTTTCCTCCCTCCGCATCCAGTGCAGGCCGATCACTGGCGGCGTCGACCGGGGGGGTTCCCGATGGGGAGATGATCACCGGGGAGGACCCGTTGTGGCAAACGAGCCGATCCGTTCGCACAGTCATCCTGCTCGATTCGCGCACCATGGACCTGGGCAACTTCCACCAGGCCGTACTGGCGATTCGCCGCTTTGTGGATCGGTCGCTGGGCGACAACCACCTGGTGATGATCGCCGAGATCAACCCCGGCTTGAAGATCGATTCTCCCTTCACCCGGGATCGTGAGGCTCTGTTGAAAGTGATCGACGATCTGCGTCCGGTGGTGGGTTCCAATCCCCTGGACGTCTTCAACATAGAGGGCCGGCCTGGCGATAATTACCTGGACGAGCTGCAACAACAGGTCTCGCGTCTAGAGGGAGGCCTGAGCAGCCTCTGCTACTCGCTCTCGGCGCTGCCGGGCCGCAAGTACATTGTTTTCTTTTCAGAAGGCTATCCGATGGACCCGGTAGCCGAGGTCGAGTTCGAGTCCCGTCAGAGCTCCGCCTTTCGCAGCATCGCTGTGCGGCAGAAAATGGCGCGCCAGGCAGGTCGCTCCAAGGATCCCGGAGTCGGACGAATGATCAAGGAAGTGGTCAGCCTGGCCAACCATTTCGGCATCAGCTTCTACACGGTGGACGTCCACGGACTGATCGGGGTTCCCAGCATTCAGGCCCAGCTTTCGGGACAGCCGCCCGATCCGGGCACCGCCTTTGCCGACGCCGAGGGATACGCCGTTACGGCTGGTGGCGAACTGCGTCAACTGGCCGGGGCCCATCTGACGACGTTCAAGTTGACCAAGCTGTCCGAAATCCAGGACGCTCAAAACACATTGATCGCCCTGGCCGCCGGAACCAATGGTTCCGCCTTTTACAACAGCAACAACCTGGAGGCGGTTCTGCACGCCTCCACCCTCGAGCAGCGGAACCTTTACCTGGCTGTCTTCGAGCCCAAAGTGAAGCACAAGAAAGGGCGTTTTCACCGCATCCAGCTGCGCAGCCGGCGCCGCGGGGTCCTGATCCGCTCCCAGGCCGGATTCCTGGACGTCCCCCAGCAGAAGCTGGCCAACCTGCGGCGGGGCTTGGCCCTGCGGCACCCCGAGCTGTTTCAGCACCTGAAACCCATTGTCGAAGTGGACCCGGCGCCTGGCAAGACGAGGGTTGTCGTCGGCTTGCCGGGCGCTCAGATCTCGGCCCGGCGCCGTGGCGCGGGTTATCGGATCGACCTGGTCTTCATGGGGCAGGTCTACGGCGCCGGCAATGAGCCGATCTTCAAGAAGTTGCCCATCTTGCGGGGTTTCCAAATGGACCTGAGTGCCGAACGCTTCCGTGAGGTCGCCGCCCGACCGGTGATGGGACAGAACCAGCTTTCTCTTCCCCCCGGGGACTACCGTATTGTCCTTGCGGTGGAGGACCTGGTGTCGGGCGCTTTGGGCGCGTCCTCGCGCGAGTTCCTGGTGAAGTGAAACGCCGGTTTGACAGGACTCTATCCATCCGCAGTTGCACATCTGAGTAGGTCACCAACCTTCCACGCCAACTCTTTTGCCCCAAAAGGCTTTCTGATGAAACCCACGAATCCTTTCCCGCCCAGCATCGAAGCGGTACCGACCTCGCCGGTTACCCACTACAAGATGTCCCGGACCCAGTCTAGCCCGCATTTCTCACACCCAATCTACTACGGCGGCGGGGATATGCCCGCGTCTACTGCGTTGCGCTCCGTCGGGCTCCTCGACGTACTGTCC
>JBHHYX010000438.1:0-4288 GCA_046757765.1 Acidobacteriota bacterium | reverse complement strand
CAGCTGGCTCTTGTAGAGCTTGAAGTAGATGATCTCCCAGGGCTCGGTCTCCTTGCCGGTCAGGTGCCGCTCTACCTCCCGCTTGAATTCCTCTTTGGGCAGCTCTCTGGCTTTGTGCAGCCAGGTTGCACAATCGAAGTGGGGCCCATCCGAGCGGGCCACCCTGGTTAGCTCAGCTGCCTTGGTCCAGCCCACCAGCTTCAGCTCCTTCCGGGCTTGCCGGGGCAGGTGCTCGTGGATCGTCATCAGGTAGTAGGCCTTGCGGCGGGACTCCGGGAAGCGCTTCTCCAGGAACTCATCGAAAGAGCTGAAGTTCTCCAGCCGCCAGTACTGCCCGGCCCGCACCTCGCACAGGTAGCGGCCCAACTCCACGAAGCGAGTGTCTCGCTCATGTTCCACGCTCTGCTCCCAGGCCAGGATCCCATCGATCTTGTCCAGCACGAATAGGGCCCGGCGGCGGTTGAGCTTCGGAGCCACAACCGGCCGTCCGTTAGTAATCAAGCTGGTCAAGCCAATCAAGGTCGCTGGCTCCGGGGAGACGGATGAGTTTGGTTTCGACAAGCTCTTGGTTTCCGAGGCAAAGGTCCATGAAAGGGCAGCTCAAGCAGCCGTTCTGGGGGAAGCGGATACCGCTGTGAGGCAAGAAGCAGCCGGCTTCAACCTGGCCGATGGTCTCCTCGACCAGTTGACCAAACTCCTGCCGCTGCTGGCCTGTGACCTTGGCCCGGAGGTATTGGATTTCCGGCACTCGCTTGCGCACAAATGCCACCACGGCTACGTCCTCGATGCCGCTCATCCATGAGTAACAGGCTAGTTGGGGATCCAGAGCCAGCAAGCCCTTGGTTCCCTCGGGATAGCGGCTCGACGTGGTTTTCCACTCCATCAGGCGCCGGGTAGCGTCCAAGTACCCGATGGCATCGATGTAGGCCACGAAGTCGTTCCCGTTCGTGAGTTTCCTTGTCAGCTTGATCTGTAGGTTGCGACGGGGCTGGCGGATGCGGATCCGGTTGTCTTGAGCGAGACGTTCCAGCAGTTGCACTCCCTGGCGGAGCATCCGCTCCCAGCTGTCGCCGTTGGTGTACTCCAAGGGCGTCTCCTGGTAGGCAGCCCATTCCTCGAAAAGGGTCGCGCCTGGGTCTTCCCGCTGGAAATAGGCCGCCAGCGCCTTCTCAAACACCCGCCCGAAGAGCAGGGCGGCTCGAGTCCCCTTCTCCCGCCAGCCGTCGAGATACCGGTGGCGGTAACGCCTGGGGCACGCCAGATATTGGCCAATCTGTGTGTAGCTATAGGTCATCGCAAAGCTCCTGACGCTCGGCGCTCACGGGCGAAGCCGCGGCGAGTTCCTCCCACTGGCTTGCCGAGGCAAACCCATCCAGGTTGAGGAAGGAACGCCCATTGATAGCGGTATGGGAGATCTTGACGACGCCGCGGAGGCCGACGAGAGACTTCTCATCCACTTCATCGCGGCCCAGTAAGTCCGTGTCGTAGCCGAAGGGCCTTGGGGGTGCAGTAGAGGCGGCCAGAGAAATCCTTTCCGGCCAGCTCCGCGGGCTCAAGGATGGCAAAGCGCAGGGCAAAGAAGGGCTTCTGGGGATGGTAGCGGTAGGAGGCTCGCTCTACCCGGGCCAGGAAGAGCCCCTCCGGGATGTTGTCTCCGTTCCGAGTTTCCTGGTGGAGGCCGGGGATGTGGCGCTTCATGACTTCACCTCCTGGGGCTGGGCGTAGCTATTGAGGTGGCAGATCAGGCCGGCCCGGTCTCTGGCCGCCCATTCGGCCAGGTTGTTGATGAAGGCCTCGACCAGGTCTCGAGGGGCTTCCCGAAGGGTCTCAGTGGCGCAGAAGTCGGCGGCGTAGCGTTTGACCAGGGTGGGGTCGAGCTGGTACTGGCGGATCAACTGGCAGAGCCGGTCCCGCAACCGAGGCTGGCCGTTGCCGGAGACGCTCCCAGCCATGGGCGCGGGAGCTTTCTCCCCTTGGGGGGCGAGTTCGCGGGGGACGGAGAAGGCCCCAAGCTCCTCCACCGAGCACAACCCGATGCCGTAAGCCTTGCGGAGGGTCCGGTTGACGGCCCGGGTCTCGGCCACCCGCAACTCAGCCCCCCGGACCAGGGGGGAGACATTGGAGGGGTCGGCGTCACCATACCCGACGAACCCCTTGGACCCCCGGGCCCTGTACACAATGGCCCGGAATTCCCATTTATGGGCCCCAGGATCGCAGAACTCGCGGAGGGGGCGGGTCTGGATCCCCCGGCAGCCCTGACGGCGGGCCAAGCGCAGGAGGCCGGCGTGGGTGACGTACCAGTGGCCGTCGAGGAGCGTGAGCTCGCCTAGGGGGAGGGAGAGGCCGAAGGCCCGGGTCAGGGCCCCGAGAGACTGGGCCTGTTTCGTACTCAAATTGCGGCAGTGCTGCCTGGCAAACCTGACATTCAAAGCTGTCAGTGGAGTCCGGGCCGAAGCGGGTCCGCCGGCATTTTTAAGCTTCATGGAAGCCTCCCAGAAGTCATCCTTAGTCATCTATAGGATGACATTTTGAGGCTGCCATCTCAAGCGTTTTCTTGCATGCCCTGCTGAAGGAAAAGGGTGGTAAAATCCGCCGCCGATGAAGAAGGACACTAGGCTGACTTTCAGGGTGCGATCTGACCTGAAGGAGAATCTGGAGGCTATTGCGTCTCGAGAAGGACGTAGTGTTGCGCAAATCAGCGAAGTGTTCTTGAGGGCTGGAGTGCATTCTTACCGGAAAAAAGGACCCAAATACCTTCAGCGATATCTCACTCGTCAGAAAAAGGCAGAGGAGCCTTGACGCTAGGAAAGGCTCCTTGAGTTACCTCTGCGTGGCCCCGGAAGGGAAGGACCCAGAAGGATCCAAATACCTTCAGCGCTACCTGGTCCGTCAGAAAAAAGAAAAGGCCTCGGACTAGACGGAACAAGCAGCGCTATTTCCTTCATGGTTTAGAGGCGGAAGCAACAAACTGATGGGGGCACAGCGATGGGTTATCTGGTCGGACTGATTGCGGCACTCTGTGTCGCCGTGATTGCTTTTGGGGGGATGGACCCAATTAGCTTCACGGTGGTGCAGGCAACCGTGTGGGTGCTGGCTGCGGTAGCGCTCTGGCGGGAAGAGTCAGGGAAATTGCTGGGCGATCCAGCCACAAAGTGGATCGCACTGCTTCTCGCCTATGTGGCATTCCAGTGGGCGGTAGTGACCGAGAGCCCACCTGAGGTGCGGGACGCCTTTCTTCTCTGGGTCACTTACGTTTGCGTGTTCTACTTGGCTTTTTTGGTAAGTCGGGACACCAAGCTTCGCCAGCGGCTGGTCCTATCCTTACTCGCGCTGGGGTTGGCCGAATCTTTGTATGGCTTGGTGCAATACTTGGTCAGTTTCCCCTATGTGCTCAGCTACCGAAATCCGTTTTATGCAAACCGGGCCACGGGCACGTTCATCAACCCGAATCATTTTTCCGGCCTTCTTGAAATGGTGCTGCCTTTCGGGTTTGGTCTTGTTTTGTACCAGCTGGAAAGACTCAAAAACGCCAGCCGAGGGCGGCGGAAAGAACCGGGTGAACACACACTTCGTCTAGTCTTTTATTTCTTCCTAAGCCTGCTCGTCTTCCTCGGAATCTTGTTCTCGCGCTCACGGTTGGGAATCTTCAGCGCCCAGGCAGCCGTGCTGGCCATGTTTGTTCTCTGGACCACGGCCTCCTGGCGTCGCTCCCGCGCCATCCCGGTTCTGCTGGCCTTTGTTTTGGGCGCCCGGCGCCTTCGGCCTCTGGCTCGGCCTGGAGCCGGTCGTGCAGCGCTTCGAAACCCTTGAGGAAAGCTATCTGCTCCGACAGGCAATATGGAGCGATACGATCTCTCTGATCAAAGCCCATCCCTTTTTCGGCACAGGCCTTGGGACATTCGCCGGACGCTACACGGAGCATCAAACCACAGCCCTGACCCAGTTCGTCAACCAGGCTCACAACGACTATTTGCAGTTCGCAGCCGAACTAGGCCTGGTGGGGGCAGCACTTCTATTCGCATTGATCTTGGCGCTCCTCGGTCGCCAAATCGTGGCCTTTTACCGGGCCGAACGGGGACGGGATCAGTTCCTGCTCCTTGGCTGCTGTGGGAGCATCCTGGCCCTGCTCTTTCACAGCTTCGCGGATTTCAACCTACAGATTCCGGCCAATGCCCTTGTATTTGCCGCAATTCTGGGTTTGGGATACGCAGTCAGCGGCATTCCCTTGCAGAAGGACGAGAACAGGAGTGCCTAGGGGCCCTGATTTCCGGGTGCGCTCCCGAAGGAA
>JBHHYX010000437.1:0-4292 GCA_046757765.1 Acidobacteriota bacterium | reverse complement strand
CTCGTCAGTGAGTGGCCATCCGGATGGGGCCGGGCGCTGACGCTTCGGTTCAGTTTACCGGACAGGGGCAACGGCGGGCACGTCGTCAATGGGACGCATCTGAGAGAAAAATTCTCACAATTCGGCGGCAAGCAGCTGGCAAATGCGGCTTGAGCGAGCTTTCCTCGACAGGTTCGACCTGGGTTGTTTCGAAGACTCCAACCCCCGACACGCTAACCGGCGTTGGGGCTGGAAATGAGCCTTCACCGCATGTTAAGAAGAAAGAGTCCTGGCAGTCGTTTCCACCACAGGATCGAAGAAACGGCGGCCTGTTCTGCCGCTTAAAAGAAGAAGCGGTCCCGTTTGGGGCCCGTGTGCCGGCAGAGGAGTTTTCGGACGAGAGGAGGCAGGCCGCGATGCAAGTTGGAATCATCTCGGACATCCACGACAATATCTGGAAACTGGAACTGGCCCTGAGGTCTCTGCAGGCGGTGGACGTGCTGGTGTGCTGCGGAGATCTTTGCTCCCCTTTCATTGTCGATCAACTGGCCCGGGGCTTTAGTCGTGGGCCGATTCACGTCGTCTTTGGCAACAATGATGGAGACCGGTTTCGGATCAGTCTCCGAGCCGCCCATTACAAGCATTTCCACCTGCATGGAGAGTTTGTCGAACTCAGTCTCGACGGGTGCCGTTTCGCAATCAACCACTTTGACAACATCGGCCGGGCCTTGGCGAAGTCGGATGCCTACGACGTCGTCTGCTACGGGCACAACCACCAGTTCGAGCTCGAAAGGGAAGGCCAGACCCTCAAGATCAACCCGGGAGAGATCATGGGAGGGCTGTCGAGCGGGCAACTGTCAACCTTCGTGGTTTACGACACTGAGAGTGGCGAAGCCCTGAGAAGAGAAGTGTGAACCGCGGCAGTGTCGAGGCCTTCCGCCAGTCATACGGGTGCAGTAGCTCATTTTGCCGATGGAGAAGACAGCTCGTGAACGACGGCTGCCAGGGGGATCGGCGGAACCGGTCGCTTCACCAAGGGAGCCGTCTCGCATCGTGACGAAGGGGCAGGACATCTCCAGGCCCCGCTTTGAAACAAAGGCGGGAGAATTCGCGTCTAGTAAATTTAGAAGACGATGGTTCGACCGGTCGCCTGCCCGGAAGGAGTCCGGTCGATCAAGGGGTAAAAGAGCGCCGTCCAGGCTAGGCCTATTTTGAACCGAACTGGGACGGAAAGTAGCTCGGATTTCTGATGAGGTGTTGTAGGGAGGCGTCGGAAGCGGCGCGCTGACAAGGCGTTACGGGTGAGCTCGGGCGGCCTCAGAGAAGCGCGAGAGTTGAAGCCTATCCGGCCAGAGCCAGTGCTGAAGGTCCGTCGACGGGTCAAGAGTGTCACCGTTATGAAGCTGCTGAGACTGTTTTTGTTCGTCACTCTTTTCTTTTCGGTGTGGCTCCCGGCAGGCACCGGGAAGAGTGCCTCCATTCAAGGCACCACCACCACTCAGAAGGGAACCGTCTACCTCCCCGGAGTAGAGTTGACCCTCCTGGAGACGGTCAATGGGCGAGAAACAGCCACTACCCTTTCCGACGACGAGGGGCGGTTTTCCTTTATCGACCTTCCTCCCGGCTCTTATCGAATCCGCGCCTCCCTGCCCGGTTTCAGCGATTTCGTCAGAGAGCCCGTGGTGGCGGCGGAGGGACAGGTGGTGGAGGTGAGGCTGGACTTGCAGGTCGCGCGGATCCAAGAATCCGTTCAGGTGGTGGCCCGACGCAAGATCGAGATCCCCGATACCGGTACCTCACAACAGGAGTTGGGGGGGGAGATGATCGACGTGGCGCCCGTGCCGGGCGAAGACTTCAGAGACCTGCTGCCCCTGGTCCCCGGCGTGGTGCGCAGCACGGATGGCCGCCTCAGCATCAAAGGCGGACGACCCACCCAGAACAGCCTGCTGATTAACGGCGCCAGCGTGAGTGATCCGTCGACCAGCGAATTCGGCGCTCATCTGCCGGCCGACGCCATTGATTCAGTGGATATTCTGCCCAATCCTTACGCCACCGAGTATGGCCGTTTCTCGGCTGGGCTGGTCCAGATTCAAACTGTCCAGGGCACCGACAAGTGGCATTTCACCGGCAACAACTTTGCCCCTCGCTTCAAAAGGCGCAAAGGGCCTGTCATGGGGGTCGGCTCCTGGACGCCGCGTTTGGGATTCCGAGGTCCGCTGGTCAAGGACCGCCTCTTCATGGCTCAGAGTTTCAACTATCGATTCGTGCGAACCCTGACGCGGAGCCCGCGTCTGCCTGAACTGGAGGCGGATTCGAAGTTGGAGAGCTTTCTCTCCTTTACCCAGTTGGACGCCAACCTGGGGGATCGCCATACGCTGTCGGCGACCTTCTCGATGTTTCCTCAAAAACTGGGGTACGTGAATCTGGACAGTTTTCATCCTCAGGAGGTGACTCCGAATCTGAACCAAAGAGGCTTCAACCTGGCCCTGCGCGAAGCCGCCGCACTCTCTCCGTCGATGATCCTGGAGACGATTCTCAGCTACACTCATTATGAAGTCGACATCTTCGGACAGGGCCACGAGGCGATGGAGATCGCGCCGGAAAGCAGCTCCGGCAACTTTTTCAACCAGCAGAATCGCCAAACTCAAA
Organism: Acidobacteriota bacterium; assembly: GCA_046757765.1. Taxonomy (GTDB): domain Bacteria; phylum Acidobacteriota; class UBA6911; order RPQK01; family JBHHYX01; genus JBHHYX01. The sequence continues at coordinate 1,664 of JBHHYX010000437.1, read as the reverse complement.
CCCTCCAGTTTCGGCAGAGCTTGAACCTGCAGCGGCAGGGCTGGGGGGGCGAACATCTGATCAAACTGGGGGTGGATCTGCTCGCTTCCCGCTTCGACGGCAGCAGCCGGAGCCGGGACATCAACGTTCGACGCGCCGACGGCAGGTTGAGCCAGAAGATCGAATTCGGAGAACCGACGTCACAGCGGGTGCGGGGCACTGACGTTGCACTCTTCGTCCAGGACCGGTGGCGCCTGCACGACCGTCTGCTTCTGGAGCCCGGGGTCAGGCTCGATCGCGACGGGGTCCTGGAGCGCACCAATGTGGCGCCCCGGTTCGGGTTCGTGCTGGAACTCTTTCCGGAGAACAGAGGCGTGCTTCGCGGCGGGGCGGGTCGTTTCAACGGGCGCACGCCGCTCAATGTCGGAGCCTTTGAATCCTTTGATCAACGCGCCGTAACCTATTTTGACACCGATGGATCGACTCCCCTGGGACCTCCCATCCTCTACGCCCATCAAGCCGCTCCCCATCTCAGAACTCCCTACAGCATCGCCTGGAATCTCGAATACGATCATCGTGTCAACCGCCGCCTAGTCCTGAAAACCAATTTTCTGCGCAGGGAAGGCTTTCACGAGTATCTGATCGAGCCCATCGAATCGGAACCCCAGGCCCTGTTACGGTTGGACAGCAGTGGACGTTCCCGCTACTGGGAATGGGAACTGACAACGCATTACACCATCGATGAGGACCATGACCTGATCTTTTCCTACGTTCGCTCACGATCCAGACAGGATTTGAACTCCTTCGACCATTTTTTTGGAAACTTCCGCCAGCCCATCATTCGTCCCAACGAATACTCCTTGGGGCCCACCGATACGCCCAACCGCTTCCTGGTCAGGGGGACGCTTCCGCTTTTCGGGAAATGGCAAGTCTCGCCGCTGATGGAGATACGGGATGGTTTCCCCTACTCCCGCCTCAACCAAGCACAAGAGTTTGTCGGCGCCCGCAACCGGGCCGGCCGCTTTCGCCGTTTCGCCTCCCTGGACCTCAGCTTCATGCGTTGGATTCGAGTCAAAGGGATGAAGGCCCGCCTCGGCTTTAGAGTCTTCAACCTGACCAACCGTTTCAACCCCAGAGACGTCCAGGAGAACATCGACGCCGCCTCATTCGGTACCTTCTACAACAGCCCCAGCAGAGAATTCGGAGCCACCTTCCAGATCGTCCAATAGCTGCCTGGCTCATCCCGGGCGAGACAGTCGAGAACCAGGTTCTTGAGCCCTTCGAGCCAGGGCAGCCGGCCCTCATCCCGAAGCGGGATACCCCGGCTCATCTTCTCGATGTTGGAGGGGGATGAAAGTCATCGGCATCAAAAAACGCCCAGCCCAACCGCCTGGCCAGTGCCTCGCCCACCGTGGTCTTTCCGGAACCGGAAACCCCCATAATGATGACAAACATAAGCAACCAGCACCCATTCCAAAAAGACGCAGTCGTTGAAGAAAACAGTGTACGGAATTGGGATGGGAACTCGAATCCCCACCCAACAATTCCAAAAACAGATTCGATTGCAAGTGCGAAATCTCAAATGCAAGAGCTGTTGGGGTTTGAAGCTTGGGTCATTGGGATTTATTTGGGATCTGGGGCCTTGGAGCCTTGTTGGGATTTCTCGTTTCCATCCCAAAGGTTTT
>JBHHYX010000436.1:0-4300 GCA_046757765.1 Acidobacteriota bacterium | reverse complement strand
CAGCGCGGCGCTTCCGACGCCTCGCGACGAAACCTGGTGCATAATCCAGGCTAGCAGAAGTACTTCCGGACCAGGTGACGGGGTGGGGGAGGAGTGGCCAGCGTTCCCAGGCCGGCCAAGAGGAGTGAGGTGGCGAAGCCCCAGATCAGTGGGTCGAGGCCGAGAAGCCGGAAAGGGACGCTGCGGCCATAGAGAAGGAAGCCGGCCAGGTAGAAGGAGAGGTAGGTGGCAAATCCTCCGATCATGGACGCCAGGGCTCCGACTTTGTTGAATCGGGGCCAGTAGAGTGCCAGCGAAACCGGGGCTAGAAAGGCCACCGCCAGCCCGCCTCCAGTGAAGACAATCAGGTATTGCAGGAACCGAGGGGGGTGGAGGGCGCCCAGAGTGGCCACCACGCCGATGCCCAGCGTGCACAGGTAGCTCAAGGTGCGAAGCGCCCGGTCCGACACACGGGGGTTGATGTTCCGCTGATAGACGTCCCGCACCAGGGAAGAAGAAATCATCAGCATGAAGCTGTCGACGGTCGACATGGCGGCCGCGAAGGGGGCGGCAATCAGCAGCCCCGCCAGCCAGGGAAGGTGGGCGGCCCCGGCCAGCCGGAAGGCCATCACCGGCATGATGCGGTCGGGCGTCTGGTCCAGTCCCGGTTCGAGGACCCTGGCGCAGCAGAAGATCACGACTAAGGGAATGTAGATGAGGGTGAAGTAGATCGAGAGGGCGGCGATGGCCCGTTTCAAGGTTCGCGAAGTGTCGAACGCCATCAGACGGACCAGGTTGCCCGGCTGTCCGGTGCCGGACAAAGCCCAGAACACAAAGAAGGAGAGCGCCAGTCCCAGCGGCAGGAACCCTGTTGTCTCCGTGGCGCTGGGGCCTGGCGCGCTGAGGTAGACTCCGGGCTGCCCGGCGCCCCTGGCATAGTCTTTCATTTCGACAACCCGCGGCGCCACCGTGGGGGGTAGCGGCGGCGGTTCGATCTCCCACTTCGACAAGACCTCCCGCACCTCGCCAGGGGAGGTGAGTTCGACCGCTTTGACCGCTGGAGAGGCCGCTTTTCCCGGCCCGAGGAGAGCCACCTGATTGGTGCGGAAAAGACGAGGAAGGTCCGAGCCTTCCTCATCGAGAGTAAACCAGGTGTCGGGAGGAATGCGGTAGCCGGTGGCCGCCGCCGCCGTCGACTCGAAAATGACGTTTCCCAATCGGGGCGGCGTACTCTGACCCAACTTTGCCGAGGCCTGGCTGAGCCCTCCGACCTGCCAGAGAGTGAGCGCCAGCATGGCGAGGACTCCGACCACCATCACCAGCCCCTGGAGGATATCGGTCCAGACCACGGCTCTGAACCCTCCAAAAGTGGTATAGGCAACCACCAGACCGGCAAACAGCAGAAGGCCCAAAATGTACTCCGCGCTGACGCCCTCCGGCGCCACCCCGGCACTGAGTTCGGCCAGGCCCGCTGCTACCGCTTGAAACAGAGGCACCTTTCCCAGCAACTGCTCCATGATGAGCGTGGCCAGAGTGAATTGAGGGATCAGGTAGACCGTCAGCATGAAAGCCATCAGCAGAGTACTGGTCAGTGCCAGGGCGGGACTGGCGAAGCGTTCCCGCAAGACCTCCGGGACCGTGATCGCCCCGGCCCGTCGGGCCACCTGGTTGAGGCGCTTCCCCAGCAACCCCATCCCGCAGAGGGGAAAGATCATGTAGCTGGCGATCCACAGGGCCAGCACCCAGCCGTGGGAGTAAATCAAAGAAGGGAATCCCGCAAAGGAACCGGCGGAGGCGCTGGTGGCGCCAAAAGTCAAAGCCAGGGCCACCATTCCCAGGCCCCGACCCCCCAGAAAATACTCGCTCAGAAAGGCCCGCTTTTTGGCCAGAACGCGGTGTGAGAGCCAGGCCAGCAGAAACACGGCCGCCGTGTAGGCGACAAACATCACCAGCGCCCCATTGGAACCTCCGGTGGAAGTACTGATGAATTCCATTGAGGCCTGGGTTGCGGTCCACTTATACAGAGGACTCCTCCTGCTGGATGTCGGCCCGATCCTGGCCCCTCCCCGCATCGTCTTCAGACATGTAGAAGAGCCCGAACCAGAGGCTGAAAAGGGTTGCCGCCAGCCAAGGCAGCAGGACGCCCCAGAACACCCAGCTGGGAATGCCGCAAATCGTCTTGACCGCCCCCGGCGGGAGATCGTAGCCGCTCAAGGCGCATACCAGAAGGGTCCAGATCATGCACACCGCCCAGGCCCCCAGGATGATGAGCGCCTCACGGCGGGCCCTCAGGAAGGCGGGTGCGTAGGAGAGGGGTCCGGCGACTCGGTTCGATAGATGGGTCTTTTTCCCGTCCATATGGCGGTCTTTTCTCGCATCGGTTCAACAGTTCAGGCGGGCTAAGGTGCCTCAGGGTGAGATGATCTGCAATTCTGAGCCAGGTTTTTGAGGTTCCGGCTCGGTATCGGTATCGGTATCGGTATCGGTGATCAACGTCATGCGCATTCCTTCCCGCCATCGCAATCGACGGCGATAGCGATTGCGAACCCGATTCCGATACCGATGAAGACCCGGCTACTCCACCACTTGCCGGTCGGAGGCGCCGCCTGGCTGAATTCCTGAGATCGTAATACTCGGACAGGCTCCTAGCCCGCATTATTCTATTATTCTATTCTTATTCAATTCACCAACTATCTACTGCAGCGGCGAAATCGTCCGGACGAAAGCCGGTGAATAATCCGGGCTAGAGTCACCCATTGCCGAAGCGCCAAACGGGGAGCGCCCCCCTCCCATCGCCTCATCTGGACTTCAAGATTCGTTCTCGATCCGGCGACTCCCCGGTTTGGTTTCCCGGTTTTCCTCTCCAGGCAGTGCGCGGCTGAAGAAGCGCAGCCAGTTGCCGTGAAAGATCGACTCGACGTCGACTCGGCTATAGCCGAGCCGGGACAGGATTTGGGCCAGCTTCTGAAGATCGGCGATACTCTTGACATTGTGGGGAGTCTGCTCGCTTCCAAAGCCCCCGTCAAGATCGCTGCCGATGGCGGCATGGTGGCAGTTGCCCGCCAGCTGACACACATGGTCGATATGCTCGGCCACCGCTTCAAGGCCTACAGACCGGGGAGAAGACTGGCCCCTTTGCCATCCCGGGAAGAGCATCCAGGCGTCCAGCGCAGTTCCGATAACAGCGTCGCGCTCGATCAGTCTCCCGATCTGCTCATCGGTCAACTGACGCTCGTGGGGGACCAGGGCCCGGCAGTTATGGTGACTGGCTAGGACGGGTCCTTCGAACAGGTCGAGTGCCTGGGCCATGCTTCGGTCACACAAGTGGGTGACATCGAGAGCCATACCGAGACGCCCGAAGCGAGCCAGCAACTGGACTCCCTGCTCGCTCAGCGGACCATCCGTCCCTGTCCCGCAGGCATGCTGACTGCGACCGTAATGGGCCAGACCGGCGGCCCGCAAGCCGTCCTCCCACCAGGCTTCTGCCTGCTCGGGGCTGACAATCGGGTCGGTGCCCTCCATGCTCAAGATCAAACCGATCGGGGCGGGCTCGGCCTCGGCCCGGGCCTTGCACCACTGTCGCCAGTGGGCTTCGAGTGCGCCGGCGGTGCGGATGAAGCGCAGATAGCCTTGCTGCTCGAGCAGCTGATAATAGGCCAGCTGGCCCCGAGCCACGGCATAGGCGATGGAAGGGTCGGCGTGATCCAGGTCAGTTCGATTGTACCGTTCCTTCAGGGGCTGACCTGGGCCGCTTCTGGCCAGCAGTGTGGCCACACAAACGGCGACGCCGGCGTGGGCCAGCTCGGGCAGACTGGTGGTGCAATGGCCCCGGCAAGCCTCATCCTTCATGTGGGCTTCTCGTCGCCGCAACTCCTCAATGCCGCATCTCAAGTCACGATTGAAAGAGAGGGCGTTCCAGGCCAGGTCCAGATGAGCATCGAAAACGGGTATCACAGCGGTACCTCAAAGAAGGGAGGGTCCCGTGACGGCCCTCGCGCACGGCATTGTAAATCGTTTGGCAAGCCGCATCGTCTTGACGGCGTCACGAATAGCGGCGACGGGCTCCCGATTCTCCCGGATGGCACCGGCAAACTCGAGCAGGTTCCGAACCTCGAGCCGCGCTGCTTGCCTTCCCGGCATCGATGTCACCAATGGCCTGCAACCGGAAAAGAGCCGGCTGGACGGAGTAGGTTGCCCTCTCGCCGGCGCCAATACCGCCCAGTCGCACTCGATCCATGGTATGCCCTCCGGTCCAGTCCGAGTTTGCCCAGCCACGCGCCAGGGATGCCGAGAAAGTCAACTGAGCCAAACGCCGCGATCC
>JBHHYX010000435.1:0-4311 GCA_046757765.1 Acidobacteriota bacterium | reverse complement strand
TTCTCCAATCCAGTCTCCCCCGAAACGGTCCATTCTCAACACCACCACGAGAAAGCCGTCCTCGGACAAAAAGCGCCGGTCGCGAACCACCAGTTGGTCCACTTCCTTGCGGTGTCCTTCATCGATAAAGCGCCGGCCAACGCGGACTTCTCCAGTGACAGCGGCGGAAGAGGGCCCCAGCTCAAGGACATCGCCGTTCTCAATGAGGTGAATATTCTCCTCGCTGATGCCCTGGTCGGCGGCCAGAAGCGCGTGGCTCTTCAATTGCTGGAATTCACCGTGTATCGGCACGAAAAAATGGGGCCGGGTCAGGTTCATCATGATTTTCAAGTCATCCCGGAAACCGTGACCGGAGGCATGAATGGGAGCCGATCGGGAATCATAAATCCTGGCACCTCTACGACAAAAGTGGTTGATCATGTTGGAGATGAGCCTCTCGTTCCCGGGAATGATGCGGGCCGAAAGGATGACTGTGTCCCCCGCTTCAACGGCAATGTTCTTCACTTCGTTGACGGCCAGGCGACTCATTGCGGACATCGGCTCGCCCTGGCTGCCGGCCGCCAGAACCACCAACTGGCTTGGTGCGAAGTTCTCCGACTCCCTGGGACTGATCAGCAGATCCTCGGCGGCCCGAAGGTAGCCCAGTTCGGTCGCTACCCGAATATTCGACAACATGCTTCGCCCCCGCACCACCACCCTGCGATGAAACTCCCTGGCCAGGTCCAAAATGATCTGAATGCGGTGAATGCTGCTGGCAAAACAGGAAATCAGGATCTTGGCCGGGGACTTCCGAAAGAGACTTCGCAAGGGTTCCCGGGTCGAAAACTCGGATGGAGAAAGCCCGGGAACGGTACTGTTGGTGCTGTCGGAGAAGAGCGCCAGTACTCCCTCCTCTCCATATTGGGCGAGACGAGCCATGTCGCTCGATCGACCGTCGATCGGTGTCTGGTCAAACTTGAAGTCCCCAGTCCAGATGAGCGTGCCGACGGGCGTGCCCAGGGCAAAGCAGAAGGCGTCGGGGAAAGAATGAGTCAGATGCAGTGGCTCCACCTGGAAGACCCCGAAATCAAGTCGCTGGCGGCTTTCCAGAGGATGGAGTTGAGCGGTTTCGTAAAGCCCACGCTCTTTGAGCCTTTCGGCCACCAGGCCCAAGGTCAGGCGACTGCCGTAAACCGGCACCGAGACCTGATTCAAAATGTAGGAGACCGCGCCGATGTGATCTTCGTGCCCATGGGTGAGCAGGATGCCCCGAAGCTGCTCCTGGTGCTGTTTCAAAAAATCGGTGTCGGGGACGATCAAATCGATGCCCAGACCTCCCAGATTCCCGCTTGGGAAGGCGATTCCCGCATCGATCAGAAGCATGTCCTGCCCGCAGCGCAGAGCTGCGCAGTTCATCCCGAATTCGCCCAGGCCTCCCAGAGGCACGACTTCCACGCATGTATTCATTTCACCAAACCCCCGTAAATCATAGCACCCGGGCCAGACACAGATACTGTTCCAGCGTCACCTGGCCGGGCCGGCTGTCCCGCTCTACTCCACATTGGGCGAACGCGTCACTCAGCCGCGCGCTCTGGAAGGACGCGGATCTCAGATTGTTCCAGAGCGTCTTGCGTCGATGCCGAAACGCCCGGCGCAAAAGCGCATCGAAACGTCGTGCCCGGGCCAGGGGCGGAGGCGCTTGAGCCGGGATCAGCTTCATCACATGGGAGCGGACACCGGGTGAAGGGCGAAACGACTCGGCGCCGACGTCAAAGCCCGAAACGCGCTGGAAGTGCGCCTCCACCAAAATGGAAAAATAACCATAGTCCCTGTCGCCGGGTTTGGCTAGAACTCTCGCTGCCACCTCCTTCTGGATCATGAAAGTGAAGCTGTGAAACCGATTCTCTATTTCGATCATCTGTTTAATGATGCGGGTGGAGATGTTGTAAGGAAGGTTGCCCACAATCTTGACCGGGGTCCTCCTCAATAGCTCACTCCAGCGGAGGTTCAGGACGTTGCCCTGGACAATCGAGAGCCGGTTGTCGGCTCGCTGAGGCCACCTTTCCTGGAGACGTCGGACCAGATCGCGATCGAATTCGATGGCGGTCACGTGGCCTGCGGCCTGAAGCAGGACCTGGGTCAACTGCCCGGTCCCGGCGCCGATCTCGATCACCTGGTCGGTCGCTTCGATCTCCGCCAGGCGGACGATCCGCCGGCAGCAGCTGAGGTCGACCAGGAAGTGTTGTCCCAGAGATTTCTTGGCTGGAGTTTTTTCAGGCAAACGAACCGCTATGTTAGCATGAACTTGGGGCGACTGGAGCGAGCGGTTCTGGTTCGACCCTCTTTTCTTCACAGGGTTACCGCGATTTGGGGGCCAGAGGAACCGTGTTCAGTTCTGCCCGTTTTCCCATTTTGGAGGTTATGAGATGAGTCAGGTGCAAGAAGTAACCGACGCCACTTTTCAAGAGGAAGTACTCGATTCCGAACAGCCGGTTCTGGTGGATTTCTGGGCCAGCTGGTGCGCCCCTTGTAGAATGTTGGCACCGACTATCGATGAGGTGGCTTCAGAGTATTCCAAGCGGGCCAAGATCGTCAAATTGAATGTCGACGAGAATGCCGATACCTCGGCAAAGTACAACATCAAGGGGATCCCCACCTTGCTTCTCTTCAAGGGAGGCGTGATCCGGGATCAGATCGTGGGGGCGACGTCCAAGAGCAACATCGCCCGAATGATCGACAGCCAGCTGTGAGTCCAGTCTTTCCTCTTCCCTCCCCAGCTGATCGAGTAGACTCGAGGTGGCGCGGAACCGCGGCGGGTCACGCTTCGGGTTCTGCGGTGGGGCTTTGCATGGTGAAACTGTCGTGACAAGGGTTTTCCGGGCCAGGCGGTTTGAATGTCCAACGTAGTTGTGGTCGGCACCCAGTGGGGCGATGAGGGAAAAGGGAAGATCGTCGATCTGATCAGTCCCCGCTTTGACATCGTCGCCCGCTTTCAGGGGGGACACAACGCCGGTCACACGGTTCAGATCAAGGACCATAAGCATGTCCTGCATCTGATCCCCTCGGGGATTCTCCACCCGGACACGGTTTGCATCATCGGCAACGGCGTGGTCGTCGATCCCTTTGCTTTTTCCAAAGAGATCGAGACTCTGGCAGGCCTGGAGTTGGAGGGGCGGCTCTTCGTCAGTGATCGGGCTCACCTGATCATGCCGTACCACCGCGCCCTGGAGGCGGCCGAGGAGACCCGTCTGGCCGAAAGCCGGATCGGCACCACCAGTCGGGGCATTGGGCCCTGTTATGAAGACAAGATGGCCCGTCGCGGCATCCGCGTTGGAGATTTGTTCTGTCCCTCGCTTTTCAAAGCCAAGGTCGATGCCAACGTCCGCTTCAAGAACCGCATTCTGACGCGTGTCTACGGGGCGGCGGAGCTGAAGGCCGAAGAGATCTACTCCGCCTACATGGAGGTGGCGCCACGCATGCTCCCTTTCGTCGCCGATACCAGTGAATACCTGAATGAGGCCATTCGGCACTTCAAGGGCATCCTGCTGGAAGGCGCCCAGGGAACACTGCTGGATGTGGATCATGGCACCTATCCTTACGTCACCTCGTCCAACGCCAGCGCCGGCGGGGCCTGCAGCGGTACGGGCATCGGGCCCAGCTGCATCGATGGAGTGATTGGGATCAGCAAAGCCTACACCACGCGTGTCGGCGCCGGTCCTTTTCCCACCGAACTGAGCGATGAGACAGGCCGTCACATGCGTCAAAAGGGGGCGGAATTTGGCGCCACCACCGGCCGTCCCCGGCGCTGCGGCTGGTTCGACGCGGTGGTGGGCCGCTATGCCGTGCGCATCAACGGCGTCAGTACACTGGTGCTCACCAAGCTGGACTGCCTGGACGAACTGGAGGAAATCAAGATTTGCAGGGGCTATCGGCATGGGGGCCGGATTCTGAAGTTTTTCCCCACCGACCTGAGCGTCCTGAGCGAGGTCGAGCCCGTCTACGAAACCCATCCCGGCTGGAGAACCGACACCTCTTCACTGACGGACTACGCCGCCTTGCCCGCTCAGGCCCGGAACTATCTCCATCGGATTTCCGAAATCGTGGGCGCCGACATTTCCATTATTTCCCTCGGCCCCAGCCGAGAAGCCACCATCATTCTTGAAGAGAGCCCCCACCTGAAGAGTCTGTTCGCCTGAGCTATGCGGGGCGGGCTACTCGAATGTCGGCCCTCCGGGCCTTTGGCAGGGTCGATCACGCTCACGTCTTCAGGCGCCGAAGGCGCCACTCATATTCAGCCCAGCGCAACGCGCTGGGTCTTTCCAGCGAAGCCCG
>JBHHYX010000434.1:0-4315 GCA_046757765.1 Acidobacteriota bacterium | reverse complement strand
GGGTGGATGACGTTCTGAGCGGCGGACTCGACTGAGGCAAGGGTCAGTCCCCTCGCCTTGCCCGGGAGAGTGTCGAAATAGTCGTCGGGCAGTCCGTAGCGGACGATCTGGTTGATGCTCGATCCCACCGCTCCCAGCGTCTCCCAGTTGCCCGGCAAACTTAGAATCCGGCCCTTTTTGGCCTTGTCCAGCTCCTCATCGGTGGGCGGCTTTTCACTCAGGTACTGACGCAGCTCCTTCTCGACTTCGATCAGCGATTCTTTGGTCTTGTCGGTCTGGACGGGTGCATAGACGAAGTAAGGGCGCTGGCCCCTGGCCCCGAAAAGGATGCTGCCCGCGCCGTAGGACCAGTGCTTCTCCTCGCGCAGGTTCATGTTGAGGCGCGAAGTAAAGCTGCCCCCCAGAATCCGGTTCATGGTGTTGATGGCCACTTCTTCGGGATTGTTGGTGGGAGGGGCCAGATGTCCGGCCAGGATGACGGACTGTTTGGAGTCGGGGCGGTCCATCAAGTAGACCGCCGGTCGTTCCGGCAGGGAAACGGGAGCAATGTTCTTGTGAGGTGTCTGGCCCGCTTCCCAGCCCGCGAAAAGCGCCTCCAATCGGGGGCGAATCTCATCCGGCGTGGTGTCTCCGACCACCACCAGAGTGGCGTTGTTGGGACGGTACCAGGCCTGGTGGAAGCTGACCAGATCCTGGCGGGAAACCTTTCGGGTCGACTCCTCCGTCCCCGAACCTGTGAGGGGATTCCCGTAGGCGTGCCCTTTTCCGTAGAGCAAGCGGGGTAGCACCCGCAGGGCCATCTGTACCGGACTGACCTTCTCCCGCCGGATCTGAGCCAGCCGTTGGCGTTTAAGGCGCTGCAGTTCCTGCTCCGGAAAGGAGGGGTGCAGTGCGATTTCCGCGAACAGCTCCAGCGAGGGATCCAGGTTGGCCTTCAACGCCGACAGAAAGACCGACGAGGTGTCCAGACTGGTGCCGGTACCCAGCTGAGCCCCCAGTTTGGCAATCTCCTCACTGATCTGGAGGGCGCTTCTCGTTCGGGTCCCCTCGTCCATCATGGAAGCCGTCATGCTCGCGGTTCCGGGCGCACTCAACTGATCGGCCGCGTATCCGGCGTCGATCAGGAGATTGAAGTTGACCAGCGGGAGAGTGTGCCGTTCGGCAACGATCACCTTGAGGCCGTTGGCAAGGGTGGAACGCTGCAAGCGGGGGAAACGGGGTTCGGGCGGCTCGCCCACTGCCGGCAGGCCGGTGGAGCGATCGATTCCAGCCGCGTTTCGGTATTTTGGAAAGGGGTGAACTTCCAGGATGAAGACACCATCGGAAAGCCACTTCTGGGCCACCTGCTTCAAATCGGCCGGGGTGGCCTCCTCCACGTAGTGAAGGGTGGTCTTGTAGTAGTCGGGACGCCCTCCATAGACCTCGTTCTGGGCCAGCGTGTCCGATTTTCCACCAAACCCGCCGATCCGCTCCAGGCCGCGGACGAACTGGGAGAAGTACTGGGTTCGCACCCGGTCCAGCTCCTCCTGGGTGGGCCCGTCCCTTAACAGGCGCTGGAGTTCTTCGTCCAGCGCCTTCTCCACTTCAGCCAGAGACTTTCCGGGCTGGGCCGTGGCCTGGATGCGGAACTGGCCGCCGATCTCACGAAGACTGTTGAAGGCCGACACGTTGGTCGCAATCTGGTCCTCGTAGACCAGGCGCTTATAAAGACGCGACACCTTGCCGGAGGAGAGAACGCGGGCGACCAGTCCCAGCAAAGTTCCCTCGCGCGAGCCCCACGGGGGGACGTTCCAGGTCTTGTAAATGCGGTCCTGAGGGACGCGATCCTCGGTGCGCTCCCGGTGGCTGCCACTCATCTTGGCCAGCCACTGCGACTGCCGGCTCACGGGCGGCCCTGAAGGGATGTCGCCGAAGTACTTTTCGACTTTGGCCTTGACGGCCTGAGTGTCCACGTCGCCGGCCACCACCAGCACCGCGTTGGCGGTCCCGTAGTAGCTGCGAAACCACTCCTTGACGTCCTCCAGGCTGGCGGCGTCGAGGTCCTCCATGGAGCCGATTGTGGTCCAGGAATAGGGGTGGCCCGCCGGGTAGGTGTTCTCGGTCAGCAGCTGGCGGACCTTACCGTAAGGCTGGTTCTCACCCTGCCGCTTCTCGTTCTGAACGACTCCCCTCTGCTCGTTCACCTTCTCCTCGCTGAGGGCGCCGAGCAAATGGCCCATCCGGTCCGATTCCAGCCACAAGGCCAGGTCCAGGGCATTGCTGGGGACGTTCTCGAAGTAGTTGGTCCGATCGGCGTTGGTGGTGCCGTTCATCCCCGTGGCCCCCACCTTCTCGAGCGGTTCGAAGAACTCATCGTCATAGTTCTCCGTACCGTTGAACATCAGATGCTCGAAGAGGTGGGCAAAACCAGTCCGTCCCCTTTTCTCGTTCTTGGAGCCGACGTGGTACCAGACGTTGACGGCAACAATCGGGGCCTTGTGGTCTTCGTGGACAATCAGAGTCAGGCCGTTGTCGAGAACGAACTTCTGAAATGGGATGTCAATCTGCCCGGCCCAATCCTGGCCGGCAAGACCAAGGCAAAAAAGCGGTGAGGCCAGGAGGGCCGTCACCCGAATGGTCAAGCATGTTTTTCTCATCGAGGTGTCCCTCCTCTGGGGGTGTTCAGGCCGGCGCCGGTCCAGACTGTGGCACGCTGCCCGCGGTGAGAACGGCAGCCGGGATCTGATTCCACTCGATGGTCCGGAAAGCCAGCTTTCTGCTTCTGACCTGATGACGCCCTGAAGTGCCGCCACATCGGCGACCTCCTCTATTCGGGCAGCCTGCTGGTCAAGACAGGATCATAGCGCAGAACTGCTTGGCTGAAAACAGACTGTTTCCGCCGTCTCTCCAGGCCGGCCCGGGTCACTGCGGAAGAAGCTGGAGAGAGTCGCAGTGTGGCTAGAGTCCCGTCTTGCTTCCCTCTCGCGCTGGCGGGGCATAGTAGCCGTCGCGGTATCGGAGAGTGAGTCCGCCTGACTTGCGGAGCTTGACGCGGATCTTTCTGAAGGAACCGTCCCGGGTCCGGTTGGTGGGTGAGTAGGCCAGGATGTACTGGCTGCGCAGTTCCTGGTTGATGAGTTCGAAGGCTTGCTCCAGGGTTCCCTCGGAGTAGGGGAAGAAGCTCCGTCCGCCGGTCTTGCGGCACAGGCGCCGCATCAGCTTCTCGCCCTCCTTGCGCTGATCGGCGCCAAAGCGGTTGGTACCGATCGCATAGATGGTGACCCCAAGGCTCTGGGCAAGAGCGAGTACGTCCTTGTGGCTCTTGTGGCTATTGCGGTCCAGTCCGTCCGAGACGAGGATGATCACCCTGCGGGTCGTGCCCTCGGTCATCTTTTCTCGCGCCACGTTGTGTATCGCGTCCAGGATCGCCGTTCCGCCGCCCGCCTTCAGACCCCGCAGAGCCGCCGCCAGGTCACTGGGTCGGTTGGTGAAGTCGCGGAGCAGAGAAACACCACGGTCGAACTCCACCAGGAGCGCCAGGTCCTGGGGTTGGATCACGGAGTAGAAGAAACGGGTGGCAGCCTCTTTTTCAAACTCAAGCTGGGTTCGTATGCTGGCGCTGGTGTCGATGAGCAGGCCGATCCGAAGCGGCAGGTCGGTGGGATTGGCAAAGTTGGTGATAGTCTGCCGTTTGCCATCCTCGCGGACCTCGAATCGATCCCGGGGAAGACCGGTGACGAAGCGCCCGTTCTTGTCGACAACCGTTATCAGGAGATTGACACGTTCAACCTCGACCGTGATATCGGGTTGCTGAGCGGCCAAGGTCACCCAGCAACCCAGGCAGAGGAGGAAGATGAGCAAGCGTTTGGACATCCCATCTAATGTACACGAAATCCCGGCGGAAGCGCCAATACGGGAGACTCTTCAGTCCCGGCCCAGTGGGCTGCGGGCAGGCAATCTATGGCCGGTGCTCAAGGCCCCGGGCTCGGATGGCGGGGCGCTTGCCATTTTCTTTCAGCCGGGATTAGAATGAGGGAGCTGCGACGCAGGCGCCACCTGCAAACGCTGGATTTGGGCGCGGAGCAGCAGATGGCTTTGGAACTTCGCCCGGCCCACGACCCCACCCGAGCCTACGGTTTTCTGGGGGTGGTTGTCTCTCTCAAAGACCTCTCCGCTTCCATCTGGCTCCGGCACCGGGGCGAGACCGAGTGGCAAATCGAGAAGGTCATCGAGATTCCGGCCGAACCCGCCGATCCCGAACAGCTGCCTCCGATCCTGCAGGGAATGAATGCAACGACTTGTGATCCCTCGGGCTCCTCGGCTTTGGTCCAGAAGA
>JBHHYX010000433.1:0-4322 GCA_046757765.1 Acidobacteriota bacterium | reverse complement strand
GAACGTCAGTGAGTGGCCATCCGGATTGGCCCGGCGCTGACGCTTCGGTTCAGTTTACAGGGCCGCCTGAAACTTTGTCCCTCGGCCCCTGCGAGTTGCGGGTCTTTTTCAACTGCAAGGGCCCCAAACTCGTCGATGTAAAGCATCCGAGAGTAAAACCCTCGGAATTTGGCGGTAAGCAGCTAAAAGGCTACCCGGAAGCCGAACTGCAACATGCGGGGAAAAGAGGTCGAGCGGAGGTTCAAGAAATTCGTCGAAGGCGTCCCGGAGGAGCTGGCGAAGTTGCCGCTGGGGGTGTTGAAGTTGGCGCGGTTGAAGACGTTGAACACCTCAAAGGAGAAAGCCGCCGAGACCTCCTCGGTAATGTGTCTCTTGTACTGGGTGCGCACATCGGCGTTGTAGAAAGCCGGACCGCTGGCGCCGTTGCGCTTGCCGTTGGATTCGACCGTGATGGGGTTGCTTCCGATTCCGCTGTAGGTTCCGGCTGGCAGCGGATCGAAGTTGATGCCGTTCAGGTCCGTATCCAGCCGAGTGTTCTGGATGGTAAAGGGCTGGCCGGAAACAGCCCGAAAGACCGTGCTGAGCGTCAGGCCGGTGGTGTGGGGAACCTCCCAGGTGCCGCTGGCCACGAAATTGTGACGGCGGTCAAAATTGCTGCGTCCCTGGTTCAGGTCCAGGTTGAGCTCCTGGCCCTGCTGAAAGAGGGCATCGGAGAACTCATTACCGGTAGTGGTTCCACGAGTGTGGCCCAAGGTGTACGAGAGGCGGTAGGAGTAGCTGCTGCTGAAGCGCCGGTTCAACGACAGTTCCAAAGCGTCAAAATCGGATTTCCCCACATTCTTGTACGTCCTCAGCGTGGAGAGGGTGGGATCGGGACGGGTGATCGAGCCGGTGGGCGTGGTGCGGAATCCGGCGTTCAGATCGACGCGCACGAACTGGTCGACTCCATCGCTGTGGATGTAGTCCGCCTTCAAGGAGACACCCCGCACGATTTCGCGCTCCCAGCCCACGTTGAAGGTGCGCACAAAGGGCACGCCCCGATCGGGGTTGTCGATGGTGGGGCTGGTGTTGCGCAGCTGAGCACCCGTGCCCACGATCGAATTGATCAGGTTGCGGTCCACGAAGGGCCCGCCGGCCAGTACCGGATCAGTGGGAAACATTCCGTTTTCCGGCCCCTCGTCCCTTCCGTTGAGCGGGAAGTTCCGGGTGAAAGAAGTGACAAAGAAGGCGTCCCGGACAAAATCGTCAAAGAGCGAGATGGTGGTTTTGTCGTAGAAGAGCCCAAAGCCACCACGAATCACGTTTTTTCCATCCCCTTTGGGATCGAAGGAGAGACCTACCCGGGGAGCAAAGTTGTTGTTGTCGTCGGTGATGTACTCCTTGTCCCAGCGCAATCCCAGGCTCAGGGTCAGGCGGGGGTCCAGTTGCCATTTATCCTGCACGAAGAGGCCCAGGTTGTGGTTGATGATCACGGGAGTTTCCGCTCCTCCCACCCGAATGGTCAGGCGATTGGGGAAAGTGTTGGGATCAGAAGGATCGAAGGGAAGGTTGTTGGGAAACCGGAAGATGCCATTGAGGCTGGTGGCGTTGAAATTGTCGGCGCTGACGTAGTTGTACTGAATTCCCGTGGTGATGTTGTGGTCGCCGCCCCAGCCGCTGAGAAAAAAGGAGGCCACCTCCTCCAACGCCCAGCTATTGTTGATGCGAGCCGAGGCGATGTCATTCTGCTGGTCCACAAAGTCGTTGAACCTGAGAGTGGGTGGCAGTTGCTCCTGAGGTGTTCCTCCGTTGAAGCCGGCCTGGGCGAAAGCCACGTTCTCGCGAGTCAATCCGAGGCGGATTTCGTTGACAAAACGGGGCCCGAAAGTGGAAGTGAGAGTCGTCACGATGGTCTGATCGATGTCACTTTCGGCGCGGCTTGCCCTTTCGGTTACGGGCAGCCCGAAGCGGGGAATGATCTGGTTGAACTGGGGCGAACTCTCACGCACCCAGCGGCTGGAGAGCTGATGCTTGTCCGAGAGCTGAAAATCGCCCTTGATCATGGTATTCAAGGCCTTGGTGGATTCGGAAAGCGCCCTGTTGAACTCGGGACGCTGAGGGATGTTGATGGTCACGCCCTCCTCGATGGAGACATGCTCGATGCTGGCAAAAAAATGGACCCGGTCCTTGACGATGGGGCCACCCAGCGTGGCCGCCCACTGCTGCTCACTCGACGGAGGCTTCTCCAAACCATTCTGGTTGTTGAAGAAGCGGTTGGCGTCGAAAGTTTCATCCATGAAAAAACCGAGCAGACTGCCATGAAAACCGTTGGTTCCGCTCTTGGTGATGGCGTTGATGATCCCGCCGGAACTCTTGCCAAACTGGGCGTCGAACTGGGAGGTGATCACCTGGAACTCGGCCACGGTTTCGAGAGCGATTCGAGTCTGTCCGCCGGCGCGCTGCCCGATGACGTCGTCATTGTTGCTGACTCCATCAATCAAGAAGTTGGCGTTGCGGGAATCCTGGCCGTTGACACTGACCGAGTCCGCGCCGAAGGATTCGGAACTGATATTGGGCAAAACCCCCGGCAGCAGGCCCACGAAACCGATGAAATTGCGGTTGACCGAAGGCAGTTCGACGATCTCGTGGGTGGCCACTTCGCCGCCGACCTCCTTGGAGGTGGTTTCCACTACCCTGGCCTCACCGGTCACCACAACCGTCTCGGAGAGCTCGCCCACGTCCAGGGTGATGTCCAGGTCCTGTCGGATACCGACACGCAGGACGATGTCCGAGCGGACCGCCTTCTTGAACCCCGGCATCTCCACGGTGACCTGGTAAAGACCGGGGCGTAGAGCCGTGACCAGATAGACGCCGTCTTCGCCCGTCAGCAGCTCACGGCGAAAGGTGCCCGTCTCCTGGTTGACTACCGAGACCGTGGCTCCGGGAATCACGGCTCCGGTCGTGTCCACAACCTTGCCTCCGATTTCCGCAGTCGCCTGTTGAGCAGCGGCCAGGCTAAAAGACCACAAGGTCACTCCAAACATCACGAGAATTGATTTCTTCACGCTGCTTTCTCCCGAATTACACCAGTTCAGTAAGAAGGACATCCTTCTGTGTCGGCAAAGGAACTCGCTCGCTGGATCGGGGAGGGCCAGATCCTCGCCGTACTCGCACTTACAAGACAACAGCTTATCAGTTTAGGTGCCATTTACCTTGTTCAAAAAATAACAGTTAAGATCCTATTACAGAATTTCAGATCAAAACAAAATCCAGCTGTTCACCACAACCCACCTGGCCTTCGACAGGGTCGGCATGCTGGACAGGGACCGGCTTGTAGCCGAGGGCGGCCGGCCCAGCTGCCGAGTGAAGTTCCACCCAAGCTGAGGACGAGCGCCTCAAAGCCGAACATGTGGTCCAGCTGTTGGTGGGGCTGTTTGAGAGTGGGGATCCTGCCAAAACGCCTCATGGCGACTCGCTTACCGTGGGAGAGTTTCTGGAGCGGAGTGAGACTCGAGTCCTGCGCCAACTCGAGGGCCAGCCCGCACTCCAGATTCAAATGAAACAGCTCCTGGGACGCATGTATCAGGCTCGAAGCCAGTATGAGCGGGCCGGCCGTATTCTGACGGAAGCCCTCCAGCAAGCTCGTGCCCAAGGCTCAATGGAGGAACAGTATCTCTCCATTTTTCATGATCTGGCTTCTCTGGCGGTGGCCAGTAGGAACACGGAGACCGCCACTTCTTTGCTGCGCCAGTGCCTGGCCCTGCACCAGCGATTCTATGGCCCCGTTCGCGAAGAGGTGGCCCAATGTCTCCTCCAAGGGAGAAGCTGAAGGGGAGTTCCGGGCGGCTCTGCGTCAACGGCAGGCCACCCTTCCCGCCAATCACCCCAAGATCGGCGAGGCCCAATGCGGACTGGGCTGCGCCCTGGCGGCTCAAGGGCGCGATCGGGAGGCACGCCCCTGGTTGGAGCAGGGCCTTCCGGTCTTCCAGTCCTGGGGTCTGGCTGACCCCGTCAACTTGAAGATGGTCGAGGCCCAGCTGAGCAGAATGCCGCCCGTCTCGCAGTGAGCCCATGCTGACAATCGGTTGTTAGCTTAGCGGTTCTTCTCTGGAGTCTGGGGCCGGAAGCATCGAGAGTACCCTCTCGCCCCCGACAGGCCCGGCTGGCCGACACAGCGGCGCTTCCCACCGGCGAGGGGTGTGCCTGCCGAGTCTTGATCGGGTATCGCTATCGATCTGGATTGCAGTGGCAGGGGGAATGCACATGATGTCGATTCCGATCCCGACTCCCTAAGGGTTTGCGCAAGAATAGATTGGCAGAGTTGGCGCTCAGATTTGCGCCAG
>JBHHYX010000432.1:0-4322 GCA_046757765.1 Acidobacteriota bacterium | reverse complement strand
CCTGTGGTCCCGGAAGCTACACCTGAGCAACTTAGATCTTCTGGAGCCGGCGGCTTCCAGATGCCCTCCCAGACTCCTCCAGTGTCAACATTCAAAGTGAACGTGCCCCACACGGGCCATGTGGGGTCGTTTGACCCGCAAGGTCGTAGCAGATGTATCATCTTCTCAATTGACAGGAGGTCTCCTGATGGGAAAGTTGGCGGGGAAAATAGCCGTAGTGACGGGGGGGAGCAGCGGAATGGGCAGGGGAATCGCCACTCTGTTCGCCGCGGAAGGGGCCTCCCTGGTAATCGGCGGGCGCAGCCCGGCGCGGGGCCGGGAGGTGGTGGGTGAGATTCACTCTCGCGGTGGACAGGCCCGTTTCGTGGCCGGAGACGTGGGTCTCTATGAAACCAATCAGAATCTCGTCCGGACGGCCGTGGACGAGTTCGGAGGGGTAGATGTGCTGGTGGCCAATGCCGGGGTTCTGGGTCTTGGAACCGTCACGGAGATTTCGCTGGAGGCTTGGCATGCCACCCTGGCGACGAATCTCCATTCGGTCTTTTACCTGTTACGGGTCGGGATTCCGGAGCTGCGGAAACGCGGAGCCGGCGCCGTCGTGGTCAACGGCTCCATCGCCGCCTTCAAAGGGTTTCCCCACCACGCCGCCTATTGCGCCTCCAAAGGGGCGCTGTTGGCACTGGTCAGGCAGGTGGCCATTGATTACGGGCCCTCCATTCGAATCAATCTCCTGTGCCCGGGTCCAGTCGACACGCCGCTGTTGTGGGATTCCGCTCAGGCTTTTGCCAACCCCGAGCGGGCGGTTTCCGACGCCGCCGCAAAGACGGCTCTTCGACGTCTGGGCAGCCCCGGGGACGTGGCCGCAGCGGCCCTCTTCCTGGCCTCCGAAGAGTCCTCCTGGATGACGGGGACGGCCCTGACGATCGATGGCGGTATCCTGGCCGGCTGACCCCCTCTTGGACAGAGTCTTCGCTCCCGGGCTCAGCCGAGAATATGGCGTTTGGCGGCTCGACCAATGAAGCGCGCTTTCTCCTTCCAGGAGAACCGACCCAGGTTGGTCTTGACCACGCCGCGGGTAAAGCGGGTTTTCCGGGAGTAGTCGATCTTCACGTCGACAATCACGGGTTGGTCGGTCTGGGCGGCGGCCAGGGCTTGATCCAGAACCGGCTCGATCTCCCCATCGTTGCCCATGGCCAGGTAGGCGGCGCCGGTCGCCTGAGCGATCCCCTGTAGCTCGATCCGGCCCATGACGGTACAGGTCTTGCGGTTGAGAGGAATCTTCTGAAGCTGTGCGATCTGGCCCAGTTCACCATCGTTGAAAACACAGTAGACAATGCCCAAGTTCAGCCTCGAGGCCGTCATCATCTCCAGGCCGGTCATCAGGAAGGCCCCGTCGCCGGCAATGCCGACCACCTGATGATCCGGATGGCTCAGCTTGATGCCGATGGCGGCCGGAACACAATAACCCATGGCGTTGTAGTCGGTGGGTGAGATGAAGTGCCTGGAACGGTACACTGGAAAGAGTTCGGCGGTCAGGAAGGTATGATTTCCGTCGTCCACCGCGAGGTAGGCATCGTCATCCAGTTTCCGCCGCAAAGCGGTGAAAAAATGCCCGGGACTCACTCTCTCCGCATTCCGGCGCCGGGTCCATTGGCGCAGATAGCTCTCTTTTTCGGCCCGCACGAGCTGGCGCAGGCGCTGCTGATTTCGCCTGGATTTGCAGGAATCAGATTTCAGTGCGTCCAGGAGAAGCTGGACAACCTCCCCCGCGTCGCCTTCAATCGAGACCTGGGCCGGATAGTTCTTGTTGAAGACTTCTCTGTTGATATCGACGTGAATAAGGCCCCGGGGCACGGGAAGGCTGTAGCTGCCGGTGGCCAGCTCACTGAAGCGAGCGCCCACGGCAAGAAGGCAGTCGCAGGCCTGGAAGGCCTTTTCCGCCGCCGGGACGCTGCTCACTCCAAAGCCCATTCCGGTGTGGAGGGGATGATCGGCGGGGAAGACGCTCAACCCCTGCAAGGTGGTGGAAACGGGAGCCCCCAGGAGCTCGGCCAGCTCGACCGCCCCCTGCGAGCAGCGGCGGGCGCCCCACCCCAGGTAAAGACCCGGTCTTCGAGCCTCGCGCAGCAGTCTCGCCGCCTCAGCGATCCCAGCCGGGTCGGGCGCAGGAGGAGTCAGAGAAGAAGAAAAGGGTTCCAGCTGGCGCACTTCGGTCCGAAAGAGCTGAAGCTCCGTCGGGATCTCGACCAGCACTGGCCCCGGTGTGCCCGAGATGGCGGCTTCGTAAGCTTCGTAAATGGCGGGGGGGATGGAGGACTGATCGGTGACGACGATGGCTTTCTTGGTCAGGGTTTCGACCAGGCGCTTCTGGTCGATCTGGTGCAGTTGATAGTGACGGCCACTATCGCGACGCGTTCCCCCGGTGATGACCAGCATCGGAATGCCGTCCAGGAAGGCTTCGCCGATGCCGCTCATGGCGTGAGTGGTCCCGGCCGCGGGGACAAGCAGCAGGGTTCCAATGGAGTCTCCTGTGCGGCTGACGGCGTCCGCCATGAAGGCGGCTGAGAGCTCATGGGTGACGAGGATGGGTTCAATCTGTCTGGACTGGCTCAGCTCGTCGTACAGCTCCGTATTGTGGACACCCGGAATGCCGAAAGTAAATCGAACGCCGATCTGCTCCAGAGCATGCACGGCCAGGCTGGCTCCTGTTCTTTTCACGCTCCACCTCCCATTTTGACCTGAATCGGGCCGTTCCTGTGCGATCCACGCTCCTCTCATCCGACCCCGGCCGGATCTTCGGCCCTCCGAACAGCGGAGAGGGACCTGCCCACGGGGAACACACTTGACGGTTGCCCATCCGCCAGAATCGCTGCCCCCGGCTCAGATTCCATTCTGGGTGATTTTGAACTCGATTCCAAACTTTCGATTGACGACAGCTGCAAAACCGGGAGGCTGGATGTGGGCTTCATCGCCGGGCTACTCGAAGGTCGGCCCTCCGGGCCTTTGGCAAGGTCGGTCACGCTCACGTCTTCAGGCGCCGAAGGTGCCGCTCATATTCAGCCCAGCGCAACGCGCTGGGTCTTTCCAGCGAAGCCCGGCAGCTCTGAAGGAGCGATTCATGGCCAGCATCGCGATTGTTTGCAGTGTAAATTGTTATGAAATACGTAACTTGACCCTTTTGTGAACTTGTTTTCGGCCTAGCGACAGTAGCGAGGACCATCGTAACGATGAGGCTGACGGGGATGATGACAGAGAAAGCTTCTCGCACCTGCCCTTGCTCTCGGAAGGGATCGCTCTTTTTGACCTTTTCAAAGGAACTGGGTAGCATTCCTCTGGCAACGCCGTCCGGGACGGCGTTCCATTCGGCTGAGTGCGAACGGGGATGAGGGAAGAAGAAAGAACGGAATTCGGCCTCGGTTGGTCATTCTCCATGAACGAAAAAACATTGCCTCTCCCGTATTTGTTGATTTCGACTCTTTTTCTGGTAACCGGCTGCAAGACCTTCGAGACCGAGCCGAATCAGGTTGCGTCCGGGAGCAAAGCGCGGGTCCATCAGTTGAAGGCGACGCCCGAGACGGTGGCCTGGGGCTACTACGATGCAGCGGCCCAGCCCGTGCTTCGAATCCTGTCCGGTGACGTGGTTGAAGTGGAGACTCTGCTGACCTCCAGTCCGGACAGACTCGAAGGGGCGGGAGTGGCGCCGGAGAACGTCGAGCAGTCGCTGCGGGACATTTATGCCGGGGTCAAGGAGCGGGGGCCCGGTGGCCACATCCTGACCGGACCCATTTACATCGAAGGCGCGGAACCGGGAGATGTGCTGGAAGTGCGCATTCTCTCCATCGATCTGGCGATCGCATACGGGTACAACGGTTGCAGGGGCTTCATGCCGGAAAACTGCGAGCAGCCAAGGATGCGTCTCTTCCAGCTGAACCGGGCAAAGAGGACGGCTTCGTTTGCTCCGGGAATCGAGATTCCACTCCGACCCTTCTTCGGCAGCATGGGGGTGGCCCCGCCGCCCGAGGCGGGCCGGATCAGCAGCAATCCGCCCTGGATCCACGCCGGCAACCTCGACAATAAGGAGCTGGTGGAGGGTGCTATTCTCTTCATCCCCGTTCACGTGCCTGGCGCCCTCTTTGAAGTGGGAGATGGTCATGCCGCCCAAGGGAATGGAGAAGTCGATCAGACGGCCATTGAGACTTCGTTGAGAGGTCGATTGCAGCTCGTGGTAAGAAAAGACATGCACCTGAAATGGCCTCGAGCCGAGACCACCACCCACTTCATCACCATGGGAATGGATTCCGATCTGACTCAGGCCACTCGCA
>JBHHYX010000431.1:0-4370 GCA_046757765.1 Acidobacteriota bacterium | reverse complement strand
AGTGCCCCGTTCATGAGTACGGTGACGTAAGCGTCACAGAAGGTTACTTCAAGACTCTGGGGATTCCTTTGCTCAGGGGGCGGGTCTTCGAGAAGACGGATCGGGTGTTGCCGGCCGGCTCGGGAAATCGAATACGCCCGGTCGTGATCAGTGAGCAGCTGGCCCGGCGGCTTTGGGGTCGGGAGGAGGCCACTGGAAAGCGTCTTCAATGGATCCGGCCGGGTGGGAGCCTGTGCCAGGTGGTGGGTGTGGTTGGGGAGGTTCGAGATCTCAATCTGGCGTCCAATCCTCCTCCCATGTTGTACCACAATCAAGAAACGCTCACCTGGCCGGCGATGACGATTTTCATCAAAACCCAGAGCGATATTGCCGGACTCGCTGCGGCTGTTCGCGAGGCTGTCTGGGCCGTGGACAAAGCCCTTTCCGTCCCCGATTTGTGGCCTCTGGCCTGCTAACTCGAGCCGGAAAGGGTATCCTGAACTTCGATTCAACATTGCGGAGAGACGTATAGGAGGAGCCACCATGAAACTGATAGCGCCAACTTGCCACCGCATACTTGCAGGTCTGCTGTTCCTGAGTTTTCTCGGAGTTGCGGAGTGCCCGGTCAGAGCCCAGACTGACACTCCCTTCGCCGTGGAGTACTACTACAAGGTGAAGTGGGGGCACGTGGATGAATTCCTGGACCTGTACAAACGCAACCACTATCCCATTCTGGTCAAGCTCAAGAACCTGGGCCGCATCGTCGACATGTCGGCGGCCTCTCCCTTCTATCACTCGGGCGAGGACACCCGCTGGGACTTTCGTTTCACTATCGTCTGGAAGAACGCGACCGTGGCCCACGAAGACTTCGACACCAGCCAGATTGTTCAGGAACTTTATCCGGATCAAGAGAAGTTCAAGCAGGAGGAGCAGCGCCGTTTTCAACTCCTGGAGCAGCATCTGGACGTGCCCGTAGTCGAATTGGACCTGGCCGCCTGGCCGGGCGGAGCGTGATACCGCTGTTTCCTCGGGGCGATAAAGCCGGTGAGTTCAGTGCGGCCGGTGGGGGAGGCGGGTCCCGAGCCGCCTCGGGTTGTCAGGGAGATGCAGGAGTTGGGCGGCCGCCGTCTCGATCCGACAGGTGTCACCCTCCGGGCGAGCGGTGGGTGTCAGCCCGCCGTTTCCTCCTACTCCGTCTCTGGGTGGGCTACGCCCCGGCCGGGCTGGTTCCCCGAACCTCAACTACGAACCGGACCCTAAACCCCGTTATCTGGGGATTTGGAACACCTGGTCCGGATAGATCAAATCCGGGTCCCGAATCTGGTCTTTGTTGGCGTGATATATTCTGGTCCACTGGTAAGGATCGCCGTACACGTCGTCGTAGCCGGCGATGTACCAGAGGCACTCCCCTTTGACGACGGTGTGCGAGTTTCTCTTGGCCGCTAATTCGGCCTCGGCCTTTTTCCGCTCTGCCTCGGCTCGCTTCTGTTCCTCTTGGGCCTTTCTCTTCCCATCGACTGCTTCCTGCGTGGCCGCGGCTGCCAGACGTTTTGCCTCGGCCAGCGCCGGCACAGCTTCCGAGTAATCCCCCTGTTGAACCAGACGTTTTGCTTCGGCCAGTTTCTCTTCGGCCTTCTGATTAGCCTCCGGGGCCCACCGCGACGCTTCCGCCCCTTGCGCTTTCGACATCGCAGCCTCGGCCTGCTGTATCTCCTCGGTGGGTTCCGACGCGCAGGCGACGATCACGAGCGAAAGTCCGACTGATAAGTACAAGTTCCTCACGATTTAAACCTCCTTCCTGAGACATCCTACCGGAAATGGGGCAAGCGGATAGGCGATAAGGATCCCGGCTACGCCTGACGCTTCAGCGCGGGAAGGATGGGGAGGGAGCGTTTTTCGTGATTCGCTCCGGTGCTGGCGTACCTCTGCATTCGCTACGAAGCTGGTGGGGACGATCGGGGTGGAGCTCTCCAATCGCTATCTGTAAGTCAGCGTGGTCGGATCCCAAAGTTCTCGTTCCGACTCAATCGCATCGATAACGACGGGCATTCCCGTGTATACTTGTGTGTGAGGAGTGACACATGGCGACCAATCTGTCCATCGATCCTGAGCTGATTGACAGGGCCCTCCTGCTAAGCGGCGAGAAGACGAAGAAGGCCGCTGTCACGAGAGCCCTCCAGGAGTT
Source organism: Acidobacteriota bacterium (assembly GCA_046757765.1). GTDB lineage: Bacteria > Acidobacteriota > UBA6911 > RPQK01 > JBHHYX01 > JBHHYX01. Next base: position 2,206 of record JBHHYX010000431.1, on the reverse strand, counting down.
CATCGCGCGAAGGGAGCAACCTAAGATCCGGGAGCTCTTCAACAGCCTCGAGTGGGACCCGGAGTTTAACTACAAGGTCGGACGATCGCGAAGGTGAATGTCTTTGTCGATACGAGCGTCTGGTCGCTGGCCCTTCGCCGCGATGCTCCGCCTCACCTGCCGGAAGTTCGGTTACTGGACGAGCTGCTCGAGCGGCGTGATCCGATTTTCACTACCGGAATCGTGCTTCAGGAGCTGCTGCAAGGCTTTCACCGCGGCCCCCGGGCTGCAGAGCGAATCATCGAACGGTTCACGGCTTTTCATCGTGTGACTCCCGAGACAGGGGATCACATCGAATCGGCACGACTGTATACCCGGTGCCGCCAGCACGGAGTTCAGGTGGGGACCATCGATGCACTGCTGGCGCAGCTCTGCATTCGGTACGAACTGGCCATGCTGAGCACCGACCGAGACTTTTATCACATCGCCCGCTGGACTGGCCTGAAACTCCTCGAAGGATGAACCCCGGAGTTTGCCCAGGCTGCCCCGTCCCGATCCAACCGGCGCCACCCTCCGGGCGAGCGGTGGGCGTGAGCCCGCCGTTTCCCCTACTCCGTCTGTGGGTTGGCCGACGACTGCAGTGAGGGGGCTCTAGTACTCAGGTGACGTTGCGGCCCTGCTTGAGGTATTTGAGCATCGGTTCGGGGGAACGAAGGGAAGATCATCGCCTGCAGGTCGGAGGTCCTCAACACGACCCTGCCCTGTCCGACCCGGGGCCAGAACGGCCTCCAATTCAAATCTTTTTGCGCTTAGGTCCCTGCCCGAAACACTCCCGTCGTGAGAGAATGGCGCTGTGGCCGAATTCGAGTATCGTTTTGATTGGGACCCAGTCAAGGCCCAGAGAAATGCGAGAGATCACGGAGTTACTTTTGAACAGGCGGCCACCGTATTCCTCGATCCCGGACTCTTGTCTCAGCTTGATGAAGAACACGGGGAGGAAGAAGAACGATGGGTCAGTCTTGGTCTGGACAAGTCAACCAGACTCTTGGTTGTTTGTCATACGTACCGGGAAATCACCAAAGTGAGCGCGACGATCCGAATATTTTCAGCACGTAAGGCGACCCGACAAGAGGGCAAGGATTACGAGAAGCGGAAACCATGAAACAGCAATACGATTTTTCGAAGGCTGAGCGAGGGAAGTTTTACCAGAAGGGCGCAAAGCTGCGCCTTCCGATCTATCTGGACGCAAAGCTGCAGGCTCAAGTCGAAGACCTGGCGAAACTAACCGGCAGAGATGTCGGAGACGTCGTTAATCGCATTGTCGAGCAGCAGGTGCGGTTGATCGGAGACCTCGGATCCCAGCAACGGACCTGAGAAGGCGATGAACCCGCAGCCTTAAGTTGGGGCTCGGCTGCGCAAAACTTTCATCGAGGTGTCTCGATTCTCCTTTTAATGCCATTGGGCCAGGTTCAAGTACTGCGCGGCGCATGGGCCCATCCTCGTGAATCTCGGACAAGACAACCGAAATCAACTGCCGCGCCGTGTCCGGACTGGGGAAGATCCCAACCACACGGCTTGGCTCCGGTTGAGAGAAACAGGTGGACCTCGCGGCCGTTTTCGGAGGAGCGCTGGGTAAGCCCGTCGACTCGATCCAATCGGCGCCACCCTCCGGGCGAGCGGTGGGTGTGAGCCCGCCGTTTCCCTCAACTCCGTCTGTGGGTTGACCGCCAACGTCAGTAACAAACTCCCCAGCCGACCCCTCCGGAAACGGAAAACGGACGGTGTTCTGCGCGCTACCATTGAAATTGAGAAATTGACCGATTTGCGGGACTTCGCTACCATTGGAGAGATGCCGAAGCGATTGGCCAAAAAGCTCTCGTTTACCACCCATCTCTTCCGGGAGGGTAAGCTTTATGTTGCCTACGTTCCGGAGCTTGATCTCTCCACTTGCGGTGAGAGCCCGGAAGAGGCCCGCGACAACATCCGAGACGCGGTAGAAGGTTCCTTGGAAACGAGTGAGGAGCTGGGGACGCTGGAGGAGATTCTTGAGGAAGCGGGTTTCCAACTGAAGAAAGACACCTGGCAACCGCCAGAGTTCGTTTCTCTTGACCGGCTGACCGTGACACTCAACTAGGGAATTCCTAGTCCGAGAAGAAGTTCACAAGACGATCGACTTGTGCGCCTGACAACAATGTGCACTACCGAGTAACGGAGCCCCGACCGTGAG
>JBHHYX010000430.1:0-4382 GCA_046757765.1 Acidobacteriota bacterium | reverse complement strand
TTTCGCGATTGAGGAGCGACCGAAGATGGTGTGAAGATGAGATGCCAAAATGTGAGGTTATTCTTGGTGCTTGTTGGGCCCGTCGGCTTCAATGCCTGCTGACTTTCGAGGTTCGGGAGTGCAGAAAGGAATCATGAAAAAACGAACAGTATTGATTGGTATTGACGGTGCCACCTTTTCCGTACTGGATCCTCTGATGGAGGAGGGGGAGATGCCTTTTCTCAGGGAATTTGTGAGTAACGGCGTCAGAGCCCCCTTGCAGTCGACGGTTCCGGCTCTCACGCCTCCAGCCTGGACTTCACTGATGACCGGCGTGTCGCCTGGAAAGCACGGCATCTTTGATTTTTTCCGCAAGGAGGCGCCGCAAAGCCACCACATCCGTTTTTTGACTTCCCGAGACGTGGCCAGCGGGACCATCTGGGATTACGTCAACACTCACCGGAGGCGGGCCACCGTCCTCAACTTCCCCTTGACCTTTCCGGCGCCGAAGATAGATGGCAATCTTGTGCCGGGGGGATGGATGCCGTGGCGACAGTTGCGGCTCGGATGCCATCCCAGTGATCTTTTTGACCGGCTGAAGCAGAATGTCAAGACTTTCAATCCCAGAGAACTGGCCATGGACATGGCCCACGAGGAGAAAGCTCTGGAGGGGTGCCAGCGCCAGGAATACGAAGGATGGATCGACCTTCACATCCGTCGTGAGAAGCAGTGGTTTGATGTGCTCGATTACTTGATGGCGGAAGATCCTTCCGAGCTCACCGCCGTCCTCTTCGACGGAGCCGACAAACTGCAGCATCTGTGCTGGTCTTTCATCGATCCCGCCTATGCCGACTCCGTGTCCTCTCAGTGGGAGAGGGGAGTGCGACAACGGTGTCTCGACTATTATCGGGAAGTGGACCGCATCGTCTCCAGAATAGTTGAAACAGCGGGTCCGGAATGCACGGTGATCATCGCTTCCGATCATGGTTTTGGTGCTCAGGTACGCACCTTTTTCGTCAACAGCTGGCTGCAACGGCTGGGTTACCTCGCCTGGACGAATGGCGAGGGACCCCGCCCTTCCGATACCCAGACATTGGGCATGAAACAGCTGGCCCGTCACTCCTATCTCCTCGATTGGGACAAGACAAAGGCCTACGCTCCCCTGCCTAGCGGAAATGGGATCCACATCGTGCGCAAAGATGAAGGGCATCCCCATGGGGTTTCGGAGAGCGAATACGAGCCGCTGCGGGACCATCTGGTTCAGGAGCTCGGTGAGGTTCGCGACCCGGATAGTGGCGATCCGGTGGTGGCGCGCGTTTGGAAAAGGGAGCAGGTCTTCGAAGGACCTTTCCTGGAACTGGCCCCCGATCTGACCCTCGAGCTGCAGGACGGCGGTCTGCTTTCGATCCTGGCTTCCGACGACCCCGTTCAGCTGAAAGCATCGCCCACCGGGACCCACCGTCCCGAAGGAATCTTCATCGCCCGGGGAGAGGGACTGAAGAGGGGAGAGCAGCTGTCTTCCCTCTCCATTCTTGATGTGGCGCCCACCCTGCTCCACAGCCTCGGATTGCCCATTCCCGAGAACATGGAGGGTCGGCTGCCGGAGGAGGCATTCGAAAGCGGCTGGTTGAAAGGACACCCCGTCCAGATTGGGGCGACAACTGCCAAGGCGGGGGAGGAAAGGCCTGAGGAGAAAGTGGAACAGGTCTATACGAAAGAAGATGAGGAAGAACTGGCCCGGCGTTTGAGGGCCCTTGGTTACATCGAGTAGCGGCCATTGGAATAGACTTCCGCGGTTTCGGCAAGAGGGTTAAACATGTCTGTGGCGAAGGGTGGTGAGAAACGGCCGGTCCTGGTGACCGGCGCTTCTTCGGGACTGGGATTGGAAACCGCCGTTTATCTGGCGGAACAGGGCTTTGAGGTCCACGCCACGATGCGGGATCTGAGTCGTCGCGGGCGCTTGGACGCAGCCGCGGCGCAACGGCGGGTGTCATTGAACGTCCTTCGCCTGGACATCACCGACAAGGCCCTCATTGAATCTGCTGTCGACGAGGTCATCGGACGCTCAGGTGGGATCTATGGCCTGGTCAACAATGCCGGCATGATCATGCAGGGCTATTTTGAAGATGTGACTGAAGCGGAGATGCGCCGGGTATTCGAAACCAACATCTTTGGAACCATGGCGGTGACCCGGGCGGTGATTCCTCATCTGCGGGCGGCGCGGCGTGGAAGAATTGTCTTTCTCAGCTCGGCGGCCGTTCGGGCCGCGGGTCCGGGTAGCAGCGCCTATTGCGCCAGCAAATGCGCGGTCGAAGGATTCGGAGAATCGCTGGCGCTGGAAATGGCTCCTTTTGGCGTCAAAGTGTCCTTGATCCAACCCGGGTTCATCAAGACCAATCTGTTTGGAAGGAACCATACCGTGGCTCAAGGGGCCACGGACCCCGACAGTCTTTACTATCAGTGGTTTCAACGATTGGAAGAATGGGGCCGCCGGGAGGCCGACGCTTCTCCGGCTCGGCCCGTGGATGTCGCCAAGGTCATTCACAAGGCGTTGTCGAGCAGGCGACCCAAGCTCAGATACGTCGTTCGATTCCGTGCCAAGGTGCTGGCATCTTTCCGGCGGCATCTGCCGGGAGAACTGTTCGAGCGTATCTGGTTCCGCCAACTTCTCCGGCGTCTGACTGAGGAGTAAGCGGCTGTAGGAAGTCGAGCCGGCTCACCGGCAGGGATCTCAAAAGGGGACCCCATTTCGGGGCAAGGGCCGACCCGAGGCGCCGGGAGCTCGCCAGCCTTGGAGATCACGATTCTGAGAAACGCAGGCGCCGGTCTCGTCCACTTGCCACCGAGTCGGCGGCAAGAAGAGGTAATCCAATTGGCACGCGTGCTTTTTACAATCTGGCCTTTCGCCGGTCATGTGAATCCCAATATGGCCATTGCGCAGGCGCTGAAAAGCCGCGGCCACGATGTCGCGGTGTACTCGGGCGGCCAGGTCCGGAAGGCTTTTGAACGAGAGGACTTTCGTTTCTTCCCCTTCAAGAGGGTCGATGAGGCGGGGCTGAAGGAGATGCTGTTGTCTGAGCGGGCGACCTTGTCACCTCTCCTGCATCCCCGACGGCGCGTCACCATTTTGAAATCCTGGCTGGTGGACACCCTTTCCGATCAAATCGCGGACCAGACCGAGGTGCTTCGGGCCTGGCAGCCGGACGCCATCGTTTCGGATGTCACCATGTGGGGAGTCCCTCTGATCCTCAAACATACCCAAGGGGTGCCGGTTGCCGTCTCGACTTTTGTTCCTGGATGTATGATCGCTGGTCCCGATGCCCCCCCTTTTGGACTGGGATTGCCTTTGCCTCACAACCTGCCGACGCGCCTTCTCTCGAAGGCGGTCAAGACGATCACGGGAGCAGCGGCCCGAAGCCTTCGGGGGCAGGTCAACAAGATCCGCCACCTCCATGGCCTCTCCCCGCTGCCCTGCGACGTTCAGACCTTTCTTGGGAACATGGAACTCTATCTGGTCCCCTGTACGCCCCAGTTTGATTACAGCAGAAGGGATTTGCCGGACTCGGTTCGGTATGTTGGAGACTTGGTCTGGAACAAACACAGCAGCGACCCTCCGCCCGATTGGCTGGCCCGACTACCGACGGATCGTGCCATTGTCCACGTCACGGAAGGAACGATGCATTCACGCCCTTTCGTCTTGCAGGCGGCGGCAGAAGGACTGGCCCATCGGAACATGTATGTGGTGATGACATCGGGTAGAGATCGCGATCCCGAAAGCCTAAACCTTCCGCCGCTGGCGCCGAATATACGGATTGAGAGCTGGGTCCCTCATAGCGATCTCTTGCCGCGCACCGATGTGATGGTGACGACGGGAGGCGGGGGAACCATCGTGGCCGGTCTGCAGGCCGGAGTGCCCATGGTTGTGGTTCCGACCCAATGGGACAAACCGGACAACGCGCAGAGAGTGGTCGAGGCGGGAGTCGGATTAAGGATAGGGCCCCGCAGATGCACACCGCAAAGGCTTCGCGACGCTGTGGAACATATCCTTGGCAATGAGTCGTTTCGGGAGAAGGCCAAGCTGGCCTCCAGTGCCATGCGAAGTTATGGCGGACCCGCTCGAGCCGCCGTCTTGATAGAAGAGATGCTCAATCACAGGTCCTCGGACGGTGTTGGGTGAATCTGAAGCGATTCAATCAGAGAGCCGGTCGCTTCCATTCCACAAGCCGGCTCAAATTAGGTTAAAATGGTGAGACCTGCTGAGAGTGTACTCCTTAGGGTTTGCGCAAGAATAAATCCGCAGAGTTGGCGCTCAGATTTGCACCAGATTTGGCCGCGAACGATTGAGCGGAACCGCAGGCGTAGCCGGGCCTACGTTGAGGATTTCGCGATTGAGGAGCGGCCGA
>JBHHYX010000429.1:0-4385 GCA_046757765.1 Acidobacteriota bacterium | reverse complement strand
GTTACGACCGAGGCCCCCGGAGCCGTAGTGGTGCACTACGTCGAGGAGGCCGAGGGCGGGCAACGCAGTCAGCGTGGATGATTCCGGTTCTGCAGTAGATTGGGTGTTGAGAAATGCGGGTTAGGGGTCAACCGGAGGGGGTCTCATGGAAGTGACGATCAGGGTCAACGGAACCTCGTACCAGCGCAGTGTAGAGCCCAGATTGCTGCTGGTGCATTTTCTTCGCGAAGAGCTGGGACTGACCGGGACTCACATTGGATGTGATACCAGCCAGTGTGGAGCCTGCACCGTGCATATGGACGGCCGCCCTCTCAAGGCGTGTACGTGCCTGGCCGTACAGGCGGATGGTCGGGAAGTGACGACGATCGAAGGGTTGGCCCAGGAGGGGCGGCTGCATCCCATGCAGGAGAGCTTTTGGGAAAAGCATGGTCTCCAGTGCGGGTATTGTACTCCCGGCATGATCCTGGCCGCGGTCGCCCTGCTGGAGAGAAATCCGAAGCCCAGCGAGGCGGAGATCCGTCATGGCCTGGAAGGCAATCTGTGTCGCTGTACCGGCTACCAGAACATAGTCGAAGCCGTCCAGAAGGCGGCCGCGGTGAGGGGAGGTTAGGGTGAAGACGCGCATATTTGGCTCCGCAATCAAGCGCCGTGAAGATCCCCGTCTGATCACCGGGAAGGCCCAATTCACGGACGATATTTCGTTGCCGGGCATGCTGCGGATGGCGCTTGTGCGAAGCCCCTGGGCGCACGCCCGCCTTGTGAGGATTGACACTCGGGCGGCGGCGGCTGTTGAGGGTGTGGTGGCGGTCTACACCGCGGCGGACGTCGACCTGGCGCCCGTCCCCTGCGCCTGGCTGCTGCCCGATTCGGATCTCAAGACACCAGATCATCCGGCAATCGCCAGACACACGGTTCGCTATCAGGGAGATGCGGTGGCCCTGGTGCTGGCCGAAAATCGCTACCAGGCTGAGGACGCCGTGGAGAAGGTGGTGGTGGAGTACGAAGCCCTCGAGCCGGTAGTCAGTCCCGAGGATGCGTCCCGACCGGGAGCCCCTCAGCTGTTCGAAGACGTTGCCGATAACATCGCCTTTCGATGGACTGCCGGCAGCTCCGAGGAAGAAATCCAGAAGGCCTTCGATGAGGCGGATGTGGTGGTTGAGGAACGAATTCTTCAGCAGCCGCTGCTGCCCACCGCCATCGAGCCCCGTTCGGCCGTCGCCCAGTGGAACGAAGCGACTCAGCAACTCACGCTCTGGTGCACCAGCCAGAATCCCCACATCCATCGACATGTCCTGAGCGCGATGACCGGCATCCCCGACCATAAGCTGCGGGTGGTGGCGCCCGACGTGGGTGGAGGTTTCGGCAGCAAGATTCCCGTTTACGCCGACGAAGCGCTGGTCTGCTGGGCAGCCAGGAAGAGCAACTGTCCGGTCAAGTGGACGGAAACCCGTAGTGAGAATTATGTGGCTACCATCCATGGGCGCGATCATGTGGAATATGTCAAGGCGGCGGCCCGCCTGGACGGAACCCTCACCGCCCTGAGTGGACAAGTCTATGCCTCCATGGGGGCCTACCTTTCCACTGCCGGCCCCGGCATTCCGACCATCCTGCACGGGCTCATGTACAGTGGAGCCTATGCCATCCCCAAGGTCCGCTGTGAAACGATTGGCGTGTTCACCAACACCACTCCAACCGACGCTTACCGTGGCGCCGGTCGGCCCGAGGCCATTTTTCTGGTCGAACGTCTGGTAGACAAACTGGCCGACAAACTTCAAATGGACCCGGTGGAATTGAGGCGCAAGAACCTGATTCCGCCTTTCGAAAACGGTTACGAAGTCGCGACGGGACTGACCTATGACAGCGGCAACTATGTTGCGGCGCTGGATAAGGCCCTGGGGAAAGCCGGTTATCAGCAGCTGAGAGGGGAGCAGTCGGAGGCAAGAGAGGAAGGCCGGTATCTGGGGATCGGCGTGACCACCTATGCTGAGATTTGCGGCTTGGGGCCCAGTCAAGTGGCTGGCGCCATTGGCTTTCAGGGTGGGTTGTGGGAAAGTGCCATCGTTCGCGTCTCGGCCAACGGCAAAGTCCAGGTGATGATCGGCGCCTCTCCTCACGGGCAGGGCGAAGAAACCACCTTCGCCCAGATCGTCTCCGATGAAGTGGGTATTCCTGTTGAAGACATTGAGATCGTTCACGGGGATACCGATCGGACACCGATGGGCTGGGGCACTTACGGCAGTCGCACCACTCCGGTGTCGGGCGCCGCGCTGGCTCTGGCCACGCGCAAGATCAAGGAGAAGGCCCGACTTCTGGCCGCCCATCTCATGGAAGCCGCGGTGGAAGACGTGGGCTACGAGGATGGCCGGTTTTTTGTAAAGGGTTATCCGGATCGCTTCAAGACCATCCAGGAAGTGGCGCTGATGGCTACCGTCGCCTGGGATCTTCCCCCCGGAATGGAGCCCGGACTGGAGGCGTCGCAGTTCTACGACCCGCCCAATTTCGTTTATCCTTTCGGAACCCACATCGCCGTTGTCGAAGTGGATCCCGAGACCGGAGCGATTGACCTGCGCCAGTATGTAGCCGTAGACGACTGCGGCCCGCAAATCAATCCTCTCATCGTTGAGGGACAGATTCACGGAGGGATTGTCCAGGGCGTCGGCCAGGCTCTCTGGGAAGGGGCCGTCTATGATGACCAGGGACAGCTGTTGACGGGTTCGCTGATGGACTACACTCTGCCCCGGGCCGACATGTTTCCGATGCTGGAACTGGATTCGATTGTGACTCCTTCTCCCCATCACCCGCTGGGAGTGAAAGGAATAGGGGAGACCGGCACCATTGCCAGTACCATCACGGTTTACAACGCGGTCATGGATGCCCTGAAGCCGCTTGGCGTCACTCGGATTGAGATGCCACTCACGGCGCCGAGGGTGTGGAGGGCAATCCGCGAGGCGGGAAAGATTGGGGGTGGGCTGTCATGAGACCGGCAAGATTTGAATATCAACGTCCTGCCTCCGTGGCAGAAGCGATTGATCTGCTGAACGGTGGAGAGGAGACCCGGGCATTGGCGGGCGGCCACAGCCTGATCCCGGCCATGAATCTTCGACTGGCCCGTCCCCGCAGGCTCGTGGACATCGGAAGGCTGGATGAACTGAAGGGAATCAAAGTAGAGGGGAACTCTCTCAGCATCGGGGCTGTGACGACTCATGCCGAGGTGGCCGCGTCGCCCGAGGTCAGGCTTCATTGCCCCGCTTTGGCCACGGCCGCCGGGCTTGTGGGCGATCCGCAGGTACGTGCCTGGGGGACCTTGGGAGGTAACCTCGCCCACGCCGATCCCGCCTCCGATCCGCCAACGGTCGTTCTGGCCTGTGAAGGAACGATTCACACGCGCGGGCCGGAGGGCGAACGCGCCCTGCCCGCGGAGGAGTTCTTTGTCGATCTCTTCACCACGCGACTCAAGCCCGCCGAACTGGTCACCCGTGTCGAGTTGCCAGGCCAGAAAGGGAGAAGAAGCGCTTATCTGAAATTGGCTCACCCGGCTTCGCGTTATGCCGTCGTCGGCCTCTGTGTCGTCCTCCAGATGGCGGGCGACACGTGTCTGAGCGCACGCGTGGCTCTGGGAGGAGCGACTCCGAGAACCAGGCGCTGCCGGGGTGCTGAAGCCGCGCTCTCCGGGTCGAAACTTCAGGATGCGGACCTGGAGGCTGCCGCTGACACCTTGCAGGAGGATCTGGGCGAGGAAGTCATCGGCGACCTTTTCGCTCCCGCGGACTACCGGCGAGCCATGGCGTCGGTCTACCTGCAACGCGCGGTTCGGTCCGCCAGTCTTCCAGGATGAGTTCAGGAGCCGATCTCCAACGACCCATCCCCCATTGCTGAGGTCTTGGGGCGGCTCCGTGGAACGGGTTCCGTCAGCCTGCCGGAGAGCCCTCACCGGCGGGGACCCGACGAAAAGGGCAACGAGTGCTCGTCCATCACCGGGGATGGTCAGAAATTGAAGTCTGAAACTCTTACGATTGAATCCATTCACCACGCTCTGATGGAAGAAAGCTACTTTGCCGAGCGCGGTCTGGAAACTACCATTTTTCTTTCCCTCCAATTGAAGAAACCGTTGTTTCTGGAAGGAGAGGCCGGTGTTGGCAAGACTGAGGTCGCCAAGGTTCTGAGCCGGATCCTGAAAACGGAGCTCATCCGTCTTCAATGCTACGAGGGTCTGGATTCGAGTTCGGCCCTCTACGAGTGGAATTACGCCTCTCAGCTTCTCTATCTACGTCTTCTGGAAGCTGGCGGCGGTACGCGGGAGGAGATGCGCAAGGGGATCTTCTCGCGTGACTTTCTGCAGCAACGGCCTTTGCTGCGAGCTATTGAAGCCGGGGCCCGAGGCTCGG
>JBHHYX010000428.1:0-4409 GCA_046757765.1 Acidobacteriota bacterium | reverse complement strand
TGAAAGCCTCCACAGCCCAGATCGGTCTCGTCTTTGCTCTCGGATCAATCCTGACAGCAGTTGTAACGATTTTTGTTCCTGTAGCCGTACGCCATCTAGGCCGGGTTCGCACAGTAACTTTCGTCAAGCTCCTCGGCATTCCATGCCTCATTCTGCTAGGTATGTCCCATAGCATCGTCTGGGCGGGAGCCTATTACGTCCTTGCCATTCTCTTCATGGGCGGGTCCTTTCCGAACAGGGGGATATCCGACCCGATCTTCAGCCTCTTTGCGATGGAAGTCGTAAAGGAGAGGGAGCGCGGAACGACCAACGGGATCATGCACGCCTTCGTGGAGTTTCCGATGGGGATCGCGGCCGCTTTGGCCGGCCCCATGATGGCGGTTGGGGATTGGCAGACGCTCTACATCATCAGCGGAGGCATCTTCGCCCTGGCCTTTATCCTCTATTACTTTTACTTTGTTCCGATCGATGCGCGCCAACCGGTCGCTCAACCCGTACCCGCAAGCTGAGTTGTCCGCTCGTTGAGTCTATCAACTGTTCAGAGAAACAGGTCGGAAGGTGAGAGGGAAGCGCCGGGCCTGGTGCAAGATGGCTAGGCCTTGTAAACTTTGAGCGGTGCGCACTGGTCCAAGGCCGTCGATATCAGGTCCATCTTATCCTCGCCATAGGGCAACAACCCGTTGAAGTTTACACCCTTGCCCCTTGAAATCCGCTTGCCCCGTGACCAGTGCCCGGAATTTCCCGCAATGCCGATTACCTCCGGATGAACACACTGTGTTACGCGGGCCACTGCTTTCACCTTCTTCACCGGGGATTCCAGCCAGATGGGGTCTCCGTCCTCGATGCCTTTTCGCTTGGCAAGCCTGGTATTGATCAGCACCCCGTAGGAATGAGGGAGCTTATCACACAGCTCGTTGATCCATGGGTTGGCATTACCCTGTGAGCCATACGTGTAAGGCAGCTTGTAGTTCACACCTATGGCATCGATCTCTCCCCGTCGGAGTTGCTTAAAGGGTTCACAGGGTCTCCACTGAGGAGTCGGCTCATAGTCCGAGAGGTCCCAGTCAAGGCCCAAATCCCTAAGCACCACTTTTAGTTCCTCACTCCGGTCTAGAAAATGCTCCAGATAGACGGGTATCCGTGCTTTGATAAAGCGGCCGGGGTAACGTTCGTCCACATCTCGGCGCCACACACGAATTCCGTGTTCCTTGAACCAGTCCCAACCATACTCGTCTCCGAACACACTTTTGGCCTGCCTATCGCTGACCTCATCTATGGTGTAGCGCTTGCCCGGCTCCAATAAATGGGAAGGCTTGAGCCCCTTGAGCCGGTTGAACACATGATAGACCTCGTCCAGGATTCCCACACGCTGGTATATTTCCATCAGCACTTCCGCCGTGCTACGTACTCCTTCCGGCGGCTCTATCACCCTCTGCTGGATCTGGCAGAACCCCTCGTCTTCCCCGGCGATTGCCGGCATGGGATAGACCAGGCCGTCGTCAAAGCTTCCCTGCTCCAGGTAAGTGCAGGCAGGCAGCACAACGTCGTCCAGCTCGTGGGTCTCGTTGATCTCCACTGCAAACCCGACGACCAGATCGATACTCCTGTACCAATTCACTACGGCCTGTGCATCACCCCAGCCTCCCATCACCTGGTTCCCGGGATTATGAATCAGCATCTCTATCTTGTGATCAATCCCCCATTTCTCAGGATTCTTGTGAACCTCCGGGACCAGTGTCCTGGTGTGAGCTGCAACCGGGAAGAGTTCAAAGAGATCCCATCGCTCTGGGCGCGCCGCAGGTCGTCCGGGAAAGGCTGCATAGTGCCCCCCTCCACGTGCAATGGAGCCGGCGTTGGTCAGCATCCCGTCCTGCCCTGCCTCCGGTTGCGTCTTGAACAGGGCATTGCTCCCCGTGTTGATGCTGTGCATGCTGCCCACCACATTCAGCGCCCCCACCACCAGGTTGACCAGGGTCAGGGCCCAGGTGTGATGCCAGCTGTGCTTGTGGCTTTGTGGCCCCCTGTCCCAGTCAAGACAGACCGGACGGTAGGGAACTTCCACTCCATCGATTTTAAACGTGGTGCCGATCTGGGCTGCCTCGCCAAACTCCTTTGCAATTCGTTTGATGGTCCTGGCCGGAATAGAGGTGATCTCCTCCACCCGTTCGGCCGGATATCCGGCGGCCCGGGCCTTCAAGAGCTCGAAGGCGGGCTCTGCCCCCTGTCCGTGAACGGAGTACTCTCCTTCCAGGGCCGGGTCCTTCAGCGTCGAATCGTCGTAAGTCTTTATCTTGCCGTCGCTCTGATCATAGAGGAGTGGCTTCCTGGTGGCGGAGTCACGCACGTATTTCCCATTCGGTCCCACCAGGTATCCGGCGCTGGTGTAGTGCCTCAGGAACTCTGCATCGTAGATCTGTGCCTCGTTCAGCAAGACATTCAGCATCCCCAGACCGAAGGCGGCATCGGTCCCGGGACGAATAGGAAGCCATTCGTCCGCCTTTGCTGCTGCGTTGTTTCCAACCGGGTCGACCACCACCAGCTTCATGCCTCGTTCCCGCGCCTTTGCGCAATCGGGCACCTGGTGATTGAATCCCTCCCGGGTTGCCACGCCCATCTGTGTTCCGACGTCGATCAGGTAGTTACAGTGGGTAAAATCAGGCTCCTGGTGAAACCCTCCCGCCGTGATGAACTGGATCGAATGGACTGTCTTGCCGCAGGTGGGAGAGATCCCCGTTTGGATGTATGGAGTGCCGAAGGCCGGACGGAGCAGCCCCAGCCACGTAGTGAACTCCTGGCTCCCCCCCCAGGTTTGAACGTATAACTTCCGTGGATCCTCCTTGTGGATCTTCTGCATCTTCCGGGAGATTTTCTCTATGGCCTCCTCCCAGGAGATCTCCTGCCATCTGGGATCCACGCCGATTCCCTTTTCCGGATTGGTGCGTTTGAGTGGTCTGGCCACCCGGTTCGGGTTGTAGTGGTTCATGATCCCCGACTTGCCCTTTGCGCACATACGTCCCCGGTTCTTGGGTGAATGGGGGTTTCCGATCACGTTCAGCACTTTCCCATCTTTCACATTGACGAGCACGCCACAGCCCACCAGGCACATACGGCACGTGGTGGGCACCCAGTCGCTCGTCGGAGTCTCACGCCGCTTCCCACCAGGCCGATAAACGGGCTGCGACTGGACATCTCTTCCTTCAAAAGCGGTGACCATGCCTTCCTCCCTCGCGTTGCCTAGCTGTCCCGCATTGCCCCTATCCACCCTCGACCATGGACAGGAGCATCAACTCCACCTCTCCGCCAGTAAGGACAGTTTTATTTCCGTCCAGGATCCCGATCTGAACTCCGTTGATAAAAACTGCTAGATGGGGCTGAAAGGATCCCTCTATTGTCAGCGCGTGCCGTGCAAACGCTGCTCCGCATCGGGGCAGGAGATTTTCCGCCAGCATCTGTACCGTGCTACCCTCGGGAAGCTCTATCTCCACCACCTTTTTACCCACCGACCGCTTGAGCTCGCCCATCAATATCACCTTCACGGTCATCAGGCGCCGGCTGACCTTTGAGCGTCTCTTTCTGATTCCTCAGACCGGATAGCCATAGACACCTACCCGAAGAACATTGTTCCGGAGCAGAAAGCCCCCAACCAAAATGGCAACACAGGCCGACACGAGGGCCAGAACAGAGACTGTATCTGCCCCCAACCGGCCACCCGACGCAGAGGCCACGATGATGGTCGGGACCACCAAGCCGATCCCCACAGTCCCTCCCCAAAAGCTCCGACAATACGGCCCGCGCAGCAAACGGCGTACTGACTCCTGAGCCGGCACGGTACCTGTGGACATGCCCGATATGTAAAGCAAGAGCACCAACCCGTTTCCTAGGAGCAAGAGCAAAAGGGACGGCCAGAGAACTGCGCTGACTGTCTCCATGCCTCCTCTCCCTCTAGTAATCACCTCGATGATCGGCAGGATTGCCATTCCCCCCAAGAACGAATAACCCACGTAGAGAATCGGCAACAGGGGCGTGTTCCAGAAGGCAATGCTGTTCCACGAAGAGAGGACCAGACCGCTGTATGCCATGAATGCCGCTGCGAATAGCAAGACCGCTCCCCGTAGAATCATGCCGCTTAGCGTCTCTTGGCTCCACGGCAACCCCTCCAACCCCGGCACTGAAGGGAGCAAGACCAGGATTCGCAGAAAAACAAGCACCGTCACAATAATAGCCCCGCGAGCTATCCAACTGGTGCCTGGCCTCCTGAACACGTACAGAAACCCCCAGCGGGCCCCAGGCCCCAGGTGACTGAACAGCAAGCCTAACGAAGCAAGCACCAACGCCAGCCCTGTCCACATCCCCAAGAGCGCGGTTGCCTCATCGACCACGCCAAGTCCCTGAAGCACCACTACCAGGAA
>JBHHYX010000427.1:0-4416 GCA_046757765.1 Acidobacteriota bacterium | reverse complement strand
GAGTGCAACCTTGCCAAGGTTGAAGTCGCGGGTTCGAATCCCGTTTCCCGCTCCATCCCTCTCGACTCTACTCCCCGAATTATTCATAGAGTGTCGTGGTGAAGCGGCAAAGGCGCCGTGGTAGCGAGCACCTCATAGCGCCGAGAAGCGGATTACGAGGAGACAACGAAAACGGAGCCGGAAGCGTCAGCGACCGGAAGGGGACGGCGAGTTTGAGCCGTGACACTCCCCTCCCTCACGGTCGGGGCTCCGTTCGGCTAGCCCTTTCGGCAATCGAGGTTGCGGGCTCCGCGGAGGGCGAAAAGATGTTCCATTTTCCTGTTAGGTGGAGTCCTCAGGGCGACCAGCACGTAAGTGAACAGTGAGGCCAACAACCCGGGGAACACCTCATGGACGGTGGCGCCGAAGGGCAGCAGTCTCCATCCGAGCAGGACCCCGAGTCCAGCCAGGAACGAACTCAGGGCGGAACGACCGTTGCCCCGCCGCCAGTAGAGCCCCAGAATCACCGCCGGAAAGAAACAGACGGCGTAAAGGGCCCCGGAAAAGGCCGTCAAGGCCACAATGCCTCCCGGGGGATTACGCGCGATCCACAGGGTGATGAAAGCACACAAGACGACGTACGCTCTGGTGGCCCGGATCTCTTTCGCCTGCGTGGATCGGGCTCTTCGGAGCAAAGCCGCGATGTCCCTTTCCACCGTTGACGCCGTCACCAGCAATACACTGTCCAGCGACGACATGGCGGCAGCGACCATGGCCACCACCAAAAAAGCGCTCACCCCTTCGGAGAACACCTGACCCGCCGTGAGCAACTGAGGCACAACCCGATCCGAGTCCAGCTCCCGACCAGGCGTGAAATGCGAGCACCAGCGTATACAGAAGCAGCAGCAAGTGAACCATCCAATACTTCGAGAAGCCGCCGATCAGTTCTTCCATGCAGAAAACCTTGCCGGGAAAGTGGACATTTCAGTGCTCTTTTTGGAGTCTTCTCTCAAACCCTCAAGAACTCGGGAGGGCGCCCGCGCCGCCCTCAACCCGCGGTGGGTAAATTCCGCCCGAGTTCGCATTCTAACGAATCCAACTTGACTCCAGCTTCAAAATCCTTCTAGATCTCACCAATCCGGATGGGCTGGAAAGAATTGTCATCGGGATCGACGTTTAAGAAAAGAGGAGTGGCTGGTCGTGCAGGCGGTTAAGAGGGGACTTTCGGTATGGATTCCAGCCCTACTCGTTTTGGCCTGTCTCTCCGGCTGCGGGCGGGGCACGAATCCGAGGCTCATTCTGGTCTCCTTTGACGGATTTCGCTGGGATTACCTGGATCGGACACAGACCCCTCATCTGGACAGGCTGGTCTCCACAGGGGTTCGGGCCGCGCGATTGATCCCGGTGTTTCCGACCAAGACTTTTCCCAACCATTATTCGATTGTGACCGGGCTCTATCCGGAACACCATGGAATCGTAGCCAACAACATGTATGATCCGCTCCTGGACGCCTCCTTCAGCCTGGCGAACCGGGAAGCCGTTGCCGCCAGTCGCTGGTGGGGTGGAGAGCCGATCTGGGTGACGGCGGCCAGGGCGGGCAGGAAGAGCGCCACCCTGTTTTGGCCTGGATCAGAAGCGGAGATCAAGGGCTACCGGCCCACCTACTGGGTCAAGTACAAGGCTGGGATGTCCGACCGCAACCGTGTCCATCAAGTCCTGGCCTGGCTGGATCTGCCCGAAGAGGAGCGGCCTGTTTTTCTGGCCGCTTATTTTTCCACCACCGATTCGGTCGGCCATGACTTCGGGCCCGAGTCAGGAGAGCTGCGGGAAGCGGTTCGCCACCTGGATGAGATGACCGGCCTGCTGATTGACGGACTGGCCTCCAGAGGCCTGCTGGAGCGGGTGAATCTCATCTTCACGTCCGACCATGGCATGACCGAACTCGACCCCTCCCGCCGCATCTTCCTGGACGATTATCTGGACCTCTCCAGCCTCCGTGTGGTTGATTGGTCGCCCGTAGCCGCCCTTCGACCGGGGCCGGCAGACGTGGACAAGGTCTTCGAGGCCTTAAGAGGCGCCCACCCACATCTGGAGGTCTACCGAAAAGAAGAAATCCCGGAGCGATTTCATTACCGAGAGCACCGCAGGATTGCTCCTTTGATCGCCATCGCTGATGAGGGCTGGACCATCACGACCCACGGCCGGGTCTCTGAGCTTGAAGCGGCGGGCCGCAGAATGGCACGCGCCAGCCATGGTTTTGATAATCAACTGGAATCGATGCAGGGTCTCTTCCTAGCCCATGGACCCGCCTTCCGAAAAGGCCGCCTCATCCGGCCCTTTGTCAACGTCCATATTTATCCCCTGATGGCCCATCTTCTGGGATTGGCGCCGGCGCCCAATGACGGGAACCTGGAGACGGTTCGAGAACTGCTCAAGGAGTGAGGGACAGCGGACAGAGTCGGGGACGGAGCCTTTTTTGGGGCTCCTCAGGCGGTAGGAATCGGCGAGGCGGGATCAACAAGTCAGGGCAGCACCCATTGACTGAGTGATGCACAAGTTCACGAAGATTAGGGGACGGAGCGTTTTTTCGTTCTCTTTTGTCGGCTGCGACTGGGTGTGCGTGCGGTCCTAACGCCTTCTCAGTGTGCCGCTTCCGGCGCTTCGCTACCACCCCCCCATGGGAAATGCGGGCCAACAGCCTACGTTCGTTGCCGGTTCAAGGGGGACAACAGGTTCCGATGGGCCGGCATGGGTCAAGACAGGGGTGCTTTTTCATGCGGGAGGGAGAGAAGCTGTCCGAGGATGGACATCGGGTCTCGATCATGCACACTCGATCGGAAGAGCCCTTCATGCTCACCGCTATGGCATCGCTCATTGGCGGGACCCTGTGGATGTGGATTCGGCACGACCAGTTCCTGGAGTATTTCTATTCGCCCGAATTCCTGGCCATGACCCACCTGATCACCCTGGGGTTTGTCACCTCGCTCATGATGGGTGTTCTCTTGAGACTGGCTCCCATGAGCCTACACGTGCGGGCTCGCTCGGTCCGTCTAGCTCGAGTTCAGTTCCTGCTATTCTTGGTGGGAACCTCGGGGATGGTGTCTCACTTTTGGCGCGCTACCTGGAATGGCCTCGCCTGGGCAACCCTTCTGATCCTGGCGGCCGCTCTCGTTCAGCTCTTCAACTTCTCTGCGGTGTGGCCCCTGGCCTTGCGTGGAGACTGGGTGGCCCGACACGTTGCCGCCTCGCTTGTCTATTTTGTCCTGGCAGCTCTCCTGGGCGTACTCCTGGGTATCAACAAGGGGTGGCACTTGGAGTTCCCCCTTCTCGGCGGGACGTTCATGTCCAACCTCTTCGCTCACATCCATCTTGCGGCTGTCGGCTGGGTGACGACCATGATATTCGGTTTTGAACTCAAGCTGGTTCCCACCACCAGGGGCAGCAGGCGATTCCTGCCCGTCCGATTCTGGCTTCTGCAGATCGGTACACTGGGCCTGGTGGGTTCTTGGCTGGCCGATGTTCCCTGGCAAGCTCCTTTTGCCGCGCTGCTTCTGGTGGCAGTGATCTGGCAGGCCTGGGGCCCCACACGCGCCCTGCTCAGGGGGCGGGCCCGGGAGTGGGAGACCGTGCCGCTGTTGATCCTGTCGGCTACGGCGTTGACGGGCTTGCTTCTGGCTTGCGGCGTGCCGTCACCGGACCACCCGCTCAGGGCTCGGCTCCAGTTTGCATATGGCTACGCCGGCTTGCTGGGCTGGATTGTTCTGACCATCACCACGGTGGCATTCAAGCTCTTTCCCTTATGGGTTTGGCAAGAGCGTTTCCAGCCTGAGTTCGGAACCCGACCGGTACCGGCCATGCGGGAACTCTACAGCCGCCGGCTTGCCCGTGCCTCGCACCTCCTCTTGACGGTGGGTGTCGTGGCCACGGTTGTGGGAATCGTCAGCCAGGACGGCTCGGTTCTGTTTGTTTCTCTGGGACTGTTCTTTGTGGGGATCGTCTCCTTCATCATCAACTTTGTCATGATGGCGAGATGGGCTCTGTTCAACCTCGAGTATCGAGGCTAGCAAGCGGGAATCATCCACGCTTCCGGCTACGACAGAGTGTGAGAAATCCGGGCTACCGGGCAGCGCCCATTGACTGAGTGATGCACTGGTGATACACTTGCCCCGGCGAAAGGAAGCCGCATGGCGACGACGAGGAAGAGAATTAATGTCACCATTGACGATGAGACATATGAAGCGCTGGAAAAGCTCTCCAGAATTCGGGCCAGATCGATCTCCAGTGTGAGCTTCAGCCTGCTACAAGAGGCTCTGGAACTGCAGGAGGATCTCTACTTCTCTCGGATTGCGGACCAACGTCTCTCTGGGAAAGAGCAACGAATCTCTCACCAGAAGGCTTGGGAGTGACTTATCGGGTCGAATACCTGGAGAGCGTTGT
>JBHHYX010000426.1:0-4433 GCA_046757765.1 Acidobacteriota bacterium | reverse complement strand
AAATCTGGTGCAAATCTGAGCGCCAACTCTGCCAATCTATTCTTGCGCAAACCCTAAGAATATCGCGGTGGGAGATTTCAATGGCGACGGTGTGGGGGACGCCGCCGTCACCAGTTGGCAGTCGCCGGAAGTCCTGTTGCTGTTGGGCGGATCGCCCCCATTCCGTATGGCCCGCCTGACCGGAGGTGAGCACCCCTGGGGCCTCGCATCAGTCGACCTGAACGAGGATGGTAAAGACGATCTGGTGATCCTGGACTACGCCCATCCTTGGGTCACGGTTTACTTGAGCTGCGGCGATTGAAGAGGGCGCCGTCCGGTTGAAAGGCTCCAAAGTAACATACCTGACCCTCCTTTCGACCGACTTCGGCCGTACCCGACCCGGTAACGCTGCCTTCATCCCGCCACCGCATAGGTTTGAGAATGCTATTATGATTCCCGTGCCCAAGAGGAAGATGGCTTCAAAGAGGCGGTTTGGAGCCGCCGTTCGCTTGGCTTCAAAAATACTCTTAGTTTTGGTGCTGACTTTCCTGGCGCTCGAGTTCTTGTTGCTGGCATTCAACGATCTGATCTTCCATGATGCCTTCTATGTCTTCGATCCCGATATGGGATTTCGGGTTCGTCCTTACGCTCGCTACGGAAATCAGCAGGCCAACGAATTCGGCTTCAATGACCGGGATTATCCCCACGACCGAAGACCAAACACCTTCCGGATCCTAATCCTTGGCGATTCGTTCAATTGGATGGGAGGGCAGGAGAACAATTACACCGCTCTTCTGGAAAGGCGCTTTGAGCAGGAGTTCGGGGAAGGAAGAGTCGAGATCATCAGTGCCGGCTACCCACAGACACACACTGCAGAGCAACTGGCCTTGCTTGAGAAGTACGGTCTGCAATACAACCCCGACCTGGTCGTCGTTGGATTCTATGCCGGTAATGATTTCTTCGACGCCCATCCCGGCAGAAAGCGGATCGTAGTCGGCAGCGTTCCCGTCGACGTCTATGAGGGCCGAGATTTCTACGCCACCCTCCTGGGCCAGCCTTTAGTCTTCCGCAGCCGGCTGTTTTTGTTCTTGCGGGAGAAATGGACAGTTTTCAAACACTTCAGCAGTGCGCGGCGCGAAGCAACGGCCCAGAGAAGGGAGACCCATTCCTCACAGCAGCGTCTCTTGCCGGCGCCACAAGGAACGGCGCCTCAGCCCCTTCGAGGATCCTCGGGGGAATCCGGGCCGCCTGGCAGCCCGGTTCAGTCGAGGCAGAAAACCGTCTCTCTGCCCACAGCAGACTACCTGAGGATGCTCTCCGCCCGCATGACGTTCACCCGCGTAGACCGACCTCCTATTTTCGAGCAATTCGAGCGCTACGTCTTCGACTCCCTTATCGAAATGCGCAGTCTGCTGAAGGCACGGGGAATCGGCTTTCTGGTGGCAGTGTATCCCGACGAGATCCAGGTGGACCCTACCCTACGAGAGGCGCTTGTGGAGTACGATCGCAGAACCTCCTCCGACTATCAATGGGACCGGGCCCAATTCCTGTTGCAGCAGTGGTGCGCCCGCAACGCTGTCGAGTTCTACGATCTACTGTCTCATTTTCGCGAAGCTCACAGGCAGGGACGCCGCCTTTACAAGCGAAACGACAGCCATTGGAACACCACAGGTAACCGGCTCGCCGCTCAGCTGCTATTTGGTGTGCTCGCACCCAGAGCGAGACAGGCCCTTGAACAAGGCCACCACTGAGCTGGTGGCTTCCGAAGACGCTGGCGTCACCGTTCACCTCCATGGGCGTGGGGTTGGGTCTGTGCGATAACGATTCTGGCGTCAGTGGCTGGCCTGCTGACGCGACGCCCCATCGGGCGAGCGAACCGGAACCCGCCGGTGCCAGTCCCTGCAATTGGCCGGAGTGTCGATTTTCAATTGGCCGACAGCAAAACTTGTAATCATCCGAACTCTAAACTTGCAATGAGCCGAAGACTTGACTTAGGTCTTTGGGGAGCATCACGTGATCTGCGCCGTGCGCGCAACACGGCTGGCTTTGATCCAAGTGCCCTCCTCCGGGCGAGCGGTGGGCGTGAGCCCGCCGTTTCCCCATCACGCTGGCGGGTGGTAGGCCAGCTGTGGATCGAAGGTCTGTTAGAGATTATCCTCCTCCCGGAACAACCTGTGGCCGCTTGTGCAAGCAATTGGTGAGCCGTGCTGGACTCGAACCACCGACCCTCTGCTTGAAAGTTCACTGGAAAATATTGACAACGTAGTAGTTACATGGTTTGTAGTCCGCAACAAACGCGCCAAAACGCGCGAAAATGACGGCTCCGACGGCACCCATACGGCACCAACCCTTTCTACAAGAAATGAGGGGGGCAATACCGACTCACACTCCATTTTAGTAGCTCCCTGCTTCCTGTAGCGGTGAAAGAGCTGTCAGAGCCAATCGGAACCAACCCCGAATCCGCAGCTTTCCGTGACCTACACCCCCCACCTGGACACTCTTAAGGTGGGGCGCATCGAAGCCGTTTCCGTTCAATACCGTTGCGGTATGTTTTGGCCGGCCCTAGTTGTCCCACAATGATGAAACCGTCTGTAGCCCAGCAGTTTTTGAATAGGACATGGAGTGCTCAAGGTTAGCTTGAACACAGTCGGATGGGTCCACGGCATCGAGTATGAGTCCTCGGAGGCGGTCCGCCGCAAACTTCACCGAGAGCAGAACTCGTTCTTCCTCGTGTCCGGTTGAGGTGGAGGGAGCAACCAAAATGACGTCCACCGAGACGGTCTCAGCCCCTATAAAGTCAACGAGGTCTCTTGCGATTCGCAGACCTATGCCACACACGTAGTCTTGAATCGCCGTTGAGCGCATCCTCCTTGTCATCGGCTTGGTAAGTGCATTTCCACGTTTTCCCAAGTAGACTTGCTCGTCCGGAACCACGTCCAGACTACTCAGTTTGGCCTTGGTACACACCGTCGGGAAGCTGTCGACGGCAGTAACCAAATCGACGCCCGCTGCGCCGGTGTAGAAAGGCATAATGGGCGCGACACGTTGCGTAAGCTGTTCAATGATAGTCTGGTCTCCTTCGAGGACGCCACGCGCTAAAGCCGCGCGCTGACTCCTGATCCCCAATCTACGCCAATGCCCACGGAGTCTACGCTCATGCTCGTGCTCATCTCTTATCCTAGCCTGCGCCAGATTGGATTGGAGTCGAGACAATTTATGCTTATCCTTTCCAAACAGGCGTTCTAAGAGGCTCGGAACGTACCACTTAATGGCAAGACGTATGGCGTCTTCAGCCGCCGAGTCACGAACGGGCACCGGCGCTGGCCCAAGCGCTGCCAGAGCCTCCCAGTCAATTTCCCAGTCCTTTCCTGTGTGTACGGTCCTGAGCGCCGCCATTTGCATCTGGTACGCCTGCGATTCGGCGAACGCCGAATCCCGTCCTGGTGGGGGCTGACCACTTCGCGCCAGGGCTTGAGCTGTCCGGTGGCCCGGCTTTCGATGGCCGTCCCCGCGCTCTTGCGCTTCTCGTGGCGGACCTGCTCGTCGAAGCGCTGGCGCAGGAGCTCCATCTTCATCTTCTCGACGTCGCTCGCTTGCGGCGCCGACACTGCCGTGAGGAGTCGCGTGGCGGAGTCGAGAGCCCGGTAGGTGTCGTCACTCGGCGCACACCTGGATCAATTCCGAGATCGCACTAGGGTAATCGACCAGGAAATCCACCTCAAAACCCTCGGATGTCTTCACGTAGCCCACCTCGGCGCGACGTCGTTCGATCTCGTTCAGGACCGCCGTTTCGAGCGCGGGCCCCAGATTGGAACGGCCGCTCGCATCGAAGGCGCGGATCAAACCGGGATCCACCGGGTAGATCTTGCGCGGATTCGAGTTGCGCTTGCCCTCCGACTCGGTGGCGAGGGGCACGGCGGACAATAGAAACGCGTCAAGAAGATGTCCCAGCATGGCGTGTACCGAGTCCTTGCCAATGCCATGTCCCTGCGAGCGCAGGTCCTGGTATAACCGATGCACGCTGAAGCCGCCCGCCGGGTTGCGCGCCACCTGGGTCACGCGATAGCGTTCCACAACATCGCGGAACAGGACGGTATCCACGTAACCCTGCAGAAGCTCAAACCGGAAATGTGTCCTTTTGTAAAGGATGCATTTCACAGAATCCGGCACGGACACAAGGACACATTGCCGTCAATCAGACAGCCCCCCTGCTCGGCCCGCGTTTGGGCGCCTCGCCCAGGGGGTCCGCTGGGGGCCTTGAGCTTCTCCCGCACTTCCTCGTTGCGAGAGACCTTGTCGAGGCGGGCGATGACCAGGTTATTCTCGAGGAACTTTCCGTCAGACAACGTCACAGGCTGAAAGGGCCGAAAGTGTCCGCTGGCCAACAAAGGAGCTGGTGGAGACGAAGGGATTCGAACCCTCGACCTCCTGAGTGCGATTCAGGCGCTCTTCCG
>JBHHYX010000425.1:0-4435 GCA_046757765.1 Acidobacteriota bacterium | reverse complement strand
CGGGTTCGAAATCGTAGCCGGGAGAGTCGGTGATCTGAGTAGCCTCGCCGCCCCCGTTTGCTAACAATCTACTACGTATGATGTAGATACTACTTCAGGAGGTCCGTGTGACGGACCCAGAGAGGGGGGACAGAAATGAAAGGGAAACTCCTCCTCGCTGCAACTCCGCTGGCTCTCTTCAGCGTGGTCTGGGTGGCCGCCCAAAGCCACTTTGACACCAGCCTGCACTTCACGCGGGAAGGGAAGCGGACAGCCTACAAGGCGGAGAATGGAGGATTCGAGAGCATCACCGGGGTGGCCATCGAAGACCTGGGGTGCCTGAAGTGCCACTCCTCGACAGGTCAGGACGCGGCCGGCAACCCGTTCGACCCGGCGACCTATGTGCCAGGCTGCAATGACTGCCACGACACGCAATGGAACGTCCAGGAAGAGACCTGCCTCAACTGCCACAGCCGTCAGAAGCTGGAGAGGAACAAGTTCGCTGGCGTAGACGTCCACCAGGCGGCCGGTCTCACCTGCATGGACTGCCACTCCAAGGAGGAGCTCCATGGTGATGACGGGGTCGCCTACACCTCGCTCTTGGAGACCAGTGCCATCAGGGTCGAGTGTGAGGACTGCCATAGCCAGCTCTCCGATACGCCCGCCCACGTCATCCATGGGGATAACGTTGACTGCGGCGCATGCCACGAGGTGTCGGTGATCAACTGCGTCAGCTGCCACTTCGAGAGCCTGCTCGAGGGTGCAGTGAGCCGTCCCAATACTCAGGTTCAGGACTTCAAGCTGCTCCTCAAGAGGAACGGGAAAGTGCGGGTCGGGGCCTTGAACTCCCACACCTTCGACGGGAAGACCAACTTCATCCTCTCCTCGTTCGATTCTCACATCGTCCAGCGCGATGCCACCGACTGTGAAGACTGCCACTTCAACTTCGGCGCCACCAACAAGGCGATCCAGGAGTACAACGAATCGGGCACCATCACACTCAACAAGTGGAACGAGGAAACCAAGAAGATCGACGGTCCTCAGGGGGTTGTTCCCATCCCGTTCGACTGGCAGAGCGCTCTCAAGTTCGACTTTGCCGTCTACACCGGGGATCCGGCTTCCGCAACTACCGATCCGGAGGCCTGGCAATTCCTGAAGAGCGGAGCTGACAACGCTCACCTCTACTTTGCCGAGCCGCTCGACGCCGAGACCATGGAGAAGCTGGGCATGGTCGCCCAGACCCAGGGGCCGGAGGTCATCGACACCTTCTACTTCCCCCTCTTCGGTGACGGCGTGACCGGAAACATCCAGTTCAAGACCAGCCTCATGATGACCAATGTGGGAGAAGACGCGACGCTCGCTCTGGAGTTTTACGACCGCTTTGGCGCTCCAATGCAGGTGATGCTAGAAAGCCAGGGGCCCGACTCGATGTTCGAGGTACCGGTCTGGAAAGGACGCACCTAGGACGGAGTGGTCAGAGACCCGGCGCTTCGGCCAGGCAACTCCCTCACGGTGGCGCTGGAGCGGGAAGTGAAAATCAACTACGAAGCCCAGCCGGGTGACGACAATTGTGGCATTCAGGCCTCTGGCTTCTACGTGATTTCCTGGTGTTGTCCCGAAGCCGAACCAAGGAAGAACGATATAGGAAGAAAGGTCGCCCCAAACCAAGGGTTGAATAGAAATTGAGAGGGAAGTCAGGAAGGGCAGGTTGTGACCCAGCTCTTCGATCTGCCGATCGATAAGAGCCGGTGCCGGCTATTGACTTGAGGCTTCTGAGGTTGTAGGGAGACTCTTTCAATTTCTGTTAGAATCAACCCCACTCAGGAAAGATCGATCTGAAAGTGTTTCGGAAACGAAACAAGAAGGGGGTGCCATTGTGCATTCGTCACCACGACCTTCTCCATCGCTGCTCGTTCTTGCGGCTACTGTGGGGTTGGCTTTTTTTGCCTCCCTGGAAGCCCAGGGACGCACCGACTATTTCAATGTGGAGAGCCCTCAAGGCAAGCCTATTGACGTCTGTCAAATCGGGGAGAAGACCTATATTCTAGCCTGCAACACGCCCGACAACTCTCTTGAGATTTACGACACGGACGAGGAGATTCCCTTGCACGATCGTTTCCTCGCTCGCGTGGGAGTGGACCTGGAGCCGGTCACCGTGCGCTGTAATGCCGATCGTTTTTACACCGCCAACTTCCTGGGAGACTCGGTGAGCATGGGACGGCTGGAGCAAGTCGGCCAGGTCTTGACAGCCACCATCGAGGTGACGCGCGGCACGGGTGACGAACCGGTCGATCTGGCTTTTGGCGACGTTGGGGGTGTGCCCTCCCTTTTTGTGGCTCAAAACAGCTGGAGCGGCATCGGCATATTCGACGCCGTCACGCTGCGACCGCGTTTCCCGGACGGGGAAGAAAGTGGCTCCAGCTTCCGAGTCGACCTGGTGACCTCCCAGGCTCCCTTCCTCGGTCTGAAAGAACCCCGAGCCCTTGAGGTGCGCGACGGGCGTTTGTATGTGCTGGGCTTCAAAGGCGGAGTAACCGCTCCCGCCTCGCTCTACGATCTGGACATTCTGACCGCCGAGGTGGGCGCCGGCCTCCCCCTTTTCGACAACTCACTGGCTCGCCTGGGTTCCACCAACTTCAACATGCGGTTCGCTTCCAACGGAGACCTCTACATTGTCGGCGGTGAAGCCAGGAACTTCCAAAACGACAATGGGATAGAAGTGCGCAGTGAGGCCACGGGTTTCGTGCAAAGCACGCTCTATCGAGTGGCTGTTCCGGTCACCGGCAGCAGCACCATCTATCGCCGAAATCTGAACCTGGGTCGTGACGGCACAACCATCCTGGCCAAGCCGGAGTCGCTGGCCATGCCCACCGACCTGGCCCTCTATGAAGTCGATGGGATGGTTCGGAAGGTCTTTGTGACCGCTTTTGGAAGTGACAGTCTGGGTGTGCTCGAGCCTGTAACCGACGCCGCCAGCCAGCCGAACATCGCCAGGTGGAAACGGGGCAAGATCGAATATACGACTGCTTGGCCCGTGGGTGGCAAGGCTCGCTGGGGCCCGCGGGGCCTGGCGCTGTTGGACGCCCCACAGGGCCCGCGCTTGTACGTCCTCAATCGCATCGACAACTCTGTGAGCATCTTCGATCCCGTGACGGAGAAAGAACTGGTTTCCTTCCCTCTGCAAACTGACCCCAGCCCGGAATGGATCCAGGCGGGTCGACCCTTTCTTTATGACGCCGATCTTTCAGGCTCTGGATTTGTTTCCTGTGCCAGCTGTCACACCGAGGGCCGCACCGACGGCCTCAGCTGGAGATTGGGTAATCCGGACGAGATTCCCCCTTTGGGGCCGGCCACCAACTGGCTGGACATTCTGGCCATCCTGGGGGCGCCGGGTCAGATAAAGGATGTGGTTTTTGTGCTGCGTATGCTCTCGAATGCGACCTTCGACCCCATACCTCCCGATGACAAGCGTGAGATGGTCACTCAGTCTCTTGAAGGACTCCTGAATTTCGAAGTTCCGCCCCAGACGAAGCGCTATTTTCAGGACGCTCCCTACCACTGGCGTGGGGACAAGAAAGACTTCCTCCAATTCAACGAAGCCTTTGTCACGCTCATGCTTGGCGAGGACGTCACCCAGATCCCGGGGAACCCCTGCGGAGATCCCCTGGACCAAGGTCCCAAGGGACTCTGTGAGGACGAGATGAAGGCTTTTGAGGAGTTCGTCTTTTCTATTCTGACCCCCCCCAATCCCCAGCAACCTCCAACTCGAACCTACAGTGGTGGTCGTGTGGGGGGGCAAGTGGGCCTTGAACTGTATCACATCAGGGCCATCAATGGGGCTCTAGGAGGGCGGTCCTGTGTCCATTGTCACACCCTGCCCGAAGGCAGCAACAACCGCATCACGCTGGTCAGCGACAAGCTTGGAAGCATCCCGGGATTTGTCAGGGAGAAGAACAATCAGCCTCTGGAGAGTGCCAAACTTCGCGGTCTGTTCCAGAAGGAGGCTCTGCTTGAAAAGAGTGCAGATGAGGATGAGACAGCTCCTCGAATCGGGCATTTTGGCCTCAACCATGATGGCAGGTTCCCCTCCATTAACAGCTTCCTGGACCGATTCAAGCCCGTCTTCACATCGGTCGAACTGAAAGCCGTCAAACAGTTTGTTCATGAGTTTGACAGCGGGGCGGCCCCGGCGGTAGGGCTCACCCAACATGTTGATTTTGCCAGTCTGGAGGACCCCGCGCTGGTCAAGGGCATTCAGCTTGCCCTCCGCGAGGCCGACCTCGCCAACGCTGGTCTGGCGGTGAAGGGGAGCATTTCCGGGATGGAAAGGGGCTTCTACTACGACCCCAGCTTGGCCATGTTCGTGGAGGAGCCGACGGGCGCCAGATTCACGCCCACCCAGCTGCTTGGGCTCATGAGTCCGGGCAATCACGCGACCTGGCTCTCGACCCCACTG
>JBHHYX010000424.1:0-4501 GCA_046757765.1 Acidobacteriota bacterium | reverse complement strand
ACCTTCGACCTTTTTGAGAACACGGGCCGGCTCTTTCATCGCGCGCTTGAGTCGCTGACCCAGGAAGACTGCCTGAAGCGGCCCCGAGAGGCAAATCCCATGATCTGGCTGGCCGGGCATCTGACGCTGAGCCGCTGTGGGCTGGCCAGCTTCCTGGGCGCCCGGTGTCCCCGGCCCTGGAAGCCCCTATTCGGAAGATACAGCCAGCTGGTGGAGGCTGGCCGCTACCCTCACATCGGCGAAGTTGCAGCGGCTTTCGACCAGGCCACCGCGAGAGCGCGGAAACGTTTCGGTGAGTTGGGGCCGCAAGATCTGACGGCCGCTGTCCCCGCCGATCGGTTCCCAACCGACGTTCAATCTCTGGAGGACGGAATCGACTTCCTGCTCTGGCACGAGGCCTACCACATCGGCCAGATGGCCTACCTTCGCAAGTGGCTGGGTTACGAAGGGCTGATCGACGGCGCTCCCGGCGCTCACCCGTCGGGCTGATTCGGGACTTCCCCACAGGGTCATTGCCCAGAGTGCCGGAGCCGATGGACCCAAGACGGCTTGCCCACCAGGTGGAGAGGGGTGTTGGCCGCCGCTACCTCGGAAGCCGGATGGGTTACCGTCGCAAGCCGGTCTTGCGTCGGTGTATCCCCAAGCCTGACGATCGTGGAGGGAGGCGTGAGCGTTATCTCTTCGCTTCTGGTGTGGGGGCGCTCATCAGGTCGACAAACAACTGGTAAAACCTCTCCAAATCCAATTCGAGCTGGACGTGGACCTCTTGTTCCCCCAGACCCGGATTGTCTCCCGACTTCCAGGTGAGAGTGTTCCCGTAGCCGGGACCGTGGCTGATGTCGATATCCATGAAGACGCTCCTTTCCTTGCGGATCAAGGAGGGGTCGAGCCAGGCCGCGGCCGCCACTTCGTCCCACATATATTCTTCGTCGGCCCAACGAGCCAGGTAGCGCGCCAGCGGCGTCCCGGATTTTTCAATCTCAGCAATCATCTCCTTGCGCAAACGGGTCTGAATGGAAAGATCCACCGTTGTGACAGTGACCTTGGGCCAGGCTGACCGCAAGACGATATGGGCGGCTTCGGGATCCCACCAGAAGTTGAATTCGCGCCGATTGGCGTCGGCAAACTCGCTCTCCTTGCCCCTCGGGTTAATGCTTCCTCCCATCAGGACCAGCTCTTGTGCCAGTTCCGCAAAGTGCGGATCCAGGGTGATGGCCAGGGCCAGGTTGGTCAACGGCCCTCCGGCGTAGAGGGTGACTTCATGAGGATGCCGGCGCACCATTCGAATCAGGAAGTGAGGGGCGTCCTCGGCAGCCGGCTGAGTGGTCGGATCCCCCTCCGGGAGAGGCGGGACGAAAAAGGGCGGGTGATAGCGTCTCTTTGCCCACTCACCCTCATACTCGGTGCGAGGCTCCTGGTTCCAGGCGCCCTTGTAGCCGACCCTGCCGTAGAGCTTCTCCCAGCGGTGGATCTCTTCTTCATTGTTGATGAGGGGAAAGACCGCCCCGGGAACGACCGGAATGTCGGTGCGTCCGATGATTTCCAGCAGTCGGAGGGTGTGTGCCACCTCTTCGTCACGCCACTGGTCTCCGCTCACAACGGTGATGCCGAGAACCTCTGTCGAAGGCGATTGAACCAAGAGCAGCACGGACTGGAGATCCGTCGTCGCGGGTCCACGGCAATCCTGGTCGATGATGATCTTGCGCCTCTCCGCCGCCAGGAGTGACGATAAGAGCGCGGCCAGCAGGAAAAGAGGAAACAGGCTGAATCGGTGAAAAGGCATCGCGGCTCCTCCCCGCTGAGATTAACATAATCCTGACCGGAGAAAATCCGCATAGCCGGAAATGGAGGCAATCGGCTGGCGGTTCGCCTTGTCGAAGCCGGCCGCCAAGGCAAGCTCGATTGGTACGGCCAACTCCAACCCTGGGTCATAGGAGTAACTCATGAATCGGACCGTAAATATCTGCTTGATCTGTTGTTGTGCCGTTATCGAGATTCTGATCGCTGGTCCCGTCTCGGCACAGAGCGATGCCTATGATCCGCTGGCCGTATCGGATCTCGCCGGCCCTGAGTGCTACGCAACAGATTCACCTTCCTCTCTGGCTGTAAAACTGGACTTGACCAAAGTCAGAAACAGAGCTGAAGAAAGCCCCGCGGCGCCAAAGATCATGCACATCACCATGATCTGATATCTTGCGGCCACGAAAGGAGAAACCCCAGATAGGATTTGACCTGTCATCATCCCTGGAAGGGAAACCAGACCTACGGCAAGAAGGGAGTTGGTAATAGGAATGAGAGAAGCGTGAAGCGCAATGACTCGCGCCCGTTCATAGGGAATATTCCTGTTGGTTTCGGCCTCCAGTCTTTCTCCGGCAAGGCTGACACTATTCATGGCAGCGGCAAAGATCATTCCCGCAAGAGGAATCATATAGCTTGGCAGATACCATGGTTGCAGGCCGAGAACACCTTGCGTTATCAGAAAGAGAATTGTGCCTCCGCCCAGCGCAATGGACCAAAAGGATTTTACGTACAGTATCCTTCGAGGGATCGTTATGGTGCGCAAGGCGATCCAGCTTGAAGACAAGAGCATGACAGCGAGAACGGTAACCACGATCAAGGCGCTGTCAGCTTCAAAAAAGTAAGCCAACAAGTACCCAATCAGCAGAAGTTGGATGAGCATCCGCGAAACCGCGTAAAGAGCATTCTTGTAAGCAAGCCTCCATTTCCAGGCAATTGCGATGACAGCGATAACCGGGATGAACGCCAACACCAGGTTTGCAAAGGGTATGGTCTGAATCGAATCACTCATGCCGGCAGTTCCTCTTCTTTCAAAGCCGGTTTGGTTGGGTCAATCCTTCGATCCAGTGGTGGTTTCGGGCTGGACCCCGGCGGCAAATCTGACCCACCGCTACTCTGGGGGTTCTGGCACCACCCGGCTCCAACCCCGCGCGTAGAGGTCGGCGCGCACGGGCAGGTATCCGGGATAGTCCCCGCGGGCCGCGACTACTCTTTGTCGCTCCAGCTTGACCACGGCAAGCGCGTCGGTGGTCTCGACCAGCACCGAGCCGTCCGGGGCCACGGCCAGGGACGGGCCTCCCAGAGGCACCCCCTGTTCAGGGCGGGGCCGCCCGTCCACTCTCCTCAAAGAAGACTTCCGTCACTAACCCGGATTTCTCGCACGCAATCTACTACGGCGGCGGATATGCCCGCGTCTACTGCGTTGCGCTCCGTCGGGCTCCTCGACGTACTGTCCAGTGCGACTGCGGGGCCCTCGGTCGCGACGCCTTGTGTCCACGCGCATCTCCACCGCCTCGCTACCATCGAGTGTGAGAAATGCGGGCTAACGCCAGGGTGAGAACGTCCTCAGGCATTTCTTGTGGCAGTTTTGGGCAAGGTACCGCAGCCTCGTTCTCCCCCATGTCAGTACGTTCTATTCGAGAAATCGCTGGATGGCGTCCTTGACATCCTGAAAGCCGTACTGGATCTGAGGGGGATCGTCGTTGTAGTTGTTGCCGGTGAAAGGCTCCCGGAGCACTTTCAAGTGGCCGTCCAGGATCCACAAGGTGGGGGTCCCGTACTTGCGTGGATCCAGATGCCAGCGAAGTTTCCCCTGCCAGGGGTAGACGGTCCCGTAGTTGGGGCCCAGCTCCCTTTTCTTGTCCTGCGCCAGGCGAAACTTGGGATCGTAGTAGATTTCCCGGTAGGGTAATACATCCGTCTTCTTCGTCTTCTCCGTCAGCTCGATAAAGGTTCGGACCTGGGACACCAGCAGTGGATCGTCGTCTGGCCGGGTCAGGAACACGTCCTTGGCGAAGCCGTAGACATCACTGTAGGCCGGCGTCGTGGCCACCGCCACGAACTGAACCGGCGCATCCTTGAAATGCCGCATCAGAGCCCGCTGGAGGGGCAGGTCGTCGAAGCTGTCCGGACACCACAGCCCTCCCCTCAGGGGGTGATAATCTGGAGCCGTGGGCGCCGCGCCACCCAGGATCACCAGCACCACCACTCTGGCATCGGACTGGACGATTTCCGATAGCTTGCGTGGTTCCAGATCCTTGGTGAGCACCAGGGTGTTGCCGTCCACGGTGTCTCCAACCAGGTAGCTGGTGGGCTTGGAGATCTTGAGCTTGGGCTGGGCGGTGGCAAGTTGAAAGGCCCCCATCAGGGTGAGAGCTACGGCTAGAGGCGTTACCGGTCGAGCGATCGATTGTTTCATTTCAATTTTTCTCATCCAGCAGACTACCATTTTCCCCACGCCAGGCGCAGGGCAGGTTGCCAAAAAGTGCTCCCCTTCTTCACTTCCTCTTCTTCTTTCCCGGCCGGGGTCGGTATCGAGACCAGTCGGGGTGACCGACCCTCGGGCCGCCCGTCTTGGTCGAAAGGCCGATTGCGACCCCGGTACCGAGACCGAAAGCCCGGCTACCCATTGGAATGGGAACTCGAATTCCCCAATCCCAACCACGAATTCCCAAAGTACGATTGCAAATACCAAATCTCAAAT
>JBHHYX010000423.1:0-4549 GCA_046757765.1 Acidobacteriota bacterium | reverse complement strand
GCAGTAGACGCGGGCATATCCGCCGCCGTAGTAGATTGGGTGTGAGAAATGCGGGCTAAAGGGACTACCTTTGCCTCTTGAAGACTCGTTGCAAGATTGGACTCGAAGGGCTAATCTAGTCTGCGCTTAGCGAGAAATATCTGGACCCCGGGGTTGAGCAATTCTGTCGCAGTTACTGAACCACGAACGTCAGTGAGTGGCCATCCGGATTTGGCCGGGCGCTGACGCAGTTTTTTTGCCCTCGGTCACTGTCAGTTGCACGGGTCTGGTCCGCCAACGCCCCATCACCCCCCATCAGAGCAGGGTGAAGGCAGGGCAAGGGCAAGGGGGCATGGGTCGTCAACGAAACGCCTCTGGGAGCAAAACTCTCAGAGTTGCAGGCCAAATCAGAGCGCCGAAGTGGACCCTTTCGGGTCACCGGTGATCGGAATCGGAGGTTCCAATGCAACAAGAGCGTAAGAGAATCAACCGGCGCGTGTTCATGGGTGGCGGAGGCCGCTTGCTGATGGGCGCCGGAATCATTGTCGGGATGGCGCGTTGCGGCTCCCGGGAGAAGGGTGGGGAGGGAGAGCCGAGCGAGGCGGCGAAGCCTCAAGCCGAGGGATCGTACGGCCCTTTCAGGATGGGCTTTCAAAGCTATTCGCTGCGCAACTTCCGCAGCCTGGCGGAATTCATACCGGCGGCGCGCCAACTGAAACTGGGTTACGTGGAGTTGTATCGAGGCCATCTGGATCCGTCCTCTTTGCCAGAGCAGATCCGGGCGGTGCGGGAGCAGCTGGCCTCGGCGGGTCTGCGGGTCAACGCCTTCGGAGTCGAGCCCTTCAGCGCCAATCACGAAAACAACGAAAAGCTCTTCCAGTTGGGAAAGGCCCTGGGAGTCAGCAACCTGAGCGCGGACCCCAGTCGAGATGCCTTCGACAGCCTGGAGAGACTCGTCCGGCAATACGACATTCGAATCGCCATCCACAATCACGGCCCTGAGGACGAAAGGTGGCGCCGCCCGGAATGGGTTTTGAAGGCCGTTCAGGACCGCGATCCCAGGATCGGCTCATGCGCCGATCTGGGACACTTCATCCGGGCCGGTGTGGATCCGGTTGAGGCGATTGAGAAGCTGGGTTCCCGCGTTCTGGGTGTCCACTTGAAGGACTTTGACCCGGAGGGCAACGATGTCGTGTTGGGAGATGGGCAGCTGGACCTGTCGCAGACTCTAGCCGCCCTGAAGAAGGTGGGATTTGACGGCCCCCTCTCGTTGGAGTTCGAGGGAGACGACCCGATCCCCGCCATGCTTGAATGCCTGGCCCGCGTCCGGGACGCTGTAAGAAATCTGTGACTTGAAAACGCCCCCAGGGTGTACAGAGACGGCTGGTGCCGGCGACGGGAGATCAATCAAGTGGTTGCCGGGAGGATATTCATCCCACTGGTCTCTGGCGGTCAGTCTGGCGTCAACCTGTTCCGAGTGGAATCTCTGCTTCTCCCCAATGGGTTGGCCGGACCAGAGGAAGAAAATCGATGTTCACTTTGGAGGGAATCGATCACGTGGCCTTGGCAGTGACGGATGTGGAACGGTCTGCCCAGTGGTATCAGCAAGTGTTGGGCCTGAAGCGGCAATATGAGGAAGTCTGGAACAATTCTCCAGCCGTTGTTGGGGTTGGGGCAACCAACGTAGCCCTCTTTCCAGCCTCCGGCAGTGAGACCCGGCCTTCGGTCGACCCACACTCGATCGCTTTCCGCCACCTGGCCTTTCGAGCGGACCGGGCCAATTTTGAACGGGCTCAGACCGAACTGCGCCGACGGGGTGTGGCCTTCAGCTTCCAGGACCATCAGATCTCTCACTCGATCTATTTTCAGGACCCGGACGGGCACCGGCTCGAGATCACGACCTACGAGTTGTAACGGCGACCTTGTGGCGAGGAACACCAACCGGGCTGGCCGTTTATGCTGGAAAGGCAAGGAGAGTCGTGCATGGGCGATCGGAAGAGAGACGAGGCGAAAATAACCCGGCGCAGACTGGTCCAAGCGGGGGCGTTGGCGCTGGGGACGGCGGTGGTCAACAGGGTTCCAAAGGGAGCGCCTGCCCCCGAGGCCAAGGCCGGTCTGGCTTCTGCAGCTGGCACTCCTCAAGGGATTCATCTTTCCTTGGCGGCCTATTCCATGAGACAGGCGCTTCTCGCCGGTGAGATGGATCTGTTCGATTTCATCGACTGGTGTGCGGATTTGGGTCTGGCCGGAACCGAACTCACTTCCTACTACTTTGAGAAGGGTTTTGGCCGGCCCTATCTGCACCGTTTGCAGCTGCGCGCCTTTCATCGAGGGGTCACGATCAGCGGGACGGCGGTGAGGAATAACTTTTGTCTGCCTCCGGGAGCGCGTCGAGAGAAGGAGATCGATCATGTCAAGAGATGGATCGATCACGCCGCTGAATGCCTGGCCCCCCACATTCGGATCTTTGGAGGCCCGATCCCTCCGGGGGTAAGCAGAGATCAAGCCATCGGCTGGGTCGCCGACTCCATTCAAGAGGTCCTCGACTATGCCTCCAATCGAGCCGTGGTACTCGGTTTGGAGAATCACGGGGGGATCACGGCCCGAGCCGTGGATCACCTGGCCATTTGTGACCGTGTGGGAGAGCATCCCCATTTTGGGATCAATCTGGACACCGGTAATTACCGGACTGATCCCTACCGGGAGCTGGCTCTGGCGGCGGGGCGGGCCGTCAACGTCCAGTTCAAGGTGCAGGTGTACCGTGGCGGCTCCGACAAGGTTCCGGCCGATTTTGAGCGGGTCAGGAGGATTCTGCTGGAGGCTAACTACCGGGGCTGGCTGGCCCTCGAGTACGAAGCTGAAGGCGATCCGCACAGTGAGATTCCGAAACATCTTGATCGGCTGAAACAGCTGTTCGGACCCTGCACATGAACCGTGTGAACAAGGTGTGCGTGCGGGAAGCGGAGGTGTATGAGCGGGAGATTCGCTTCCGTTTTCCCT
Organism: Acidobacteriota bacterium; assembly: GCA_046757765.1. Lineage (GTDB taxonomy): Bacteria > Acidobacteriota > UBA6911 > RPQK01 > JBHHYX01 > JBHHYX01. The sequence continues at coordinate 1,570 of JBHHYX010000423.1, read as the reverse complement.
TTCGCTTCGGCGTTGTCACCCTGAGCCAGGCGCCTCAGGCCTTGGTGCGGGTGCGTATTCTTCTCCAGAACGGACGCTCGGCCTGGGGCGTCGCCGCTGAATTGCTGGCCCCAAAATGGTTTGACAAGAGCCCTGCACTTTCCAACCGGGACAACGTTGAGCAGCTTCGCACCTCGCTGAGGCTCGCGGTCGAACTTTACACGGCAACCCGCGCTCACTTGACGCCCTTTGACCATTTCGTCAGTCACTACGAGGTGCAGAACCAGGCCTGCGCCAGCCGGGGACTCAATTCGCTGATTGCGGGATTCGGGCCGGCCCTGTTGGACCGCGCCATCCTCGACGCCCTCTGCCGCGCCCTGGACATCTCCTTTTTCGACGCCGTTCGGGGCAACCTTCCGGGGCTCCGAGGACTGGAGGCGGCCTCTGACCTGGAGGGGTTCGGTCTGGATTCATTCCTGGCAGGTTTGGGGGCCGAAACCAGCCTTCACATCCGGCATACCGTGGGACTGTCGGATCCCCTCACAGAGGCCGATCTGCCTCCGGGATCCCGTCTCAACGACGGCCTTCCCGAGACTCTGGAAAAAGTTCTTCGCGTTTACGGCAACGCTTACTTCAAGATCAAACTCTTCGGAGACACCCGAAAAGATGTGCAACGCTTGTCCAGGATTGCCGCTCTCCTCGACCGGACCTCTTCGCCCTACCGGATTACGCTCGATGGCAACGAACAGTTTCCAGGTGTGGAAGCGGTTGGCGAGTTGCTGGAAGCCATTCAGGCCGCTCCCGTCCTGAAGCGCTTCTCCAGGTCGATTCTGTTTGTCGAACAGCCTATTGAGCGTGGGGTGGCCCTGAGCCGGGACGTGACGTGTGTGAGCTCCGAGGTCCCCTTGACCATCGACGAGTCGGACAGCTCGCTGGACTCTTTTCCACTGGCCCGCCGGCGCGGCTACAAAGGCGTTTCCAGCAAAACCTGCAAAGGGATGTATAAGTCTCTTCTCAACGCTGCCCGCTGCGCCCGCTGGAATGCTGAAGGGCAAGGCCGGCGGTTCTTTCTCTCCGGAGAGGATCTCACCACGCTCCCTGGAGTCGGCCTTCAGCAGGATCTGGCCCTGGCTTCGATCCTTGGCCTCCACCACGTGGAACGCAATGGACATCATTATGTCAAAGGGATGTCGGCCTTCTCGCCGGCCGAGCAACAAGCCTTTCTGAGAGCCCACCCCGATCTCTACAAGATGGAGAAGGAGCTAGTCCTGCTTCGTCTGGAACGCGGACAGGTGCAAATCGGATCCTTGCACTGTCCGGGCTTTGCGGTGGCGGCGGAGCCCGACTGGTCCGCCACCCGCAGGATGACTCTCGACCCACTCTGACGGCGGTTGGAACGGGATGGGTTGCCCTCCAGGAGGAGCGGGCCTATGCCCGGAGGGGATGTCACTCCTGCGGAGTGAACATTTTGAAGGATGGCTTGGTAGCGAGGAGCCGGAAGTGCTTGGATGTTTTTTTGGAGTGCGGAAGTTTCGTGGTCTGTCGATCCAGAAGTCCGTGCTCCACGCACCGCCCCAGGAGTATTGGCCTG
>JBHHYX010000422.1:0-4567 GCA_046757765.1 Acidobacteriota bacterium | reverse complement strand
CGAATTGTTATCCAACGCGCAACTTGACCATTTTGTGAACTTGTTTCGGGCCTAGGCGGCCCTAGAGGTAGCGAGCGACCTCGTACCGCCGAGAAGAGGGTGCGACGAGATAATGAAAACGGAGCCGGGAGCGTGAGCGACCGGAAGGGACGGCGAGCTCCAAGCTGGGACGCTCCCCTTCCTCACGGTCGGGGCTCCGTTACTTCATAGTGTACATTGTTGCCAAATGTCCAATTCGACCGCTCCGTGAACTTCTTCTCGCGCTAGGACGCCCCTAGTCGGTTGCAGGAGTTCGAGCGTACCGCTTGCGGAGAAAGCTGTCCAGGTCGGCAGGCTTGAAATCAAAGGGCCCCATGCCACCCTTGTAGGCGATGGTGCTGTCTGTGTCTATGACGTAGATCCTTTCCGGCCAAGCCGCATAGCACACCATGGCGGTGTTTCGAATGTCGTCCACCAGCGTCTGCGTCTTCACGTCCATCTTCTGGACGAAGGTTTGGGCCAGCTTGAGACGGTCATCAAGGGTCTTGGGCTGCTTGTAGAGGATGTTCTGCTCCTCATTGCTCCCCATCTGCCACTCATCTTCGGGATGAGCCTCCTTGATGTAGACAATCACGAATTCCGCCACGTCGCGGTATTTCTGCTGCAGCTCTTCGACCTCGGCCAACCTGGCCCGGAATGGCGGTCAGGTATAGCTTCCGAAGATGAGGACCAGTGGTTTTTCTCGGTAGAAGTCGGAAAGGCGGCGGGGAGTGCTCCCGTCCAGGCTCAACAACTCGATATCGGGCGCCAGGTCCCCGACACTCAGGACACCTTCGGAACGGATGTCGTACTGATTGGGGCGGATCCAGGCGTGCTTCATACCTTCCCAAACGGCAAGAGAGCCCAGGGCCAACACAATCACCAGGAGGATGCCAATGCGGAGCCACCATCTTTTCATCTCTGATTCCCTCGGCGCGGAAGGCCACTTTCAAAAAAACAAAGTGTATTGAAGGCGAGAAGGAGAGTCAAATCAGAGGATGAGCCCGGGTGATTCCAGAGATGTCGCGACGACTTGGCGGAGGCGCTGTAGCGGACTCCCACTCCCGGGTCCAGGCTATGGACCCCAAACCAGAGTCTGGCTTTCCGGGGCAAGACCGTTCGATACACGATGGCGCCCGGAGTTCTGACGAAAAGCGCGTCGTGGACCACTCCCCCGAGTGCTCGTCGATCTCGACCCCGACCGGATTGCGATGGCGGGAAGCAATGCGCATGATGTCGATCACCGATAGGGATACCGAGCCGGAGGAAGGCGCAGGATGTCGACTCCCGATCCCGATAGCGATACCGACTCCCCGAAAGCCTGGCTCAGAATGGTAGATCATCCCACCCCGAGGCCGCCCTGGAGACGTGCCAGGCGGACGACGGTCTCGATGTGGTGGGTGTGGGGGAACATGTCGATCGGCTGGATCACCTCAACCCGATATCCGGGAGCCAGCAGCTTCAGGTCGCGGGCCTGAGTGGCCGGGTTACAGCTGACGTAGAGGAGGCGGGGGGGAGCGGCTTCGAGAATCGCCTGGCACATCTTTCGGTCCAGTCCCGGCCGCGGTGGATCTACCACCGCGAGGTCGGGTGAACCGTATCGTTCGATCATCCCGGCACCCAGACCCTCGAGGGCGTCGCCCGCATGGAAAACGCAATTCGTGATCCCATTCTCAGCGGCGCTTTGGCGTGCTGTCTCGACGGCCGCTTGCCCGCTTTCGACCCCTACGACCCGCTTGGCGGTCGGCGCCAGGAACAGGCTGATGCAACCCACCCCCGAATAAAGATCGTACACCGTTTCACCCCCTTTGAGGTCCGCGAGATCTCGGATGATGGCGTAGAGGCGCTCAGCCTGCCCGGTATTGGGCTGGAAGAAAACAGTGGGCGCAATCCTGAAACGGAGATGGGCGATCTGTTCAGTGATGGAGCCGTCCCCGTGGTAGACGCGCTCCTCTCCTCCTGCCACCGGTGACCGAGTGGGATTGACGCTGTTGACAAGAGTGGTGATCCCTGGAAAAGCAGCCAGCAGGACCTCCTTCGCCACCTCCATCCGGGCACCCTCATTACGGCTGGTGACAAGATTGACCATGATCTCTCCCGTTTGTTGCCCGCTCCGGATCACCAGATTCCTCAGATAGCCCTCGTGCTTTCTCGAGTCGTAAGCGCTCCACTTGTGTTTCAAGGCGAGGGCCCGAAAGGCGTTCACGATTTGGGCGCTGAGCGCACTCTGCAGATAACAGGTCTCCAGATCCAGGATTCTGTCGAACCGCCGTGGAACGTGCAGGCCCAGCGCAAATCCTTTCGACAGCTCTCGCCCACTCTCGATCTCCTCCTTCCTCAGCCAGCGGTGGGTCCCGAACGTGAACTCCATTTTGTTACGGTAGTAATAGGAGTTGGGAGAGGCGAGGGTGGGTCGAACCTCCGGAGAGTCCAATTGCCCGATCCGGCTGAAGAGATCTTCGACCTGTTGTTGTTTGAACTCCAGTTGCCGCGAGTAGTCGACATTCTGCCAGCGGCAACCCCCACAGACGCCGAAATAGGGACAGCGCGGCTCCACTCGGGAAGTGGACGGCTGAAGGACTTCTTCCACTGTGGCCTCCGCGTAAGTTTTCTTCTTTCTTCGAATCAGGGCCCTTACGCGGTCACCCGGAACAGCGTTTCGAACGAATACAACCAACCCCTCGAGGCGCGCGACCGACACCCCCTCATAGGCCGCGGAGTCCACCACAAGTTCGACGATCTGGCCTCTCTTGGGCATCTTTGCCGGTCTCCCTTCCCGTTGCCCACCCACCTCACCCGGGTTTCTCACACCCCCTCTACCTCGCTACCATTGGGTGTAAGAATCCGGGCTAGCCGTCCCTCTCGAGTCTCCAACCCACCCTGATTCTCGACCCAGGGCAACCTCTCAATTCTACCAGCCGCCCCCTATTCGAGCGGGCGCCTTGCCTGGCCGTTCCCGGACCGGGTCGTCGCCAAGCAGCTTCAGGGCCAGCTGGAAAACCTGGTCAGGGGTAATGGACTGCAGGCAGACGTTTTTTCGACAGGTGGCCATCCAGGGTGTGTCATAGCAGGGGGAGCAAGGGACCGGGTGGCGAATGATCTCGACAGGGCCGCCTGATGAGAGCGGTCGCACCTGCTTCAGCTTGGCGGGCCCCCAAAGGACCACCAGGGGTGTGCCGACAGCCGCGGCCATGTGGGCCGGACCCGAATCGACTGAGATGAACAGATCCAGCTCGGCGATCACAGCGGCCATCTCCTTGAGGGTGGTTCGACCCGCCAGGCTGCGGCAACGATCGGGTGGAAATGGCGGCGAAATGGATTCCGTGTCCCTCCTGTCCTGCTTTGAGCCTGTGAGAACGAGACTGGAACCCTGGTCGATCAGCAGTTGACCCAGGTGGACGAAATGGGTCGGGTTCCACCCCTTGAGCCGTCTGCTTTGGTTCTTCTTCCTGCCGGGGGGGCCGTAACCCGGATGAAGTCCGACCAGCGGTCTTGGCAGCCCCTTCAAAAGCTCTCGAGCCTGTTCACGGTCGACCTCGGACACAGGGAGTTCCATCGCCGGCGGGAACTCCCGCCAATTGGCCAGACCGGCGGCTCTCAGATTGTTCACGATACTGTGCAGATGAGGGTCGAAGGGAGTCTCCTCAAAGCTTCGGATCGTCTTCAGTCCCGCCCGGGCCAGCAGGAACCGATATTTTCGGGCGCTTTCCAGCAGGACGGCAAAGTCGAAACCAATCGAGCGCAATGTCAAGGCCAGTCGCAGCTTTTCCAAAGAGAGGAAAAAAGGGACGTTGCGCTGGCGCAGAGGATGAACTGTATCCATCCAGGGGTTCAGCCGGAGGAGAGGGGAGGCCGACCCCGAACAGAGAAAGTCGACCCGGGCCCCGGGATAGGCCCTCTTGAGAGCACGTGCGACGGGCGTAGCCATCAGCGTGTCGCCAAGGGCCCCGATCCTGACCAGTAGAATGCGGCGGGCGGAAGCCTCAACGGTCTGTTCAACTGACGAGCCCAAAAGCAGCCCTCATCCTTCGAATGGAGCGATTCTGTGCGGCGCCAAAGCTCAACCCTCTCTTGCACCTCACGAGTCCGGTCACTCTTGGAACGTCCGGCGTATGGGTTGAAGGCGAGATGCAAAGCCCGCCGCTCCAAAGCCGGTCGCGCTCTCTTGAAGAGTCCGGCCCGAAAGCGCCGGCCGCCACCCTCGGTACCTGTCATAATACCCTGGCCTCGTTTATACTAAGTCAGCTTCGATCGAAATACCATCTAGCCCGGATTTCTCACACCCGGTCGTAGCGAGGCGATGGAGATGCGCGTGGATACAAGGCCCCACTTCCCGAAGGGAAACCCCAACTACCAGGCCCCAAAATCCCAAAGGACAGATGGGTGCTTGGGATCTTGGCATTGGGTGCTTCCGAAGGGTGAGGGCCCCCAGTCGTAGGAGAGGGAGTGTGAGAAATGCGGGTAAGATCGGGCTAAGGGTTTGCGCAAGAATATATTCGCAGAGTTGGCGCTCAGATTTGCACCAGATTTGGCCGCGAACGATTGAGCG
>JBHHYX010000421.1:0-4573 GCA_046757765.1 Acidobacteriota bacterium | reverse complement strand
ATCCCGCTCATTCCTCTGGATGGAGACCAGATTCGCCAGGTCCTGTTAAACATCATCCTCAACGCCATTCAGGCCATGCCCAATGGAGGAAGGCTGGACATTCGAAGCGACCTGAAGCCCGCAACCGGACCCGTGAGGGTCGAGATTTCCGACACTGGAGAGGGGCTTGGCGAGCAGGATCTGGAACATGTTTTCGATCCCTTTTTCACCACTAAACCCGAGGGAACGGGTCTGGGACTGGCCATCTCCTACCAGCTGATCAAGAATCACGGCGGCGATATCAAGGTTCACAGGAACAGAGTCGGTGGCTTGACCTTTGGAGTCGAGCTCCCGCTGCAAGGATGGGGGCAGGAGGGAGGCGGGGGAGCAGAAAGGGGATCCGCTGGAGATCGTATTCGCCGGCAGTGAAACGGTCACCTTCAGCGTCGGCGAAGAAGGCCGCACGGCTGCGGGCAAAGACGCGTCGTGGCTACCCTCCCCTGGGCTTGTGGTCGGAAAGAATCCGCGGCACCCTGTAAGGAAAGCGACCACCGATTCCAACGTACCGTACCGCTCGTCCCAATCCAGTTTGTACACTTTCAGAAATTTCGGTCATCCCGCCCCGAGAAATTCTCTCCTCGCATTGCGGGAGACGGGGCGTTTGCCATGGCGCCGCACCCCGATGCCGGCACCTTCTACGTGGCCAATCTCTTTGACAACACGGTCATGGCAATCGACACCGCCACGGACAAGGTACCCCCACCGGGATTCAGGGACGATTCAGCTATGGGCTTTGCGGCCGCCCGAATTCCCGCCTTTTTCCAGGCGTCGAAACAGGGTGACGGCCTGCCGCTCCAGTTCGGCCCGTAGTTCCTGGTAGTCCCGGGAAGACAGCTTGCCCATTCTCTGGTCCATTTCCAGGTCCTTCAGCTTGGCTATGATCTCCGCCTTCTGTCCCCGCAAGTCGTCCCAGCCGCCCTCCGCCGGTGGCCATCGGGCATCTTGCGGGCGGGGATCCTGAAGGAGTGGCATCGCTGTGTATAGAATGGCGCCGATAAGGACCAGAGGTATGATGATGAGCCACATGTTCTCCACCTTTCTGACACCGAAATTGAGCGATTCTCTGAGGCGATTAGCACCAATCTGTTGCGCACCGCGGGTCTTGTCGATCCTCGACATACCCTGTGGTCCTCCGCAACTCGCGGGAACACAACATCTTGGTGCTTCTCAACCGCCGCCCAACTCGGGTGACAAGTTCTCTCGCCGATGGCAGACAGGGTTCATTCCCTTAGTGCTTTCTCCAGCATCCGCCGGTATTTTGGATCCATGACTGTAGGGGCAACCGAAGCGGCAGGTGCCTTTGCGGGCGCGGCAAGCAGCCTTCTGATGACTACCGCCACGATGATCAGTCCAATAGCCAGTCCCAGAAAGGGCAACACCCAGGCCAGCAGGTTAAACCCTTGTGCAGTGGGTGAAGCTAAGACCCAGTCACCGTACTTCTCCCGGGCAATGGAGTAAATCTGTCGCTCCGTCTTGCCCTGCGCCGCCAGTTCGGAGACTTCCTGTTCCATCTCGGCGGCTTTGAGACAAGTACAATTGCGAACGACCATATTGGCGCAGCCGCACACGCACACGAGGTTGGAAGTGACTCGGTCCACCAACTGCCGCGTGTCCGGAGCCGGCGCAACCGGGCCGGCCAGAGCCGGAAATCCCCCTTTCGCCAAGAACAGAAGCAATGCCAACGACTTAAGCGGCTTCATCTCGAATCTCCTTGTGCGACTTCCTTCTTCTCCTCCTCTTCCTTGAAACCACCCCGGCGGCCAGCTTCCGGTTTGGGAGCAGAACGAACAGGCCTCCCAGGACGAGAATGGCCGTGCCCAGCCAGATCAGCTGAACCATGGGTTTCAAGAAGACGTGAAAGGACGCCTCTCCTTCCTGATTCCATCCCGACAACACCAGATAGAGGTCCTCCTTTAGCGTGGAACGGATCGCCACTTCCGTCATGGGCTGCTCACTCCTGTAATGGAAGTGCTTTTGCGGGCGCAGCGTCCCCAGCGCCGTCGGGCCTCGGAAGACGTCAATTGGAGCGGATACCACATCCTTTTCGGGATCTCGATGATGGTTCAGCCCCTGGAAGCTGAGCCGGTAGTCGCCAACCTGGAACGACTCTCCTTTGCGCAGAGTGAACTGTTCCTCCTGGTTGAAGTGGGAACTGCCCGCTATGCCCACCAGGATAAGGACCACCCCCAGATGGATGATGTAACCTCCATAACGACGCTTATTCGTCAGTGTGAGGTCGGTGAGAGCGGTCAGAAAACCGGTGGGTCGGATGCTCTGGCGAGCCCGGGCGCCCTTATAGAATTCAAAAAAGCCGGTGGTCACCACAAAACCGGCCGCCGAGAAAAAGAAGAGTGGAATCGGATCTTGAATTCCGGCTGAGAGGGCGAGAGCGCCCGTCGCCAGACCTGCTCCCAAAGGGACCAAGAAGTTTCGTCGAAAGTTCTTGAAAGAGGCCTTGCGCCAGGCAATCAGCGGACAGATGCCGGTGAGAACCAGCAGAGCCAGGGCAAGCGGCATGTTGACCCGGTTGAAATAAGGTGCCGAGACGGTCACCTTTTCTCCTCGGACCCACTCCGAGAGCATGGGGAAGACGGTCCCCCAGAGCACGGAGAAGGCAATCGACACAAAAAGCAGATTGTTCAACAGAAACGAGGCCTCGCGGGAGAGAAAGGATTGCATCCGGGGGGCGCTCTTCAGCGCGGAAGCCCGGTGAAGGATCAGGAAGAGTCCCAGGAAGGTAGTGCCCGCAAGGAAGAAGAAGAAGAAGGGTCCAAGGTTGGACCGGGCGAAGGAGTGGACCGAGGAGATTACGCCGCTCCGTGTAATGAAGGTGCCGAAGATCGAGAGTTCAAAGGCGAGCAGAATCAGCGTAAAGCTCCACGTCTTCAGCATGCCCTTTTTTTCCGTGATCATGACCGAATGCAAAAAGGCCGTCGTCACCAGCCAGGGCATCAAGGAGGCGTTTTCCACCGGATCCCAGGCCCAGTAGCCACCCCAGCCCAACTCCTCGTAGGCCCAAATGGCGCCCAATGCGATTCCCAGAGTCAGAAACACCCAGGTCAGCAGAGTCCAGCGCCGCGTGAGACGGATCCAGGCGAGGTCCAGCCGGCCGCTCACCAGGGCTGCCATGGCGAAGGCGAAAGGAACGGTCAAACCTATGTAACCCAGATACAGAGTCGGTGGATGAATCACCATGTAGGCGTTCTGGAGTAACGGATTGAGGCCTTGACCGTCGGCGGGCGGGCGGGACAGCAACTCGAAGGGTGGAGTGACGAAATTCAGCAGGAACAGGAAAAAGGCCAGCGTCCCTGACAGAAAAGGGAGGGCATATGCGAAGAGGAGTCTGGGGGTGCGGCGATTTTGCAGGACTGTGACCGATGCAAAAAAGCCCAGCACTAGAGCCCAAAAGAGGAGACTCCCTTTCTGCCCTCCCCAAAAAGCCGCAAACTTGTAAACCGAAGGGATCTGGGCTGCGCTGTAAGCCGCCACATATTCCACCTGGAAGGCATTGGTGAGCAAGAGGTGCCACAGCGACAAAGAAGCGGCCAGAACCAGTGCAAAACTCGCCAAGACGCTGTTTTCCGCGCTGCGCACCAGTGGCAAGCTGCGCCCCCGCACCCCCAGAACCGCTGCCACCACCGCGTACAGACTGAACACCAGACCAGCCATGAGACTGTAGTAGCCTAGCTCTACCATGAGGGATTTCCTTTCTTCCTTCTCAAGCTCCCAGAAGCTGCGATGAGAGGGTACGCCGCTTGTTCTGGAAGCTTCTCCGAGGGCGACCTCGGCTCCCGTGGGGGAAAGCAGGCAAGTGGCTCCCTGACGGTGCGGTTCCCGGTGGAACTTCCGACCTGAAACGTGAGTCCCTCAAGTCTCATGTGCTCCTTGTCTCGACGACCCCGACAGCTCGGAACGTTCATGACGCCTCCTCGACTCGGTCTTGCGCCCGGTCCGCCGTCTTGCCACGGCAATTCTGAGACCACTCCAGCCTTCTCCCGCGCCTGACCGGAAATCCAGGTGTGGAAAAGCTTTTCAGGGGGGCTCCCTTGAGACAAGGAAAGTCGTCGCGGGCCAGCTTGTTGGAAAACCAGCAACTGGGTGTGAGATTTGCCCAATCCGACCCTCCTGTCGACGGGCTACTAAGTGGTTTCGGTGTTGGCAAACCATGAACGGCATCGTCTGCTGAGTTCTGGTACACTCCATCGGTTAGATGGGAGCTACCGGCGGCACAACACGAGTTTCAGTAATGCCCAAGCAGTGGCCCAGACTGGCGGGAATCGCCATAGCTCTGGCTGTGGCCAGCTCCGTTGGGTCGGGAATCTCCGTTACGGTCTGGGAGGCTGTGTGGCGAGGTAGTAGTAGACTGCGGTGACTTCCTCATCCGTCAGGTAAGAAAAGATCGGCATTCGCCCCCTGATTCCTCCCGGCTCCAGGGATCCTTCCCGGACTTTGCGAATGACTTGTTCCGGCAACCTGGTCCTGGAGAGGGTCGCCAGGGCTGGAATGTCCTCCCACGAATTCACAAACTGGCGTC
>JBHHYX010000420.1:0-4584 GCA_046757765.1 Acidobacteriota bacterium | reverse complement strand
TCAGCGCGGCGCTTCCGACGCCTCGCGACGAAACCTGGCGCATAATCCGGGCTAGCGTTTCATCGTCTGGGAGCACGATTCTCCCCGGGGGGACCGCCCTTACCTATTTTCGAGAGAAGTTGGCGAGAAACTCCAAGGCCAGATCCTGCAGGTACTCCGCGCTTCGACGGGGCTGGGAATAGTGGTTGACGATCATGGCAAAGGCCAGTGTCTCGTTGTCCTTCGTCCGCACGAAGCCTGAAAGCGCTCGCACGTGGCCCAGCGTGCCGGTCTTGGCCCGTACATTGTTTTGGGCCGCCGTTCCTTTCATGCGCTCGCTCAGGGTCCCATCCTCACCGGCAATGGGAAGGGAGTCCAGAAACTGGTCACGGTACGACCCCCGGTAGACGTGCCGAAGCAGGCGGACCAGCGACTCGGCTGTCACGAAGTTGGACCGGGAAAGACCCGACCCATCAACCAGGGACTAGGACTCGGGGGGAATTCCGATCCGGGTGAGAACTCCCTCCACCTGGGCCCGCCCCCTTTCATAGCTCTTCCCCTCCAGGTGAGGGTCGAGCGTCTTCACCAGGGTTTCGGCGTAAAGGTTTTGGCTCACTTTCAATAGAACTCGAATCAGATAGCGCAGGTCCGGCGACTGGTAGGCAAAAAGCACCTTCCGCTCGACGTCCGAAGAAGAGGGCCCCTTTTTCGAATCAAGAGCTTTGCCCCTGACGGCTATGCCGGCCGACTCCAGCGTCTCCTTGAGGACACTGACAAAATAGCGTATCGGCTGGTCCACGGCCACCGCTTGCCAGAGGGGGGAGTGATGCACCGGAAGTGTCCCCTCCAAGACCACGTGATTGGTTTTGCCCGAGCCCTTGACTTCGAATTCCCAATCTTCGCCGGCATCCACCGTTTTCAGCCGGTTCTCAATCTGAAGGTAGGAAGTCGCGGGAACGAAAGCCAGAGCGGGCGGTCCTCCCACTTCCTCGGCCGGGGTCATTTCGACCAGAACGACATTCTCGTTGAACTGCAGGCCGCAGATTTCCGAGGCATAGCCGTAGACCAGATCGTCCCAAGCCCATCCCCGGCCCAGAGCAACACCGTCAAAGACCGAGCCGTCTCCGATGATGTCCCCTTCTATACGCCGCACTCCCATCGACTTCAGCTTCTTCGCCCATCTCCGAAAAACAGCCACAGGATCGCCCTTTTCAGGCTCCTCCAGGTCAGGGCTGGTCAGTCTCGCCCCCAGGGTGGGATCACCGCTTCCGACAATGATCAGGTTTCCATGCAAAACACCGCCCGAAATCTTTCCGTCGGTTGCCACCAGGGTTTCAAATCGATAATCCCAGCCCAGCTTTTCGACGGCGGCCACTGCCGTCAGCAGCTTCATGTTGGAAGCCGGCACGACGAACTTGTCGGAGTTCTCCTGGTAGAACACTTCACCGCTGTCAGCGGATTGAACCTTTACTCCCCAGAAGGCCCTGGCAAACGCCGGATCGGCGAAAAAGAGTTGCAGTTGCCGGCCCGCCCGCTCAGTTTCATCCGACCCCGCCGGCGAGAGAATACAAAAGCAGCAACAGAGCACACCCCATGAGATCAGTTCCCTTCGACCCATGAGTCAGAAGTTAACACAGAGGTGGCAAAAAACAAGCCACCTCTCCCGCGGCAAGCCTGGTCGCAACTCGAAAACGATGACGTCTGCAGCCCGGATTCCTCACACCCCGTCTTAACGATGAGCCGAAACCGCCCCGCTGACAGGGTGTTACGACCGAGGCCCCCGGAGGCGTGGTGGTGCACTACGTCGAGAAGGCCGAGGGTGGTCAACGCAGTCAGAGTGGACGCTACCATGCTCTGCAGTAGATTGGGTGTGAGAAATGCGGGGCAGGGTCGGCGGACAGATCAAGAGAGTAGGACGCCACCCATGTCAGGCTCGGGGTATACAGTTCAGGGGGTGTCCTTCGATTGCGGCCGACCGATAGACCGAAGGCCCCCGGTGAGCCGGATGAAGACGATTCGGTGCCTGACTCTGGCGCCGAAGGTGGAGGGCCAAGGATGCGGAATCGAACGGTGGGGTCATGGCTGGGCCCGCTGCTGAGAGCATTGCGTCCCCTGCAATGGGTTAAGAACGGCCTCGTCTTCGCCGCACCACTTTTCGCCTACAAGATCACGGCCGAGGCCTTTCTCCCGTCGATGGCCGCTTTTGCGGTTTTTTGCGCCGTCTCCAGTGGGACCTATCTGGTCAACGACCTTTTTGACCTGCAGCAGGATCGCCTTCATCCCGTCAAGCAGCACCGCCCTCTGGCCTCAGGCGCCCTCTCGCGGGGGAGGGCGATGGCAGCCGCCTTCCTGCTTCTTTCGGGAGGACTGGTTTCCAGTCTTCGCGTTGGCTTCTGGCTGTTCACCGTTGTGGGAGCTTATCTGACGGTCCAGGCACTGTACAATCTCGCTTTCAAACATGTGCTGATTCTGGACATCATGGCCTTGGCCTCCGGCTTTCTGCTCCGCGCGGTGGCTGGCGGCGTGGCGGCTCGTGTACCCCTCTCGCCCTGGTTTCTGTTCTGTGTTGCCATTCTGGCCCTTTATGTGGGACTACAGAAACGGAAGAGCGAGCTGACCAGAATGAACGATTCAGGAGTCACGACGCGTCCGATTCTGAGACAGTATTCCATCGCCTACTTGCGACAAATCGAGACCGCCTTGTTAGCTTGCATTTTGATGGGGTACTCCCTCTGGACCATCCAGGGGGCCAAGACGAACTGGATGATGATCTCCGTGCCGTTTGTGCTTTACGGAATCCTCCGCTACCAGTACCTGTCTCAAGGGGAGATTCTGGAGCGACCCGAAGAGGTTCTCTTCAAAGACAAGCCGCTCCTCTTGAATCTGGTCTTGTGGGTCTTGACCTGCTTCGTCATCCTGGGCATCAATCACCTCTCACGCCACTGAGAAACCCTGGATCCCGGCTCGCATATCTCACACTCGATCTACTACGGCCGCGGATATGCTCCCGTCTACCGCGGCGTTGCGCTCCGCGATTCCGATATCGATGAAGACCCGGCTACCCGACCACTTGCCGGTCGGAGGCGCCGCCTCGCTGAATTACACTCGGACAGGCTCCTGGTGGGAAGACGAACTTGCACTCAAAAGAGTCTCCTGCGCTTTACAGTTGCTGGCCCGACGACTAGATTAGGTTCAAATGCTGGGCCCCACCTATCGTCTTCCCTTTCGGCTGCTGGGAATTCCGGTCCTTCTGGACCTGAGTTTCTTGATCGTCCTTCCCTTCCTCGCCTGGATTATCGGAACGGATCTCAAGGCCTACATCCAATGGTTTGGACTTGCGGTGGACGCCAATTCACTCCCGGCCGGCGCCACTCCCTACCTGCTGGGATTGAGTGCCGCCCTCGGGTTGTTTGGCAGCGTCTTGATCCATGAGTTGGGTCATGCTGTCGTGGGCCGCCGTTACGGTGTCCGAGTCCAGAACATCACGCTTTGGATTCTGGGTGGAATGGCTCAATTCGAGAGGATGCCTCGCCAACGCGGAGCCGAGGCCATCGTGGCGATCGCCGGCCCCGTCACCAGCTTTATCTTGGGCTTCCTGTGCTGGCTGGGACTCAAGACGACTTCCGGACAACCGGTGGAAGTCCAGTTTGTCCTGGCCTACCTGATGACGATGAATGTCATTCTGGCCTCCTTCAACCTTTTGCCGGCCTTGCCCCTGGACGGAGGTCGAGTTCTCCGCTCGCTGCTGGCCATCAGGAGTCCATACCTGAAAGCCACTCAGCTTTCCGCCAGCCTGAGCAAGTCAATGGCATTCCTGCTGGGCCTGGTCGGTTTTCTCTGGGTCAATCCCTTTCTGATGCTGATTGCACTCTTCGTCTATATGGGCGCCAGTTCGGAAGCCCGTCAGGCCACCTACACGGAAGTGTTCCAAGGCTTTCAGGTGAAAGATTTGATGACACGGGCCGTGAAGGTGGTCCCCGGGAATTTCCTCGTATCCGAGCTGGTTCAGAAGATGCTCAAAGACCACCATCTTGGCTATCCCGTGGTTGACGAGAGGGGGAAGATTCTGGGGGTTGTCAGCTTGTCCGACGTCCAGCGTTTCAGACAAGCCAGGGGTGAGGACTCGGAGACAACGGTGGAGCAAATCCTCACGACCCGCCAGGTCACGGTTGGGGAAAAGACCACTGCCCTTCAGGCCTTTCAGAGGATGAGCCGAAGGAACTTCGGCCGGCTGGTGGTCCTCGATTCGTCGGGAAATATGTCCGGAATCTTGAGCAAAACCGACCTGATGCGTGCCATTCAGATCCGGATGGCGGATCTGGGCGAGTGATTTTACGTGGAATCCTGTCCCAGTCGCTATATTCGACACCATGCGCCCGCCCTTGCCCCCGCTCCCCATTGCCCTTGCCTTTGCCCTCGCTCGTTCTTCAATCTTGTTCCTCGGTCGCTGTCAACTGCCAGGCTCTAACTCTAACCAAAAATATTTGAACTTTTGATTCCCCAAGTTGAGCGATTCTGGCGCCAGGTGACTGAACCACGAACGTCAGTGAGTGTCGTTAAAGGAGTGATCAGCCGTTGGAGTGCATAGCAAGCAAACCCGGGCAG
>JBHHYX010000419.1:0-4612 GCA_046757765.1 Acidobacteriota bacterium | reverse complement strand
TGTACTTCGAGGCCATCTTGATCATCATGCGGTCTACTACAGCGCCCTGGTGGCGGCGGTGACCGCCATCAAGAGTGGTTGTACATCGGTGATCGACCACCACGCCAGTTCCCGGGCCGTGGAAGGAAGCCTTGACCGTATTGAAGAAGCGCTGTCGAGAGTCGGGATGCGCGCCCTGCTCTGTTACGAAGTGTCGGATCGCGACGGCAGGGAAGTTCGAGATCAGGGCCTGGCGGAAAACGAGCGTTACATTCGAAAATGCCGGCGGCGGTGCCTCTCCGACCCCAATCATCCGTTTGACGGCATGATGGGCCTGCATGCCGCCTTTACTCTCGACGACGACTCGCTCGAAAGAGCGGCTGAGGTGGCCGCTTCGCTGGATCGGGGCTGCCACATCCACCTGCTGGAAGACGTCACCGACCAGACGCTCTGCCTGCGCAAATATGGTGTGGGAGCGGTGGATCGTCTCTCCAGGTTCGGCATCCTGGGCAACCGCTGTCTGGCCGCGCACGCCGTCCATTTGGACAGGCACGGCATGGAGTTGGTGGCCGGCACCGGCACGCTCGTGACCCACCAGGCCCAGTCGAACATGAACAACGCCGTGGGACGGGCAGACGTGTTCAGACTGCTGCGGCACGGGATTACGGTCGGGATCGGTACGGACGGCATGACTCCGGACCTGAGAGGGGAGGTTCGGACCGGTTCCCTGCTGCACAAACATCACCTTCACGACTGCAATGCGGGCTGGACGGAATATGAGATAATGACCTTGAAGAACAACCCCAGGATCTACGAGCGGCTGAGCGGGCGGCGCATCGGCCGAATCGAGTCCGGCGCCCTGGCCGATATGATCTTGATCGATTATTGGCCACCCACTCCACTCACGGGGGACAACTTCTGGGGCCACTACTGGTACGGGATCGTTGATGCGGCCGTTGATAGTGCCATCGTGAACGGCAGGGTTGTGATGCATAATAAGGAGATCCCGCATATTGATGAGGGTGAGGTTGCAGCCCAATCACAACTTTGCGCCGAGAGAGTCTGGAGACGATTCTCGCAATGATCGACTGCAGAGGGAAGGAGCAAGGATGAAATTCCTCCTCAACGGACAGGAGCGAACCTACGACGGCGACCCGGACCAGTCCCTGCTCGACTACTTGCGCCAGGGGGGGATCCTTTCCGTCAAGGACGGCTGCAGTCCTCAGGCCGCTTGTGGCTGCTGCACCGTCCAACTGAATCAGAAGGCGGTGCTCGCTTGCGTCACGGGGATGAAGAAAGTGGCCGGCGGCGAATTGTTGACCCTCGAAGGCTTGAGCCCTTACCAGCGAGACACCTTTGCCAACGCCTTTCTGGCAAAGGGCGGCGTCCAATGCGGCTTCTGCATCCCCGGCATGGTCATGCAGTCCAAAGCACTCCTGGATCAAAACAGTACTCCTGAGAGAGAGGAGATTGTCAGGGCTCTGGGTCCCAATCTGTGCCGCTGTACGGGCTACAAGAAAATCATCGATTCGGTCTGCTATGCGGCGGCGGCGATGCGCGAGGGGAAGTCGATTCCACGGCCGAAGTGCTCCGGCAAAGTGGGCACTTCCCAGCCCAAATACGACTCCTACGACGTGGTTCTCGGAGAGCATCCTTATGTCGCCGACATGACTTTTGAAGGGATGCAACACGGTGCCTTGCGATTCAGCGATCATCCTCGGGCCGAGATTGTGAGCATCGACACAGCCGAGGCCCGCAAGCTCCCGGGCGTCACGGCTGTGTTTACGGCCCGCGACATCCCCGGTGATCGCCAGATCGGCCTGATTCGCCAGGATTGGCCCTTGATGGCGGCTGAAGGAGAGACAACCCGCTACGTCGGCGACGTGCTGGCGGGAGTGGTAGCCGAGACCGAGAAGGTTGCGCGCCGGGCGGCCCGGCTCATCCAAGTGCGGTATCGGGTACTGGAGCCGGTCACCGACCCCCACGCCGCCATGGCGGCGGAAAGTCCCGCCATCCATGAGGGTGGCAATTTGCTCTCTCGCACAGTCATCCGCCGGGGCGACGCGGCCCGGGAGCTGGCTGAAGCCGCCTGGGTTTCCCACGGGATCTACCAGACACAGACCGTCGAACATGGGTTTTTGGAACTGGAAGCCGCCATCGCGATGCCCTGGCAGGAGGACCCTTGCGGTCCGGGAGGAGTGAAGATCTACTCGCAGGGTCAAGGGGTTTATGAAGACCGGGAACAAATCGCCAGGTTGCTCGGCCTCTCCCCGCCCAGAGTCAATGTGATCCAAGTGCCTAACGGAGGAGGGTTCGGCGGAAAGGAGGACCTGTCCGTTCAGGGGCACGCGGCTCTCTTTGCCCACCTGCTGCAGGCCCCGGTCAAGATTGTCCTCACCCGGGAGGAGTCGATTTCCATGCACCCCAAGCGGCACCCGCTGTGGATGGATTACACCGTGGGCTGCGATGAGAAGGGCAAGTTGACGGTGGTCAAGGCCAACATTGTGGGTGACACCGGCGCCTATGCGTCGGTGGGGATGAAGGTACTGGAACGGGCGGCGGGACACGCTACCGGCGCCTACCAGGTTCCGGTTGTGGATATCGTCAGCCGCGCCGTCTACACCAACAACATCCCCAACGGCGCCATGCGCGGATTTGGCGTCAACCAGGTCACCTTCGCTATGGAGAGTTGTATTGATGACCTGTGTGAGCGGGGCGGTTTCGACCGCTGGCGGTTCCGCTACGACAACGCCATTGCCGAGGGCGCCATGACCGCCACGGGACAAGTAGTGGCCTCCGGAGCCGGTCTCCGGCAGACACTGCTGGCCGTCAAGGACATCTTTCGGAAGGCCAGGTGCGCGGGGATTGCCTGCGGCATCAAGAATACCGGGATCGGCAACGGCATGCCTGACTCCTCCCAAGTCAAAATCGTGATTGAGTCCGCCCACAAGGTCGTGATCCACCACGGCTGGACCGAAATGGGCCAGGGCGTCCACACTATGGCGGTGCAGACGCTGTGCCAGGAAACGGGCCTCGAGCCCGACAGGGTGGAGGTCGTGGTGGACACTGCGGCGGAGGCCTACAGCGGCATGACGACCGCCTCCCGGGCCACCTCCCTGGTCGGCAATGCCATTATTGAGGCGTGCAAGAGCCTGAAGTCCGATCTCGCCACCCATTCGCTGGCTGAGCTGAGGGGCAAGGTCTATCGCGGGGAGTGGACCGTCGACTGGACCACAAAGCCGGGAAAGGAAAAGGCGGGTAGGGTTCTGACCCATTATTCCTACAGCTACGCCACCCAGGTGGTGGAGTTGGATAATGACGGGCAGCTCTCGAAAGTCACCGCCGCCCACGATGCCGGCAGAATATTCAATCCGCTCCTTTTTGAAGGCCAGATCGAAGGTTCGCTCCACATGGGCCTGGGTTACGCCCTTAGCGAGGAGTTGGTGCAGGAAGGGGGACGTCCCGCCAGCACGCTGTTGCGAAAAATGGGCATCCTGCGCAGTCGGGAGGTGCCGGAGATCGAAGTCATCGGCGTGGAGGTTCCGGACCCTTATGGTCCCTACGGAGCTAAAGGTGTGGGTGAAATCGGACTGGTCCCGACCGCCGCCGCCGTGGCCAACGCCCTCTACCAGTTCGATGGCGTGCGTCGCTACAAACTGCCCATGAAGATGAAAAAGAAATGGCGCAAGCCGGCGAAGAGCTCCTCTTCGAAGCCGGTGGCGCGGCCCATTCCGACGCCGGCGGGCTCCCGCTGATCGAGTTCGAGGCCGCTCACGTCCGGTCGACGTCTGGATCGCAATGGAGCCAGACGATGTCTTTGCGAGCGGACCGCAAGGTTCCTGTCTTCCGCAGGGATCTCCACTCTTGGCTGGTGTAGACCAGAAGGTCGGCCGGCACGGGGAAGCCGCTCGTGTCCCACTGGGCCGCCCTTCTCTGAAAAGGTTCCTGAGAGGTTCTCACGACTATGATGAGATCCAGATCGCTTCCGACACCCCAGTCCCCCCGGGCGTAGGAGCCAAAGTAGCCGAGGGCCAGGACCTGTGGTTGCTGTGTGAGGGCCCCTTTCGCCCATGCCTGGAGGGCCCGAACCACCATTTGACGATCAGGCCATTTGAGAACGGACGAAGTCAAGGATCTCACTGGCATAGCTGATCGCCTCCGTGCTTTGCAGGGGACCGTAATGCTCAAAAGGAGCCCCTGCCGGGTGACTGTTCGGGTAGCGAGAGGGAATGTAAAAGTTGTCCAGGACCCTGGCCTTCTCCCAAAGGTCCTCTGGAACTGGGACGGTCTCAGGCAAATCCTTGAACAACCTGGCCACCACGTGTCCCCAGGCTTCCTGACCCAGCTGAAGGTGAAGCGCCTTGAGCGCTTTTTCCGCCGCCTGTTGGGCTGCAAAACAAGCCCATTCGTGGCGCTTTTCCCGCTGGCAATCCCTGGCTTGGTCCAGATCTCGCCGCGCCTGGCGAAACCAATCCTCTGACCGATTCGGCATGTGAACCGTTCCTTCCCGAACTTCTCGGGTTCAGCTCCCAATATCCCCATCCTACCACGCCCCCGGTGAAAGCAGAGCCGCTTCTAGGCCCGGATTATGCACCAGGTTTCGTCGCGAGGCGTCGGAAGCGCCGCGCTGACA
>JBHHYX010000418.1:0-4623 GCA_046757765.1 Acidobacteriota bacterium | reverse complement strand
CTTCTTGTGACCGGACTCTGTTTGTGTCTCATTCTCCCCATCTCGGCCCAGATCGCACTGGATTTCATCGATATGGCGGAAGAACGGGATAACGACCCCTTTTTCCTGGCTATCTTCCCTTTGGCGCCGCATGTGGAATCGTGTGACGGCTTTGACCCGGACGGTCCAGCCGTTCTCCCGGAGGTGTACAAGGATCTCTTCAGGCGCCGCATTCGGCCGCCACAGCGCCATGAATCCTACCTCCCGCTGGTGGAGGAGGTCGCCGCCGAGCTGTTTGATGGGGCCAACCCCCTGCGGCCCTCATTCAATGAAAGATTCCTTCGCGACAAGAGTCCGCAGATGCAGGAGAGGCTTGAGCCGCTGGATGAGAGCGATGTGAGAGAATTGGTCGAACAGTTTGCCGGGCGGGTCGTGTCGCTGATGGCCGTGGACGACCTGGTAGGCGATCTGGTCAAGCAATTAACCCTTCAGGACGAGATCAACGATACCATCATCCTGCTGACCTCCGATAATGGGTGGCAGAATGGTGAGCATAGAATGACCGCCAAAGGGGCCATGTATGAGGAGTCGGCTCGAGTACCGCTCTATGCCCGTGTTCCCGACGATTTGTCGCCGCGGGAGAGCTCGGCTATGGTCTTGAACACCGACCTCGCACCCACCCTTGCCGCGATCTACTGAGCTTCCCGCACCTCAGGCGGAGCCTTGTCTCCCAGCCCAGCGGGTTCGGTCTCGAGAGCTGAGGGCGTTGAAATTACCCAGCTCCGGTCCTTTATGGAACAGAGTTTGCCCTCACCCTCAAGGCCGACCGTTGGGCCGAAGATCGGCCTCGAATCGCCTCCAGGCGCCCCTCGATTTCAAGCGCCTTGTTCTCCTTGTGCGTCATTGGCAGCAAGGTCGCGTAGGGCCTGAGAGCTAATAACTAAGGGTTTGCGCAAGAATAGATTCGCAGAGTTGGCGCTCAGATTTGCACCAGATTGGGCCGCGAACGATTGAGCGAAACCGCAGGCGTGGCCGGGCCTACGTTGAGGATTTCGCGATTGAGAAGCGGCCGAAGGTGGTGTGAAGATGAGATGCCAAAATGTGAAGTTATTCTTGCGCGAGCCCTAAGCCTGTGAAGAATGGGGTCAGTGCCTTCAATCTTCCACCAGCAGGCGCTTCACTCGAGCCGTGATGGAGGTGAAAATCTCGTAGGGGATGGTGCCGACTGTTTGGGCCAGGGCAGTGGCCGAGAGAGGTGAGTCGGGAGCCGGTTCCAGAAGCGTCACTTCATCGCCCGCCCTGGCTTCGCGAATATCGGTCAGGTCGATGCCTGTCAGGTCCATGCTGATGAGTCCGGCGACCGGCGCCAGGTGACGTCCCACGCGCACGCTGGCGCGGTTGGAGAGGGCCCTCTTGTAGCCATCGCCATAGCCGACCGGAAGAACCCCGATTCGAGACTTTCGGCGGCGGGTGGTAAAGGTCCCCTCATAGCCGACGACGCGGCCAGCCGGGACTCGATTGACAGCCAGAATCCGGGTCTTCCAGCAGAGAGCGGGCTGAACGTCCGTAATCTCCGGGCAGGGCGAGATGCCGTAGAGCGCCAGACCCACGCGAACCGCGTCCAGATGAGCGGCGGGAAAGCGAAGTCCGGCGCTGTTGCTGATATGACGGGGACAGCTCAGGCCCCGTGTCGAGCGCAGGAACCGCTCCAGTTGAAGCTGGGTGAAGCCGGGATCGCTGTCCGCTCGGGAGAAATGGGAATAGACACCCGCGATTCCAAGACGGCTTTCTCGAAAGAATGCCGGGGCCTGAGTCCAGGGGATGCCCAGACGGGTCATTCCGGTGTCGATCTTGACCTCAACGCGAAGATCTTCAGGAAGGGACCGCCTGTCGAAGACTCCGGCAGTCAGTTGGTGCCGCCGGAAAACGTCTTCCTCCCCTTCCCCACATCCCCCCAGAACCAGAATCCGCGCACCGGGCAAGTCACCTCTCAGCTCCAGTGCCTCCTCCAGATCGGCGACTGCGAAATCCCGGATGCCCCATCGGTGGAGGGTGGGAGCGACCAGGCTCACTCCGTGCCCGTAGGCGTTCGCCTTCACAACGGCGATGAGGCTGGTTGGAGGTCGCAGGCGGCGGCGAATGGCCTCGGCATTGTGCCTCAGACGGGAGGCGGAAACTTCGATCCAGGACCGATTCATTCCACCTCGCGGGCCAGATTCTCAAACCTCGTCCACTGGTCGATAAAGGCCAGTTTGACGGTTCCCATGGGGCCGTTGCGCTGTTTCCCGATGATGATCTCGGCAACTCCGCTTTCGTCCTCCAAAGCCTCGGAAGACTTGTACATATCCTCACGGTAAATGAAGAGGACCACGTCCGCATCCTGTTCGAGAGAACCCGATTCTCGGAGATCCGAAAGCTGAGGTCGATGATTGCCACGTCGCTGCTCGGGAGCTCGACTCAACTGTGAGATGGCCACCAGAGGGAGATTCAGCTCCTTGGCCATGCCTTTGAGAGAGCGGCTGATCGCCGAGATCTCCTTTTCCCGATTTTCGTAGGCTCTTCCGCCGGCTGAAGTCGCCGCCATGAGCTGGAGATAGTCCACGATCAGCAAATCCAAACCGTGTTCAGCTTTGAGGCGGCGGGCCTTGGATCTCATCTCCGTGAGGGTAATGCCGGCGGCATCGTCAATGAAGATCCGGGCCTGTGACAAGCGGCTCATGGCCTGGGCCAGCTGCGTCCAGTTCTCCTTGCTGAGGCGCCCCGCGCGAACTTTGTGGCTGTCCAGCCGGGCTTCCGCGCACAGCAGGCGAGTGACCAGTTGTTGGGCGCTCATTTCCAGGCTGAAAAGCCCGACAATCTTTTGCTGGACAATCGCCGCATGCTGGGCGATGTTCAGTGCCAGACTGGTTTTTCCGCATCCCGGCCGAGCGGCTACAATGATCAAGTCGTTGGGCTGGAATCCCGAGGTCATGTGGTCCAGTTCTATGAAACCCGTGGCAACTCCGGTGATCAGCTCCTTGCGCTGGTACAGGGCTTCGATATGTCGGTAGGTCTCGGGAAGCAAATCCTGCAGCTGAACAAACCCGCCGCGAATCTTTTCCTGACTGATTTCAAAGATCGCCTTCTCCGCCTCTTCCAGCAATTGAAGCGGACTTTGTTCGTTGGAGAAGGCTTTGATCAGAATAGAGTTAGAGGAGTGAATCAGCTTCCTGAGGAGGGCCTTCTCCTTGACAATCCTGGCGTATTGTTCAATGTTGGAGAGGCGCGGGACACCGTCCACCAGGGAAGCGATATAGGTGGCCCCGCCCACCTGATCGAGCACCTTCTCTTTCTCCATCTCTTCCTTCAGCGTCAACAGATCGATGGCCTGGGAACTGGCGGAGAGAAAGGACATCCGGGAGAAGATCTGCTGGTGGCCCGAAAGGAAGAAGTCCTCCACGCTCAGGATCTCGGCAGCCTGGTCGAAGAGGGAGTTTTCGAGCAGTACCGCGCCCAGCACCGCCCGCTCCGCTTCGAGACTATTGGGGAGACTTTTCTGAAGGGTGACGTCAACTGTGGCCATATGCAACGCAGTTTACAATACTCGTCGGACGTCTGGGAAAGAGAACAGTTCGTCCTGGGGCCCGAAGAGGTGCCCCGTGTCCGCTCTTGGGGCTGAGAAACCGGGGTAGGGGGCGAGGGTCTCGGTGCAAATCGATGGAAGGGGGGGCCAAGTAGCCCGAGGGAGAGCAGGGCTGCCGAACGCCATTGCGGCGGAGACGCCCCCGAGTTCTCTCCCGCCCGCCTCTCAGTTCGACAGTGGAGAAGAAAAGTTCGATTCCAGCGGCTTGAACCTCCACGGCGGCGGATCCGGATTCCCGCAGATGGGGATAGTGGCGCTTTTGTCGGATTCGCCTGGTCGGGTCTTTCAACTCTGTAGGAGTCGGCCCCAAAATGGGGTCGCAAAACTCACTGCTATGGAGTGGGAGGTTCCTCAGTGGGAGACCGATCATCGGGAGGTGGGAGGGGTGCCTGCTCGGCGGTGGCTTGCTCGAATTCCTTCAACCTGGCTTCGACCTCCGACAGGATCTGAGCGCTCTCTTCGCCTTTCCTCAGAACCCGGGCCACTTCCTCGTCTTCTTCCGGCGCAACGGAGACCAGAAGTTCGGCCCGCACCTCGCTGTGGGGGCGGACTTCTACCTCGAAGTTTCCGATCTGCTTGATCGGTTGTTGGAGGAGAATCTTGCGCCGATCCAGGAGAATCCCCTTGGCCGCTAGAAGATCGGCCAGATCTTTGGAAGTGACGGACCCGAAAAGAGATCCCGTTTCCCCTGTTTTCCTGCTCAAAAGCAAGTGGAGCTGGTTCAGCTCTTGCGTCAGAATTGCCGCCTCTTCTTTGAGCTTCGCCTCCTTCTTGGCCCGCGAGACCCGTTGCTGCTCTATCATCTTCAGATTCAACGCCGTTGCCGGGATCGCGAGGCCCTTGGGAATCAGGTAGTTGCGTCCGTATCCGGAGGCCACGCTCACCACCTGCCCGTGCTTTCCGAGGTGCATGACGTCCTCAGTAAGAATCAAATCCATTTCGTGTCCCTTCCAACCTGACTCTAGCGAGTTCCCATCCGAAAACTCGTAAATAAATGTGAAATAATAGCTTAGCAGTTGGGA
>JBHHYX010000417.1:0-4698 GCA_046757765.1 Acidobacteriota bacterium | reverse complement strand
CGATACGAGAACCGCAAATGCAAGAGCTGTTTGGGGTTTGGAGCTTGGTCCTTGGGATTTGTTTGAGATTTGGCCTCTTGGTGGTTGGAATTTCTAGTTCCCATCCCAACTGCTAAGCTATTATTTCACATTTATTTACGAGTTTTCGGATGGGAACTAGGCTAGGGGGGCCCTTTCTCTCGGCTGGCAAGGAAATTGAACGTGAGCTCCAGCTGATCCTTGGTCTTGACGGCGCCGCCCGCGGCACTGATCCGCGGAACACCGTAGTCGCTGCCCTTGAGCTTGAAGCGACCCCAGACGTGAAGTTCAGCCTCCGAAACCGTCAAGCGCAGCGGGATCTCCACACGGCTGGTGACTCCGCGAAGACTGAGCCGGCCAATCAGGTTGCCCTTCAGCTCTCCCGCCACTCCTCCTCCCAGATGAAGCTCTGTCGACTCGAACCGGATATCCGGGTACTGCTCGATGACGAGCGCCTTCTCCTCCATCTCTTTCTGGATCTTCTCCCGCTCCTTTCTCTTGATGCCTGGATCCTCCACCGCCAGCGAGGAGGCGCCCACCCGGAGGCGCACCTTCGACTTTTCGGGAGCCTTCGGCTGCCACTCCACCGATCCCTTGAAACCCTGTACGACGACCAGATGATTGTGGCCGAACATCTTGAAGAAACCGGCCTTGCCCACCTTGATGGTGAACCGGCTTTGTTCCGGCCGAATGGTAAAGTGCCACCTCTCCTCAGCCAGGCAGGTCAGGATCGCCATCAGCATTGGAGCCAACGTCACCAGACCCCGGAATGCGCTTGACTGAGCCTTCATCGTCTAGCGTACTCCTCTTTCTTCGGCCGCTACTCGTTCCCGAAGACGGGAAAGCCCCTCCAGCAGTTTGTCGAAGTCCTCTTGTCGCGGCCCTCGTGTGGCTGGCGTCATGCTGGCGCACTGCCGGGCTTGGTTGAACTGCCTGCCACCATTCCAGGGTCCTACGCGATTGCCAAACATTTCCACCGATTCCATTGAACCGTTCCTGGCGCACTCTGCAAAGAGAGCCAGAGAATTCAATTCAGGTTAACATCTCCGATCGGAGCCGTCATAGAGACAGCACTCGGCAGCGGGTTTCATCTCTCCCCAGTCTTTGGCCTAAAGATGCCGAAGAGAGTATGATTTTGACAATATTTTGACAAGAAAGTTCTTTTCAGGAAAGGTCCTTTCAAGTATCGTTGTCTGTAAGAGCTGAGGTGTGCATTGGGGTGGGTTTTTTCATTCGGTGAGGCGCGGCTCTCGCTGCGGCAGGCGGGCGGCTTTTCACAGGTTGGGGAGGAGCGGCTTTGCTTGTAGGAGTCAATCCAGCCCGTAGGAGGTGAGATGAGCATTGGAAAACAGCTTTTGGGGGTTGTGGTAACAGCTCTGTTGGGTCTACCCGTGATAGTGGCCCAGACGTCGGGTCCGACGGGGCCAAAGGTGGGGAAGGCGATCCGTCACGATATTTCGAAGCGGATCGGCGAGATGGAGCAAGCGGCGGTTCCGCCGACCCAGTTCAGGAGAGAGATTCCACTGCGCAAGCCACCCGACCTGGGTCGACCGGCCGACACGCCGGGCCCGCCGGACCCCGCCCGGCAGACCGAGACGCGCCCGCTTCCGGGACTGGCTTCGACGCCCGCGCCGCTCCTCAACGTTGAGGGCCTGAACGACGATGACAACGCTTCAATCATAGGAGGTCGGATCGTGCCTCCCGACACCGAAGGCGACGTCGGAGTCAACTATTATGTCCAGTGGATCAACCTCATCTTTGCGGTCTACAGCAAGGACGGCACGGACTGCGCCGACGGCTCGGCGACGCCCGGATGTATCGCTACCGGAGGAGGTCCCTTTGCGGGTAATAGGCTTTGGTCAGGTTTTGGCGGCTTCTGTGAGACGAACAATGACGGCGATCCCATCGTGCTCTACGACCACCTGGCGGGACGTTGGTTTTTCAGCCAGTTTTCGATTAATCAAGGCATCCAGTGCGTAGCCCTCTCGCAAGGCGGCGACCCGAGAGGTCCCTACGACCGCTGGGAGTTTGTGGTTTCTCCAGGACAAAACAACGACTTCCCCAAGTTCGGATTAATGCCGGACGCCTACTATCTCTCCTTGAGAGACTTCCCGAGCGGCGCCACCTTCGCCAGCGCGGTGGCGTTCGATCGGGCCGCCATGCTGGTGGGAGCGGCCAGTCCCACCTTCGTGAAGTTCGGCCTCCCGTGTTTGGCTGGAAACTGCCCTGATGGCATCGAGCCACCCCATCTCGAAGGCCCGGCCCCTCCGCCCGGCACACCCGGTTTCTTTACACGGGCCTGGGACGACGACTTCGATGGTCCGTTGACGGGTGCCGACGGTTATCGAGTCTGGAAGTTCGTTCCTGACTTTGTCACCCCGGCCAGCTCGACGTTTAGCGAAGAACCCTTTGTCGTGGGCAGCCCGTTTGACAGTACCATGTGTGGCTTTTTTCAGCGCAACTGCATTGTGCAGCCCAGTCCCGGAGAGCGTCTCGACCCGGTCGATGAGCTCCAGATGTACCGTGCCCAGTTCCGGCACTTCGCTGACCGTGACTCGATCGTACTCAACACCACGGTGGATGCCACCGGCACCAACGTGGCCGGCGTTCGCTGGGCCGAGTTGCGAGACACCGGCAGTGGCTGGTTTCTGCACCAGGATGGGACCTATGCTCCGGCCGATGGGGAGAACCGCTGGTTGGGCTCGGCTGCCATGGACGGCTCCGGTGGCATTGCCCTGGGCTTCAGCGTTTCCAGCAGCTCGACTTTCCCTTCCATCCGCTACACCTCGCGCACGGCTGCGGATCCTCTCGGGATGTTGCCCGGGGGCGAAGTCGAGTTGATTGCCGGGTCGGATGTGCAGACCAGCTCCTTCAATCGGTGGGGCGACTACTCGGCACTGAGCGTCGACCCGACCGACGACTGTACCTTCTGGTACACCCAGGAGTACCAGGCGGATGATCTGGACGGGCGTACCGACTTCGATTTCAAGACTCGTATTGGCTCCTTCAAGCTTCCCAGCTGCGGCCCCGCCGTTTGCGGGGACGGCATCTGCGGCCCCGGTGAGGATTGTTTTGGCTGTCCGGCCGACTGCGAACTCACGGTGCCAGGTGTCGGCCAATGCGGCAATGGAATCTGCGAGGCCGGTGACGGCGAAGATTGCGTGACCTGTCCGACCGATTGTAACGGGAAGCAGTTCGGCCGACCCAGCAGACAATTCTGTTGCGGGTTCGGTGGCACCAACCCGGTGGGTTGCGCCGACTCTCGGTGCACCACTGGAGGATTCCAGTGTACGGAAGTTCCCGGGCCGCCTGTGACGGTCTGCTGCGGCGACTCCTCCTGCGACCCGTCGGGCGCGGAGTGCGATGCTTGTGGTCAGGATTGTGTCGGTGACCCGATCTGCGAGCCGGCCTGTGTGCCCACTGCCCGCCAGGAGCGGGGGCCGCGTCGCTGCAGCGATGGGCTCGACAATGATTGCGATGGCCTCATCGACGGCGCTGATCCGGGTTGCCAGTAATGGGCCCCGCGGTGAAGGCGCCGGATGTCGACTCCCGATCCCGGCAGCCTCGGGGCGGATGATCCGCAATTCTGAGCCAGGTTTTTGGGAAGTCGGGAACCGATCGGACACGGGTCGGTGACCTTGGGCGAGGACCGAAAAAACAGTGAGGATGAACTGCCATGAGAAGGTTCAGAGCCGGGTTGATCGCGATACTTGTTTGCAGCTGCCTGGCCCCTCTCGGGCGTGCCCAGAAATCGGATCAGGACCTCAGAAAGGAAATCGAAGCGCTCAAGAGAGGTCAGGCCAAGATCCAGAGACAACTACAGGAGATCCAACAACTCCTCGGAAAGCTGGCCCCGACCCGGCCATCCCTTCCTGACGTGAAGGGCGTCGTTTTTGATCTTGCCGGCCACCCGACAAGGGGGAGTGAGACGGCCAGGCTCACTCTGATTGAATTCACCGACTACCAGTGAGGATACTGCGGCCGGCACGTCCGTGAGACGTCCCCCCAAATCGAGAAAGCCTACATTCAGGATGGAACACTCCGCCTGGCCATTCTGGATCTGCCCTTGAAGATCCACAAGCTGGCCTTCAATGCGGCTATGGCCAGTCACTGTGCCGGCGAGCAGGGCAAGTTCTGGGAGATGCACGATCGCTTGTTCCAGAACCAGCAAGCGCTGGAACCCTGGAGCCACCACGCCGAGGCGATCGGGCTGGACGTTGCCGAGTTCAAAGCCTGCATGAGCTCCGGGAAATACGCCGGACGGATTCGCCGGGACATGTACGTCGCCCAACAGATCGGAGCCACCGGAACTCCAAGCTTCGTCCTGGCCATAACCGACCCCGAGAATCCCCTCAAAGTCAAAGGCGTGGCTTTCATTCGAGGCGCTCAACCCTTCTCAACCTTTCGATCCCAGATCGACCAGGCATTGGCTACCCTGGAGAAGTAGTCTTTCTGGAGATCCCCAATCGGAGTCTTGACTTGGAACGGAGTAGCTACTATGCTGGTAGTTAGCTACTTGAGAGAGAATCCGGTATGAAAGTCATGACGGCCAAGCAGCTGAAAAATCGGACCGGGGAGGCGCTAAGGCAGGTGATGCAAGGGGAGGAGATACTGGTGACCGTTCGAGGAAAACCGGCTGCCGTTATGAGACCGCCCTCCGGTGAGGAAGAAAAGCTGCCC
>JBHHYX010000416.1:0-4714 GCA_046757765.1 Acidobacteriota bacterium | reverse complement strand
AGTCCTCATGGCCTTTATGCCCCGGGCTACACACGTGCTACAATGGGCGGTACAAAGAGCAGCCAACTTGCGAAAGTGAGCGAATCTCAAAAAGCCGTCCCCAGTTCGGATTGCAGTCTGCAACTCGACTGCATGAAGGTGGAATCGCTAGTAATCGCGGATCAGCATGCCGCGGTGAATACGTTCCCGGGCCTTGTACACACCGCCCGTCACATCACGAAAGTGGGCTGCACTAGAAGCCGCCAGGCTAACCCTTCGGGGAGGCAGGTGTCGACGGTATGGTCCATGATTGGGGTGAAGTCGTAACAAGGTAGCTGTAGGAGAACCTGTGGCTGGATCACCTCCTTTCTAACGGAAAGAAAAAGCGAATTCTCACGATTCGCAAAACAAGTGCTAGAAAGAAACGGCTCTGCCTGGTTGCCAAAGGTCACTCGGAACCATCCTTTCCTTCTTTTCCTCTCCTTTTTTTCTCCGGCCATGTAACCCGAGTCGGTCCTCCCTCCCTCTTTCCTGTTGGAAGGACTCCACTCAAAGAATGTTACAATCGTCTCAAACCCTTGAATCGAACTAGCGTGGGGGTATAGCTCAGTTGGAAGAGCACCTGCTTTGCAAGCAGGGGGTCGGCGGTTCGAGTCCGCTTACCTCCACCAATCTTTTCAAGATTGGCAATCATTTACAGCTGGTAACCGGAAGCCTCCAAAGCCCTGGCTCGGCGCTGGGCCGAACTCGCCGAGCGACTTCAAGTTACCCGGGAGCGAGCGGTCGGGGAACTGGCAGGCCTGGCCACAGATCGCCGTGTGGGGCTGGCTTGACCGCGCCTCTGGGCGAGAATCGTATTTCCTGCATGGACTACCGCAACCGCATCGTCGTTGACCCTGAGGTCCGCTTTGGAAAGCCGATCATCCGTGGGCCGCGAATCACGGTGGGCGATCTGCTCTCGTACTTGGCGAGCGGGATGAGCGAGGATGAGATCCTGGCCGATTTCGCCCAGCTCTGGCGCGAGGATCTTCGCGCCTGCCTCGCTTTCGCCGCGGAGCGCGAGCGCAGACTGGCGAGCGTCCCCGGTAGCTGAGGCGGTTGCGGGGGACGCCCACGAAGCAAGCGGGCATGCTGGCGGTGCAAGGCCTCATCGATGTGGGCGGGATTCGGTCCGGCCAAACGCTGCTCCTGAACGGGGCAGGAGGGGGCGTGGGTACCTTCGCCTTGCAGATTGCCAAACTCTACGACGTTGAGGTAACGGTGATTGACAAGCCCGGCAAACTTGACCTGTTGCGTTCTATGGGAGCGGACCACGTCATTGATTACCTCAAGGAAGACTTCACCAAGACTGGAAAGAGGTATGATCTGATTCTCGATGCGAAAACCAACCGTTCGCCATTTGCCTATGCTCGGGCACTGAATCCCAACGGCACCTACGTCACCGTCGGCGGCAGCATCCCGCGCCTGCTACAAGTGCGGGTCCTGAGTGGGCTGATCTCGCGGCTTTACAAAAAGCACATGCGTATGGTGGTGTTGAAGCCCAACAAGGACCTCGCCTACATGAATGAGCTGTTTGAAGCCGGCAAGCTGGCGCCGGTGATTGAGGGGCCGTACGCGCTCGGCGATGCGCCTGAAGCGTTTCGGCTTTTTGGTGCCGGTGATCATAAAGGTAAGATCATCGTCACTATGGCGTGAATGACGGGGGGGACGCAGAGCGCACGGCATTCACGGGCAGATGGCACTGAGCGCCGCCGTTGAACCGGACCATTCGACGACACGGAAATCCCGACCGTCATCCGGGCGCGGAATCTTGAGCCCGCACCCGGGGCCGGCGTGGAAGAAGCCTGGCGTGAAGAGGTCAGGAAGCGAGTCGAATGACAATGGGGCCGCAGGACCCGGCCGGCGGGAGTCCTGCAGGCCGCCGTCAGGCTCAAGGTGCTCCCAGGGGTGCCCGCACCGGACGGCCCGGGTGGATCCCTTCCACCAGCTTTCCTTCGGCCACTACCGCCACGCCGCCGACGAGCAGGTATTGCACCCCTTCCGAAGGCAGTGTGGGATCGGAATAGGTGGCCCGATCCCGGATGCGCTGGGGGTCGAAGACGACGAGGTCGGCGTCGGCGCCGACTTCAATGCGGCCCTTCTTTCCCATGGCGGGCACCCGTCGCTCGAGCCGGCGGGCTGGCTGGACGGTCATCTTGCCAAGCGCGTCCATCAGGCTCAGGGAGCCTTTCTCCCGAACATAGTGACCGAGCACCCGGGCGAAGGTCCCGGCGCTGCGCGGATGGCCCCGCCCGTTGACCAGGAAACCGTCGCTGGCAATCATCGTCAGCGGATGCTCGACGGCCGCGGCCACCACTTCTTCCGGGTTGGAGTGGAAGATGACCTCTCCACCCTGCTTCCGGTAACGGCCGAAGCTCTCGCGCCTCAGCCGTTCTCCCGTTTCCACCCACTGGAAGCGGTCGAACTCGCTCTCCGGCCAGCTCTTCCAGTCATCGAAGAGAGCCGACTCGATGCGAGTCATGCCGGCCCGATAAGGGTAGCACTCCGTGGTCACATCCCTGCCCTGCTCCCGGGCGGTGCCGACTCTTTCCAGCAGGTGACGCGTCGAGCTTCCGCCGCTGCTGTTGATATGCACGACATGCAGCGCGCCGCCGCCCCTCTCGGCCGCTTCGAGCGCTCTTTCCAGAGCCGCCTCCCGGTCGTCCCCGCCTCCGATATGCATGTGGGTCGAGGCCCCGTAGCGGGCCGCCACTCCTATCATGGTCACGATCTCCTCCATCGTGGCGGCCGGAGTATAGGCCCATCCGAACCCCACCGCGACCGCCCCGGCCTTCAGTCCCTCCTCCAGACGCTGCGCCATCTCCTCCACCTGAGCCGCCTTGGCCGGCTGCTGGGCGGCCGCTCCGCTGGGCAGGAACTGGCCCGGATCCTGAAAAACCGCCATCCGGACCGGGATGTGTCCGGCGCTGACCCCGTAGTGGATCAGGGCCTTTCCCTCGTGCTCGCGGTACCAGCGATCCACGTCATCCACACCCACCTCCAGTTCGAGAGAGGTGGTCACTCCGTCAAGTGCCTGCAGCCGGTACATCTCCTCGAACTGGCCGTGGACATGAAGGTCGATGAAGCCGGGAGCGACGACCAGGCCCGAGGCGTCGATGATCCGATCTCCCTGAAGAGGGTTTTCGCTGACCGCCCGGATCACGCCGCCGCTGACGCCGATGCTGCGAATGCCGTCCAGCCCGCCGGCCGGGTCCATGACCCGTCCGCCGTTGAGCACCACCTCGAAGCGCGGCGAGCGGCCGGTGCCACACCCGACCGGCCCCAGCAGAATCGTGATCAGTATCAATGCCAGCCCTCTTCCCGCCCCCCCAAGACTCAGATTCTCATCCATGGCAACCTCCTGCGGCCATGCTGACCGATCTGGCCGCCTCAAACAACAAGAAAAGGGCCGGAAAGAGGCCGGAAAGGGGACAGACTCGTTCTCCGGCTCTCCTTTTTGTTCTTGCTCCCGGGCCCTCATTCCTTCTCGGGGTCGGGATTGAGCAGGCTCAGGGCGGCGTTTTGCACTAAGGACCAGGTTGAGGTGGTGGGCACGATCATTTCAAAATGTGCCGAGTCAGGAGCGATGATGCGGCGGATCGGGTCACCGGCTTTGCTTGCCGCCCGGTAGTAAGAGTTGGCAACGAGAGACCAGGAGTCATGGGCGCCATTGACCAGGACCTGGGGGACCCCGAGAGGCGCCAGTTCTACCGGAGAACCCTGCTGGTAGCGCCTGGGAAACTGGGATGGAGATCCTCCCATAAACTTGTCCATGACGTGGTCGCAGGACCCCTGCTGCTCCACCAGGGCCAGATCGGAAGCGGCTGCCAGCCCAAGCACTCCTCTCAGGGGGAGAGGATTCTCGGAGAAGAGGGGACTGTCGGCTGCAATGCGGTGGCGACCGGCCAGCCACAAGGCGAGATGCCCTCCCGCCGAGTGACCGACGGCCAGGACACGGCTCAGGTCCAGGGGGTACGTCCTGGCCAGTTCCCTGACGTAATCCGCGCCGCGTGCCACATCCTGAAAGGTTCCCGGCCACCCGCCTCCCCGGTCTCCGACGCTGCGGTACTCTATGGCCCAACTGGCAAAACCAACCCCTGTTAGCGCCTGGGCCAGATTTCCGATGTGATCGATCCGGTACCTGGAAAGCCAGCAACCCCCATGAATGACAATGGCGACCGGGTGGGGTCCCGCTCCCTGTGGTAGGCGCAGCTGTCCGAACTGCAGAGGCTCCCTTCCGTAGGAAATCACCTTGTCGGGGGGTGGCGATGGCATGCTGACGACGTCTTCGGCCGTCAGAAACTTCGACTGGCCGGAAGTCGGAGACAATGGGGTGAGAAACAGTAGCAGCAGACACCCTCTGGCCGCCTTCATGATCATTTCCTCCCTTTCGCCGGCCGGGTGGATTGAGCTTCACCAAGCCGCCACATGGGAAAGGGGTCTGGCATCAGAGTACGGGTGCGCTTCGGCGAGGACAGCTGGCCCTGGTCCGAAGAGCAGTCAAGATCTGGCCTTTGCCAACCATTGCCCCTCCCACACCAGTCGTCGGAGATGCTATCTGCAACGGAGAGGAAAGGCAACCGGCAAGGGGTTTGACCCGGAAGTTGTCCCTGCTCGGTTCCCCTGCCCACTGACTCTAAGCCGGATTATGCACCAGGTTTCGTCGCGAGGCGTCGGAAGCGCCGCGCTGACAAGG
>JBHHYX010000415.1:0-4756 GCA_046757765.1 Acidobacteriota bacterium | reverse complement strand
GCCCACAACGATTCCGAGCAGCACAAACGGCAAAAGCGATGCAGCTTCCCAGTCGGGCTGGCC
The DNA here is from genome assembly GCA_046757765.1 of Acidobacteriota bacterium. Classification (GTDB taxonomy): domain Bacteria; phylum Acidobacteriota; class UBA6911; order RPQK01; family JBHHYX01; genus JBHHYX01. The sequence goes on along the minus strand of JBHHYX010000415.1, from coordinate 4,693 downwards.
CATAAGATTAGCGCTTGCTTGGAGCCACGTCAGGAGTGATATCCCCGGGAGCATCGTTTCAGGTTTGCTTTCTTCCTGGTTCGCCCAATCGCCAGGGTTTTCCGTTCATGTGGGACGGAATCCTTACTCCGAATAGGTCGAGGACCGTAGGGGCAACGTCAACCAAAGCTGGGTCCGGGCCCTCGATTCGCCGGTTACAAAACAACACCCCCGGTACCTTGCGCGGATCCATGCAATGGTCACCGCTCCAGGCTCTCTTGTTGTCGGTGAAGACTTCGGGGGTGACTTTTCCCGTGACCGATTCCCAGGAGGTGCGGTAGCCGGGGTGGTAGCCGACGATCAAGTCGGGCGCATTCTCCACGTAGGGGCCGGTGTAGATTTCTCGCCTATCAAAAACTTCGGTGATGGCTGGTTGCCCCTTCTTTGGATCCGGCAGCCCCTGGAGTTTCTCGCGGAGCGCCTTTTTGAGCACTGCGGTTTCTTTGCCAGGATTCACCACCCCGTGTCGTTCCCGGTTCTTCTGGTTGATGTAAATGCCATTGAGCCCAAGAGCGTAGGCCTTGGTGCGGGACCAGTCTACATTCTTGAACCACTCCCCGCTCTCGGTGGCCCCGTCTTTCAGAGCCAGATACCCGTTCTGATGCAGCCAGCTGTTCAGGTTCACTCCCCGTTGGAACGACTTGAAGCCGTGGTCGGAGAGCACCAGCAATACGGTGTTTCCGTCCAGTTGAGCCCGTGTGCGCCCAACCAGGTCGTCCATGCGGCGGTAGAGCTCCTCGATGACGCCAGCATGCTCCGTCACGTCCCCCCCGTTGTGGGCCGGGTGCTCCGGTTCCAGGTAGCGCCAGAACATGTGCTGGATCCGGTCCGGAGTATCGAACACGCAAACACACACGCCTCGGGGCGTCTTCTCCAGGGCGTCGAAGAACATCCGCTCTCGTTCCTCATGGATCAAGTAGCACTGCTTCAGATAGGACTTTTCATCCAAAATGTCCTCGTTCAGGGCCCAGGTGTCTTCTGCCAGTCCCAAGGTGGCGTAGGGCCCGAGGAGCTTGGAGAGATAGATGGAGTAGGACAAGGGATGCGAAATGGGCAGGGCCGGCTTGCCCGGGTCAATATTGATCGGGGTGACGTAGAGCTCCAAATGGGGATGAACCTCCTTGAGCAGGAACCGGCAGATTCCGTAGAGCTTCAACCCCAGCCCGGCGTGGAAGGGCACCTGGATCCAATCTGAGTATTCCCCCTTTCGGAGGATAACCTGTTGCCCGGTCACCTGAAGGTAGGCTTCCTGTCGCTCCGGGACGGGCCGTATCCGGAACGGAGCCTGCAGCTCGGAGGCTCCCTCCCGGGCGGAAGGGCAGTCGGGACCGGTCAAGTAGGAGCTGAACCCCTCACCTTCTTGCCGCAAAGGAGGCTGCAAGCCTGCCCGCCGAGAGTTCAACTCGTTGGGATGGGTCGTGTAGTAGGCAAAGGTCCCTTGGCTGCCGCGCAAATCCGGGACACACATACCGGAGAGCAGCACACCCGAAAATCTTTCCGGCGGAAAGGTGATCGGAACTCGAAGGACAGCGGAAAAGATGCCCGCTTCCCCCAGGTACACCCAAAAGGGCTTGCTCTTTCGCAACAGCTTGGTTTGCGGCCTTCCCAGCGGGAGCACGTACTTGCCAATCCGCAGATTCCGGCTTGCCGGACGGATTTCGGCCGAAGACAAGCGCGGCAGATAGGTGCCCCGATCGCGGGTCAGGAAGTCATAGATGTTGTGCTGCCCGGGATTTACGCCCGTTTGGAAACTCGACCACGCTACCGGGGAAATGGGCGGATACGTAGTCTGCAAAGGCAGGAACGTGCCTTCCTCGCGCAGCCGCGCAAGGTGGGGAAGTTTCCCTTGCTGCATGAACTTGGCGGCCAGCTCCGGGTCCAACCCGTCCAGCCCCAGGATCACTAGCCGCTTGATCTTTGCTCGCGTATATACCTTTCGCCGTCGGAACGCTCGGAAGAGCACACGGAAAGGCCAGGAGAGAAGTGAAAAAAGGGAGGAAAAGAAAACAATAAGGAGCACGAGGAAAGAAGAGAGGAAGGCAAAGCCGGCCCCCGGGCCGACGTAGGCCGCAGCAGAAAGCGGCGCCAGCGCTGTCATTGCCGCTACCACCGCTCCAACTGTCATTCGATTAATTGTTTTCACGTTGCTTCTGCCCAAGCGCTAGATTTCGGTACGCAATACCCCTTTCAAGGCCAGGCCCGACAGCAAGGAGAAGCCAAAAAAGGGCACTAGCCAATGCGCTTTGAAAAGGACGAGACCGATACGACGCACTGGATACTTTACCTCAATCGACTCAACCGGAGCCTCAACTGGGAGAGGAGATTCCCCTGGATGCAGCACTTCTCCCCAAAGGCTTGCTTGAAGGCGTGTCGTGGAGAGCCGAACGACACTATTCGCCACGGTGAGTTGTTTGGCAAAGGATTCATCCCCCACCACCACCCGTGCTTCGTAGGTCCCGGGTTCCTCCACCCGGACTTTCCAGGTGACTTCCTTGCGCTCCGGTATGCGCACCGGGGGCGCGGCCAGACTGAGCCCGCGGGGCATCTCCAGTTCCGTTTTGAAAAGCGATTCGCTATCTCTCACCACCGCCGTAATGAGAACCGATTCCCCCGGCGCCACCGGACGGTGACCGAGGCGCGTATCCAACTGGATCATGATTAGAAGGATCGGGACGATCATCACAGCCAGCGGCCGCAAAGAATGTTTCATGTAGGTCAGAGTGCACAATAGCAAACGCAACTGTGTCTTGAGCACTACATCGAGATGATCCTGAAAGAGACGTACCGCCAGCAAATGGGCCTTGATTTCTTCCTTGGTTTTCCTGATGGCTCTTTGATCGGAGGTGTAGCGGAAGATGAGCAGCATCAAGATACCTGTCAGGATGGAAACAACAATTAGGCCGTAAAGGGGGCCCCTACCTTGGAAGGGGAGAAAAATCAGATCAAACAGCCAATTGATCCCGGAAAGAGATAGTCGCATCAGCGGTGGGTTGGAGTCGACAGCCGCTCCTGAGGCACTCGGGGGTTAGGGCCTCGGGCTATTCAATGTACCCCAGTCCTTCCAACCTTTTCCTTACCTGTTCTTCTGATTCGGCGTCCATCCCCCCCGAGTCGAGCATGCGAGCCGTCTCTTTCTCCAGCACGTGCGCGACGAATTCCTCCACCGAAGAATAACCTGCAGTTTGCGCGCACTTCTCAACCTTTTGGCAGAGCTCTTTGTCGATTTTGATCTTGTGTCCGAACATCGTTCCTCCCCGGCCTAGTTGCTGGCGTGGACGGCCGCCCTCGGCAGCAAGGGCCGACCTACCATAATAGCTGGTTTGTCAATGCCGAACTCCGCCAGGATGGTGGGGCTCAAATCAGTCAAGGCTGGGTCGGGTACCCTGATTTGTTTGTTGCTGAGCAGGACTCCCGGAACCAGTGCAAAGTCCATGCAATGATCACCACTCCACGCCCTGGTGTTGTCTTCGAGCACTTTGCGAGGAAACTTGCCGAGAATGGAATCCCAGCCGGCCCGATAGCCGCGATTGTAGCCGACCAGAAGGTCAGGAGCCTCGGCCGTGTAGGGTCCGGCGTATACATCCTGGGCACGGTCCACCCGCGTAATCACGGGCGTCCCCGTTTCCGGATCGGTCACCGCGAGCAGCTTGCCGCTGATCTCGGCCATGAGCCGTTCGGCTTCTTCCCCGGGCTCAACAATCCCCTGCCGTTCGCGGCTCCGCAGGTTCAAATAGAGCGCGTTCAGTCCCAGAGCGTAGGCCCGCGTCCGCGACCAGTCGACGTTTAGAAGGAATTCCGTCTCGTCCCGCAGCGACTCGTCCTCCAGCACCAAGTAACCATTCTCCAGCAGCCAGGTGTTTAGGTTGAATGAACGGCGAAAAGAGGCAAACCCGTGATCGGACATGATGATGAGAGTGGTATCGTCATCCATTCGCGCCAAAACCTGCCCCAGGACTTCGTCCATTTCTTGGTACAACCCTGCGAGGACATCCGAATACCGAGCGGCCAGTTCCGGATCATACGAGGGGTGCTCTTTGTCCAGGAAGCGCCAGAGCATGTGCGCGTTCTGGTCCAGACTGGAGAAGTAGAAAAAGAACAGCCCCGAATCGAACCGCGCAAATTCCCGCTCAAAAATCCGCCGTTGGTCATCCAGAACCAGCCGTGTCTGGGCCAAAAACTCGCCTACATCAAAGATACCCTCCGAGAGGGCTTTCGTATCTTCAGCTATGCCCTGCGTATAAAACAATCCCGCCTCTTCCCAGAGTTCTTCTGCGTAGTCCTCGGGGGTAGAAAGGGGCAGAGCGGGGTTCGAAGGGTCGATGTTAATTGGGGTAACGTAAAGCTGAAAAGAAGGTCGGACTTGCTTCAGGTAGAACCGGCAGATTCCAGTGGTGCTGTACACATAGGGGATCAGCTCGAATTCCACCTGCACCCAATCGCTCCACTCCCCCTGACGAAGAAGCAGTTCGTGCTCCTGTACTTCGAGTTTGGCCACCGATTCCACCGGGTCCAGCCAAACAGTAAAGTCCACCGTCGCCGCGGGCTTCTCCTTTCGGAAGGTATTTTTCGGGCCTATTAGATGCGCTTGCACGCGGTTGTCATCCACCTGAACGGGGTAGACGCGCCCGCCGCTGATTTCCCCGGCGTTGGGCGG
>JBHHYX010000414.1:0-4759 GCA_046757765.1 Acidobacteriota bacterium | reverse complement strand
AAGGCAACCAAATCATCACCTCAATGGCCGCTCGGCGGTATGAGGTCGCTCGCTAGCCTTAGCCTAGCATGTTGCCTCGATTGAAGATTCCAGGCCGCCCACCCGACGGCGAGGGCATCGGTTGACATACTGACGCCAACACGATATGATTTGATGCATGCGAACGACGATACGTCTTCGGGACGAACTGCTGGAGCGGGCTAGGCGGAAAGCCGCGGCGGACGGCCGAACGCTCACTTCGCTGGTCGAAGAGGGCCTCATGATTGTGCTCTCCCAGCCTGGAGAGCAGAAGAGACCACCCGTGCTTCTACCCGTGTCGAAGGCCTCGGGTGGCGTCCTGCCGGGAGTTGACCTCAATCATTCCGCCTCGTTGTTGGACCTGATGGAAGGGCGATGATCCTTCCCGACGTCAACCTCCTGATCCACGCCTTCCGTTCCGATACGGACGACCACCACCGCGCCCGGGGCTGGCTGGATCGTGTGATCAACGGGGACTCGCGCTATGGGATGGCGCCCCAGGTGCTGAGTGGCGTCATTCGGATCGTGACCCATCGCCGAATATTTGCACGGCCCAGCGCGCTGGACGAAGCGTTCAACTTCTGTGAGGCATTGCTGCAGCCGCACTGCGTGGTCGTTCGACCGGGCGCACGACACTGGGAGATTTTTGCGCGCTTGTGCAGGGAGGCGGACGCGCGGGGCAACCTGGTTCCCGATGCCTGGTTGGCCGCCCTCGCCATCGAGTCCGGCTGCGACTGGATTACCCTGGACCGGGATTATGCCCGCTTTCCAGGCCTCCATTGGCGAACGCCCTGGTAGGCTGGGACGAAGGCAAAGGAAGACCCCCGCTTGTCATCTCTGTCCAGTCCAAATTGGCCTGGGTTCACTACTGAAACTCCAGCCAGATCGGGTTGGCGAGGGCGAGGAAGGTTTGATCGGCACGCCGAGCGCGAATGGTGACGAAGCGATCGGCCGGACCTAAGAGATCGTTGAGCTGAAAAACGGTCTGAAACTCGGGTGAGCCGGACGGAGGAATCACGCTTCGTTCCACGCCGTCGACGAACACCGTGATCTCGTAGTCTCCCACGGGTCCGAACTCGGCAGTGGTCTCGAGCGTGACTTCAAGCAGGTTCCGTGGGGCTGACAGAAGCGCAACTTCTCCCGTGCCGGCGCCGTTGATGGTGCCAAACACGAGTGGGCCGTTGCTGGCGACGACGCGACCGCTGACGAAGGCCTCCATCAGGGCTTCCCGAAAGAGCGATTCTCCCGGCAGCAGCGCCACCCGCGCATAACTGAAGGTCTTGCCAATGGAGCCGATCTCGTGGGCGTCACTGTTTCCGAGGCCGACCGGAAAGCGGGTTGGAAAACCGGGCCGGTCCTGCAACTGCCCTCCCGCCGGCGGGGCGATCTCCTTGAGCAGTTCATGCCACATGCCGAAGCTCTGCTCGTCTGAGCTTCCGAAGCCGCCGTTGAAGATTTCCATTCCCGCCCAGCCAACGGCGCCGTTGTCGAAATCCCAGGGAGCAAAGAAGAGCAACGAGGACGAAAAGGGGTGTGCGATAAACCCTATGCCGCCCCTGCTGTTGACGCGGTCCAGGATGACCTGCTCCGGTTCGCAGTCCAAATGACCCGAGAAAGGAAGAGAACAGGGATTTTCCAGGAACCCGGTCGAGTCAACGCTGCGGGGGTAGGCGAGCAGGTGGGCTGGCTCGTTGAAGACACCGAGACTGCCGGCTCCCATCTCTTCTCCCTGCAGAACGAGATATCCCTGGCTCTGGCGAAAGGCGCGCGCCTGGGATTCGCCGGCCGTGAAAAGGAGGGGATCATACCAGATGAGCAAATCCACATTGCTGTGGTCGCTGATAATGATCCAGTCCAGCCCGATCACTTGAGCCGCCCGGGCGTAGTCCGTCACATCATCGCGGTTGAAGGAGCTGAAGAAGGCGTCAATCGAGTAGAGGGTATGCAGATGCTGGTCCCCCGCCAACCAGGCCTGGCCCGTCCCTCTCGGGAGCGGTGATTGAACCGGGATGACGATGCGTCTCTCCAGCCTGCGGGACTTCCCGTTTTGGAGGAGGTCGATCTGAACCGTCAGGCTGTAGGAGGAACCGACCTTCGTGGGGATCCACTGCCCCGGGATCGTTCGCTTGTCGACGAACGTGCCCTCCGTAATTTCCCTCAAGAGCGTCTGACTCTCGTCGTAGAGTCTTCCGGCAGCCTCGCCCTTGCCTTGCTCCGCCAGCTGAACCAGCTCCCGTTGGATCGCCTTGTATCGACGATAGGGGTCCCGCTTGGTGGGCAACAGCTGTTGTGGCCGATGCGTGACGCTGTCGAACGAACCGGCCGGGACGTAACGCACCTGTTTGACCAGAACGTCTCCTTCGCCCGTCAGGTTGCTCATCACGGCGGACACCTCGATGGAGCCCGGCTGACGAATGACGCTTGGATGTCTCAGTTCCAGGTACAGACCCTGGTCCAGACGGGTTTCGTCCAGCCATGGGGCAGTGTGTCGATGCCCGTAGACGGGCCAGGATGCACTCGCCAGGAGAAGAGCGATCCACCCAAGAGTGCAGCCGGTCAGGATGGTTTCCAATGGTCGAGTGTGAGGGCGTAGAGGTTTGGGGGTCAGTCGACGTCCTGCGTCCATGAGGTTCTCCTTGCCAAAGTTTCGGTTGATTCCGGGATCACAGGGCTCGGACCCAAACATCCGCCCCGCACGGCGACAAGCTGAATTCCAGATGGACCTGACGTATAAATCCGCCCACCACTCCCGATTTACCCAGGTGTACAACCAGAACCTGAAGCTCCAACTTGAAACCGGAACTCCTCTCTCTTCGATTGCTGTTGCCTTTCCCTCAGCATGCCTCAAAAATGGGAAAAACACAACCGGGAATCGAATCCACGGAGTCATTTTTCGATTGCTTCAACCGGTAGACCGCTGATCGTCCCCTGCGGCAAAACCACGTTCAAGGCTCCGACCGCGATCGGGATGTCGCTGCTGATGAGGAGTGGACCCACGGGGCGGAGGAGGGTTGTTCTCAGAAGTTCCAGGATTTTGACTCTTTCAAAACTCCCTCGCTGCTCGGCTCTCTTTGCATTGGTGACGAACGGCCACAATCCGAAGCACAGCCGGGAACCGCCCAGTGGACGTATTGGACCCACTCACAACAGGGTAGATCCGGGCCATGAGGTTGTCACCCCCTCTTTGCCTTGCTAGCATGAGTGGCCGATGTTCAAACGGATTGGCCTGCTGCTGCTATTCGGGCTGGCGCTCTTCCTGGTCTGGACCTGGGACGCCACGGCGCCAACAGTGCGTTGGACCGATGCCCCGGCTGTGGTGGGCAGGAAAAGTCGAATTGCAGCTGAGTTTTCCGACGCGGGCAGAGGATTGCGATCCGTGCAGGTGGCTTGCCGGCAGTCGGATCAGCGCCACCTCCTTTTGGTGGAGCACTACGCCGGCGCCGGATGGCCCTGGCAGGACCGAACCAGCCGGCGCTCTCTGGCCATCAGCCTGGAATCTCTACCCCGGGGCGCCTCGCTCTCGGAAGGCAACTTTCTCATTGAAGTGACCCTCACCGACCAACCCAACCTGTGGCTTTTCAGCCGCACCACCACGGTGACCCGGGAGATGCGTTTTGATGCCACTCCACCTTCCATCGAAGTCCTCTCAGGGAAACATATCATTCGTCAAGGCGGCGCGGAGAGCATCCTCTACCGGGTCCAGGAGAGCGTGGAGGCTTCAGGGGTCCGGGTGGGAGAGCACCTGTTCCGAGGCTACCCACTGCACAGTCGGGGAGAGGGAGTCTATGTGGCTCTTTTCGGGCTCCAATACAACCAGCCGGTCGACACACCTCTGTTGGTCTGGGCCGTAGACGAGGCTGGCAATCGAGGCCGGACCGGATTTGGCGCGGAAGTCGTGCCTGTCCGTTTTCGGAAGCGAAAGATTCGAGTCAGCGATGCCTTTATTGAAAAGACAGCCGGCCAGATTCTCGCTCATACGGATCAGGTGGCGAGAAAACCGAGTCTTCTCGCGACCTTCCTGGAAATCAACGGCCGCCTGCGCCGCTTGAACCATGAGAAGATTGCGGAGCTGAGTCGAACGTCGGCAGATCACGCCTTATGGCAGAGGCCTTTCCTGCAGCTGAGTCGCTCCCAGGTCGAATCCGCCTTTGCCGACAACCGCAGCTATGAATACCAGGGCAAAGTGGTGGATCAACAGACGCATCTGGGTTTCGATCTGGCCTCGGTCGCCCACAGCCGGGTCGAATGCGCCAATGACGGCGTGGTTCTCTGGGCCGGTGACCTCGGGATCTATGGCCAGGCCGTTGTGGTGGACCATGGCCTGGGGTTGCTGTCGCTCTACGGCCATCTCAGTTCCATCGGCGTCCGCAAGGGCCAGACGGTCCGGCAGGGCGAGAGCCTGGGACGAACGGGGCAGACCGGCTTGGCGGGGGGCGATCATCTTCACTTCAGCTTGATTCTGGGGGACATCCAGGTGAATCCACTGGAATGGTGGGACCCCCGTTGGGTTCAGGTACATATCCTTTCCCGTCTCACCGGGTCTGAGGCGTCCTCAGAAAAACGTCTGAATTGAGCCTCTCCTCAGCCCGGCGGTTCCCACCTTTCGCCGGTGCCGCCCCGGACAATGCACCAGGTTTTGTCGCCAGGCGTCGGAAGCGCCGCGCTGACAAGGCGTTACGCCCGAGGCCCCGGAGGCGTAGTCGTGCATTACGTCGAGGAGGCCGAGGGTGGGCAACGCAGT
>JBHHYX010000413.1:0-4759 GCA_046757765.1 Acidobacteriota bacterium | reverse complement strand
CGTCACCTTCGATCAATGTCACCGTACTGGGCATAGCGGAAGGATTGTAGCATGGATGATGAGGCCCCAATCGATGGCACCGGAGTCCCGCGGCCGGCCGGTGAGTTGCTTTGCCAGCCGCTTTCCTGCTTGTATCTAGCTTGTGATCGGGTTGCTTTGCCGCGGCTTCTACGAGTATTTTTAGGAGGTCATCGAGACCCGTTGCAGAAGGAGAGATCAATTATGTCAAACTCACTTGACAGTTTTGGCGTGCGGTCCACCTTGAGTGTCGACGGTCGCCAACTGGCCTATTTCAGTCTGCCGGAGTTGGAAAAAAAGAAGATTGGAAACGTCACGCGCCTCCCCTATTCGCTCAGGATTCTGCTCGAAAACCTGTTGCGCAACGAAGATGGTCGGGATGTGCGGGCTCAAGATATCGAAGCGTTGCTGGAGTGGGATCCCGCTCGCCCACCGAACCGGGAATTGGCCTTCAAACCCGCACGCGTCATCCTCCAGGATTTCACCGGGGTGCCGGCCGTCGTCGACTTTGCCGCCATGCGCGACGCCATGGCCGAAATGGGTGGTTCTCCCGACCTGATCAATCCGCTCGTCCCCTCCGAGCTTGTCATCGATCACTCGGTGCAGGTCGATTCCTTTGCCACCCAGGGTGCTTTGCAGGCAAATGTCCGCAGAGAGTTCCAGAGGAACCGCGAGCGCTATGAGTTCTTGCGCTGGGGACAACACGCCTTGGCTAATTTTCGAGTGGTTCCACCGGCTACCGGAATCGTCCATCAAGTCAATCTCGAGTACTTGGCTCGGGTGGTCTTTGAAGGCGAATCCGGCGCTGGCGGTGTAGCCTATCCCGACACACTGGTCGGTACCGACAGCCACACGACCATGATCAACGGGCTCGGAGTTCTGGGCTGGGGAGTGGGTGGAATTGAAGCCGAGGCGGCCATGCTGGGCCAGCCCATCAGCCTCTTGATCCCTCAGGTGGTGGGCTTTAAGCTGCGGGGCTCGCTTGCAGCCGGCGCCACGGCCACGGATCTGGTTCTCACCATCACTCAGATGCTGCGCCGCAAGGGCGTGGTGGGCAAGTTTGTGGAATTCTACGGTCCCGGCCTCATCGGCCTCTCACTGGCGGACCGGGCCACACTGGGGAACATGTCTCCGGAGTACGGAGCCACTTGCGCCATCTCCCCGATCGATGCCGAGACTCTCGCCTACCTGCGTTTTACGGCCCGGAGCGAAGAACGAGTCAGACTGGTGGAAGCCTATGCCAAGGCCCAGGGACTTTTCCACACCACGGAGAGTCCCGAAGCGGAGTACTCGGACACACTGGTGCTCGACCTGGAAAGCGTCGAACCGAGCCTGGCGGGACCTAAACGTCCCCAGGACCGCATTCCTCTGAGAGAATCCAAACAGGCTTTTGAGCGGGCCCTCGATTCGCTGCTCCACGCCCCGAGCCGGCGGCTGGAGCTGGGCGCGAGCACGGGATCGGCGCCTGCTGCCGCAGTGGCTGAACGAGCCCCCTCCATTCGCCTGCCAGCTGCGGATCCGGCGGCTGGTCAGAGTGAGTTCGAACTCCACCATGGCTCAGTGGTTATTGCCGCCATCACCAGCTGTACCAATACCTCCAACCCGGCGGTGATGATTGCGGCCGGACTTCTGGCCAAAAAGGCCGTCGAACGCGGACTCCAGCGTCATCCCGGGGTCAAGACGAGCCTGGCGCCCGGCTCCAAGGTGGTGACGGAGTACCTGGACGCGGCGGGGCTGACCTCCTACCTGGATCGCCTCGGATTCAACCTGGTGGGTTATGGGTGCACCACTTGCATCGGCAACAGCGGGCCGCTGCCGGCCGCAGTGGCGGAGGCGATCGAGGACAACCAGTTGGTGGCCTGCGCCGTCCTTTCCGGTAATCGTAACTTCGAAGGCCGGATCAGCCCACACGTGCGGGCCAACTATCTGGCCTCTCCACCCCTGGTAGTGGCCTACGCCCTGGCCGGCAGGATGGACATCGATCTGGCGGTTGAACCCCTGGGAACGGCTCCCGATGGCAAACCCGTGATGCTGAGAGACATCTGGCCCGCTGAGGCCGAGATTCGCCATACCATGCAGCGTTCCATTCAGAGTGACATGTTCGCTTCCAAGTATGCGGATGTCTTCAGCGGCGACGAGATCTGGCGGAATATTCCGGTTCCGGAAGGCAACCTCTACCATTGGGACGAGGCCTCCAACTACATCAGGAATCCTCCTTTCTTCGAAAAGATGTCAGCCCGGCCGAGCCCGCTCACCGACTTCCACGGGCTGCGGGTTCTGGTGGTGTTGGGGGACTCGGTCACCACCGACCACATCTCGCCGGCCGGGGCCATCCCACTGGACGGCCCGGCCGGCCGATATCTCATCCAGCGGGGCGTCCAGCCACCCGACTTCAACTCCTTCGGCTCGCGGCGCGGAAACCACGAGGTCATGATGCGCGGCACCTTTGCCAACATTCGCCTGCGCAATTTACTGGTGGAGGGAGTAGAGGGAGGCTATACCTGCTCGCCCGACTCCCCTGGGGCCGTCCCTATCTACGATGCCGCCATGCAGTACCAGGACAAAGGCATCCCATTGCTGGTCATCGCCGGCAAAGAATACGGGTCGGGTTCCTCCCGGGACTGGGCCGCCAAAGGCACCCGCCTGCTGGGTGTCAAGGTCGTTCTGGCGGAAAGCTACGAACGAATCCACCGCAGCAACTTGATTGGGATGGGAGTCCTTCCGCTCCAATTCCAACCGGGTGAGAGTCGCGCTGCCCTGGGCCTGACCGGGTTGGAGACCTATCACGTCTCGGGCCTGGCCAGTGGCCTGGAGCCGGGGCAGAGGCTGGCCGTCAGAGCAGTGTCCGTAGACGGCGCAGAGAAGCGATTCCACGTAGTGACACGGGTCGATACCCCAAATGAAGTGCTCTATTACCGGCATGGAGGGATCCTTCACTACGTCCTCAGGTCGTTGAACAACGGAACCAGCCGCTTCTCATGAATCCTTCTTGTGAATCCAAGATGTCCACCCGGCATGAATCGATAGTTGTCCTGGACTTCGGATCTCAATACACGCGGCTGATCGCCCGCCGTATCCGGGAACAGCACGTGTTTTGCGAGATTCTGGTTTTTGACACGCCCTGGCCGGAGATCCTGGCGCACCGCCCTCACGCAATCATTCTTTCAGGCGGACCTCAATCCGTGTCCGACCCGGATTCTCCCAGGCCCGACCCCCGACTATTCGATTTCAAGGGCCCCATTCTCGGCATTTGCTATGGAATGCAGCTGCTGGCCAGGCGCCTCGGAGGCCGGGTGCAACCGGCGCCCCAGCGCGAGTACGGCCGGGCTGTGATTGAACACGGCCGGGATTGCCTGCTCTTCGACGCCATCCCCAGCCCCACCAGAGTCTGGATGAGTCATGGCGATCGGGTCCTGGGCCTGCCCCCAGGCTTTCGAACCGTGGCCACCACTTCCAGCGCCATCGCCGCCATGGAGAACCGTCAAAGCAAGGTTTATGGCCTTCAGTTTCACCCGGAAGTCGCCCACACCACCCATGGGGAGCAGATCCTGAGCAACTTCCTCTTTCGAGTTTGCCACTGCCGCGGCGACTGGACAATGGCCTCCTTCATCGATGAGACCGTCAACAAGATTCGAGAACGGATCGGTGAGGATCAGGCGCTTTGTGCACTTTCGGGAGGCGTCGACTCTACGGTCGCCGCCGTCCTGGTTCAGAAGTCCATCGGAGATCGGCTGAGCTGTCTCTTCGTGGATAACGGCTTGCTTCGGAAAGGCGAATCCGACCAGGTTCTGGCCACCTTCAAGCAACGCCTCCAACTCAAGGTCAAGGGTATTGGGGCCGCTTCCCGTTTTCTGCGCCGGCTGAAAGGAGTGACGGATCCGGAGCGGAAGCGAAAGGCGATCGGAGCGGAATTCATCCGCGTCTTCGAGGAAGAAGCCCGTCGTCTGGGAAACTCGGCCTTTCTGGTGCAGGGGACTTTGTATCCGGACGTCATCGAATCCGTTTCCGTCAAGGGGCCGGCGGCAGTCATCAAGAGCCATCACAACGTGGGTGGACTTCCGGCGCGGATGAACCTGAAGCTGGTGGAGCCGCTTCGGGAACTGTTCAAAGACGAAGTGCGTCGGGTGGGCCGGAAACTGGGGTTGCCGCAGCCGTTGCTGGAACGCCAGCCCTTTCCAGGCCCTGGACTGGCCGTACGAATCATCGGAGAGGTGACCGCAAAGCGGCTGGCAATCCTTCGCGAGGCGGATCAGATCGTCTTGGAGGAGATCAAGGAGGCCGGCTTGTACAGCAGCCTGTGGCAATCCTTCGCTGTACTGTTGCCGGTCCAGAGCGTGGGAGTAATGGGCGACGGGCGTACTTATGAGAACGCAGTCGCCATAAGGGCCGTGCACAGCCTGGATGGAATGACGGCTGATTGGGCTCCACTCCCCACCGAACTCCTGGGCCGTATCTCCAACCGCATCGTCAATCAGGTGCGCGGAATCAACCGCGTCGTCTATGACATTACTTCCAAGCCACCCGGAACCATCGAGTGGGAGTAAAGGAGAGTTTGGCAGGAGGCCTGCCTGGCCGTCCTAGCGCAAGAAGAGGTTTAAGAAGCGGTCAACTTGTGCATTTGGCAATAATGCAAACTTATGAAGTAACGGAGCCCCGACCGTGAAAGGGTGTCGTTAAAGGAGTGAGCAGCCGGTGGGAGTGCATAGCAAGCAAACCCGGCCAGCTCAACTCCGTTAGGAGT
>JBHHYX010000412.1:0-4782 GCA_046757765.1 Acidobacteriota bacterium | reverse complement strand
GCAGTAGACGCGGGTATATCCGCCGCCGTAGTAGATTGGGTGTGAGAAATGCGGGTTAGCCCGGATTATTCACAGGATATCGCTCCCAAGGGGCGAAGGCGCCGGGCTGGGAAGGCGCCGCGACCGAGGTCCCCGCGGTCGGGTCTGTGTCTCCGAGCCATCGTCGCGCCGGGTCCCGGTGATCGCGCCCCCTGGAAGGGGGAGTTGGCCGGGACTTCATCACGGAGCCAAGACTTATCCTCCTTGAAGAGTCGTCCCCGGCCCCAACGCACCTGTCGGGCCGAGGGTGACGGTCCTTCCTCCCAAGTCTCGTCCCGCCGCCAGCTCTTCAAGACCCGACCGGGGTAGACATCCGGGTCAGGCTCGAAGTTCTTTGGCCCGGTTGCTCGGCCTTTCGACTTCCGCAACCCCCTGGATACCTTTGATGGTGTTCATGATCCTCTCGAGATGTTGCGTGTCCGTGACTTCCACCGTGATTTCCATGAAGCCGTAGCGTCCGGCAACAGTTTGGGCCTGGGCGTTGAGGATGTTGGTGTTGATTTTTGAGATGGCCGAGGTAATCTCGGCCAGGATTCCCTTTCGATCCTCAGTATGGATGGAGACGCGGACCGGATAGCGCTTTTCCTCTTCCCCCCTGGCCCAGCTGACGTCGATTTTCCGCTCCGGATTCAGGAGCAGATTCTCGACGTTGGGACAGGTTGCCGAATGGACCGAGATCCCGCGCCCGACGGTAATGTAGCCCAGAATGTCTTCTCCTTTGATCGGATTGCAACAACGGGCGCGGAGGACGAGCAAGTCGTCATGGCCCTTGACCCGGATCTGTTCCTCCGATCGCCCCAGAACCTTGTGGACCATCTTCGTCAGTCTCGACTCTTCGCCGGCCCCGGCGGGGGCCTGGGTCTTTTCCGGGTCCAGTTTTCGCAGTACGCTGCGGGCTGAGATCTTTCCGAACCCGATGCCCACCATCAAATCCTCACGCCTGGAGAGGCTGAACTCGGGCAGCAGACAGTCGAGCTGATCTTCGTACTTTTTCAAGTTCATCTTGAACTTGCGAGCTTGCTTCTCGAGCAGTTTCCGGCCCAATTCCACTGACTGTTCGCGCTGCTTCAGATTGACCCAACGCCTGATGCTGCCGCGTGCTTTTGAGGTCTTGACGAAGGTGAGCCAGTCTCGACTGGGATGACTCTCGCTGGAAGTGAGAATCTCCACTCTGTCGCCGTTGTTGAGTCTGGATTTGAGTGGAACGATCCGGCCGTTGACCTTTGCCCCCACACACCTATGGCCCACCTCGGTGTGGATGGAATAGGCAAAGTCCACGGGAGTTGCGCTTCTGGGGAGAGTGATCACCTCCCCTTTGGGTGTAAAAATGTAGACCTCTTCGGGGAAGAGATCGATCTTCAGGTTGCTCAAGAACTGGTGTGGGTCCTTGACTTCCTTCTGCCACTCCAGTACCTGTCGCAGCCACTGAAAGCGCTTGTCATCCTTCTCCTTGCGCAAGACGCCTTCCTTATACTTCCAGTGGGCGGCGATTCCCTCTTCGGCGGTCTGGTGCATTTCGCGGGTTCGGATCTGCAGTTCAAAGGGCTGGCCGTCGGAACCCACCACAGTGGTGTGAAGAGACTGGTATCCGTTGGGCCGGGGCATGGCAATAAAGTCCTTGATGCGATTGGGAACGGGATTCCAGGCGTTGTTCACAATCCCCAGGACGGCGTAGCATTCCTTGATGTCGTGCACAATCACGCGGATAGCGATAAAGTCGAACACACGATCGAGATCGATCCGCTGCCGTTTCATTTTCTGGTGGATGCTGTAGATGCGCTTCATGCGACGCTGGATCTCCGCCTCGATGCTCTGCTGGGCGAGAATTCCCCGCAGTCTTTCAATGACGCGGTTGATGAACTGATCGCTGTTGGCTCTCTTCTTTTCGATCTGAACGGCCAGTTGCTCATAGGCGACTGGATCCAGATGTTTGAAAGCGAGATCTTCCAATTCACCACGAATTTTCGACATGCCCAGGCGATGGGCGATGGGGGCGTAGATGTCGAGCGTTTCGCGGGAGACGGATTTTTGTTTGGCGGCTGGCATATACTCCAGGGTCCGAATGTTGTGGAGTCGATCGGCCAGCTTGACCAGGATCACCCGAATGTCGTCCACCATCGCCAACAGCAGTTTTCTGAAATTCTCCGCCTGCTTTTCCCATTTTGAAGAGAAGCGGAACTGACTGATTTTCGTGACACCCTCGACGATGTGGGCGATGTCGTCTCCGAAGTATTCCCGGATCTTCTCACCTGTGGTCAGCGTGTCTTCCACCACGTCGTGGAGCAGACCCACGCTGACACAGGCAACGTCCAGCTTCATCTCAGCCAGAATGTTGGCCACTTCGAGAGGGTGAGAGAGGTAGGGTTGTCCCGATTTCCGGACCTGGCCTCGATGTTCCCGGGCCGAAAACACGTAGGCCTTTCTGAGCAGTTCAAGATCGGCGTTGGGCTGGTACCCCAGGACTTTCTTCTCAAGGTCTTCGTAGCGAATCATCACAACCGCCGATCCGCATCACTTTAGCATCGAACCTCATTTTGATGCGAATCCGGGAATTCCTTCGATCCGGGGGGAAATCCTCCCTCCCGACTTGCGGCGTCGGGCGGCGAACCGATCGAGAGAGTTGTCCGGCTTCCCTCCCACGGCTCGGGTCCCAGGCAGGCTTGTCGGAACGCCGTTGGCTCGGCATCGCAACGACGGGGAATGCGGCACTTCCCGCTCCCATCCGCGGGGAAGGCGAAAAAAAAGCAGGAGAAGAGTTTCCCGGGGGGGCCTTCTCCTGCTCTTCGCAAACGGTTGGATCGGTTCCGACCTGAGTGGAGCGGTTCTTGCGGATGAGAAGCGCCAAGATGTTGTGTTTCCGCGAGTTGCGGAGACCGCAGGTATACCCGCTGGGTATGTCGAGGATCGACAAGACCCGCGGGGCGCAACAGATTGGTGCTTATCGCCGTAGAGAATCGCTCAACTTAGGTCCGATTCAGTTGTGCTCGGCGGCGCCGGTAAAGGTCCGCCTGGCTCTCTCCGCCTCCGCCTCCTGCTTCCGTTTGATTTCCAAAGCCCGCAGAGCGAGCTTGAGCGCTTCCTTCTGCCAGCTTCCCTTCTCCTCTTCGTCTTGAGAGAGATAGGCCCGTTCGCGATAGAGAAGGTTGAGATACTGCATGGCTTCCGAATACTCGGGATCGATTTCGAGAGCCTTCTTCAGTGACTCCACGCCTTCGTCGACCAACGCGGCCACGCGTTCCCGTTCTTCATCACTGAGGTTGTCGGCGTTGTCCCCATTGTTTCCGGTCTTGTCATGGGCGATCTTCCAGTCAATGGTGCCGATCCCGTAATACGGCTCCGCATTGTTGGGCTCGATTTCCAATCGCTTGAGATACCATTCCTTGGCCTTGTCCGGTTGCTCGAGCCCCCCGTAAATCCCCGCGATATTGGCCGTGGCGTTGATGCTTGCGGCCGAACCCCCGGGCGCTTTTTCGAGCACTTCCTCAAAAGTTCGAATCGCCCTGTCCGCTCTTTGAAGGTTCGACTCGTTGTTGGCTCCGGGAATCCACTGGGCTCGATAGGTGGTGGCCAGATAGAGAAAAGCGTCCGTCAACTCGGGGTCGAGCTCAATGGCGGCATTGAAGTGTTGGATCGCCTGTTCGTATTTTTCGGCCGAATAGGCCTTCACACCTCGATTAAGATGGTCTCGGGCCTTGAGCCGATCGGCAAAGCGGCAACCCGAGAAGAGCGCCGCCAAAAAGAGCAGGGTTGCGCCAGTTGTCACCTTTGGGCTAGGTCGATTCATTTCGACACCGTCTCCTCATTCAGGATAGTCGATACCTTATTGTGCTTCCTTGAGTTCGCTGGTCATCAGTCCGATATCTCCGACCCCAGCGCCCTTGGCCACATCAATCACCTTGACCACGTCCGAAAAGGGCAGTTCTCGATCCGCCTGGACAAACATGTTCTTGTTGGCTCGAGCGCTGAAGACATCAAAAAGGCGAGCCCCCAATTGGTCCAGGCCGACGGGATCCTGATTGATCCGGATGGAGCCATCGGTGGCGATCGAGACTACGATGGCATCGGATTTCACGATCACGTTCTCCGGAAGGTCCTCTGGAGGTTTGTTGGGAACGCGAGCTTCCAGATCGTATTGCGTAGTCGGTTGAATCACCATGAAAATAATCAATAATACGAGCAAAATATCAATGTAGGGAGTGATGTTGATATTCGATTTCTGCCCGTGTCCCGGACTGGTCATGGCCATAACAATTCACCTCTCTTGCGCGCTCTGACGGTCCACCAACAGGCCGATCCGCTTGTAGCCGGCGTCCCGAGCCTTATTGACGACATCCACCACCGTTCCATAGGGGGCAGCCACGTCACTTTTCACGAAAAGTGGCTTGTCGGCTGCAAGGAGGTAGCGCTCAGTCAGTGTGTCAATCAGGTTATCGGGGGCGACCGCGTTCTGATTCACATAGATCTCCTGCTTGCGCGTAATCGTCACCGTGGTGGCGTCTTTGCCTTCGACATCGGTCGCCTCCTGAGGATTCTTTGCCTTTGCCTTGTTGACAAAAACTCCTTCTTGAAGGAGCGGGGTGGTGATCATAAAGATGATCAACAACACCAACATGACGTCAGCCATGGGGGTGACATTGATATCGGAGGTCACGTTGCTGCGGGTGCCGCCACGTCCACTAGTCATTCCCATGTCCGGCCGCCCTTCGTTTGAGGAAATAATCGATCAGTTCGGAGGAGGAGTTA
>JBHHYX010000411.1:0-4829 GCA_046757765.1 Acidobacteriota bacterium | reverse complement strand
CATGCTGCCACTAGGGACGATGCAGGCCCCCGCCGACCGCACATCAGGTTGGACAACACCATCCCGAAGCAGTGGTAGAAGGGGATCGGCACCCACAGCCGGTCCAGCTCGGTGAAACCCAGCTCGCGCCCCGCCAGCACTGCGGTGTTGAGCAGGTTGTGGTGGGTCAGAAGCACCGGGGGCCTCGGTCGTAACGCCTTGTCAGCGCGGAGCTTCCGTCTCTTCTCTACGACCGAGTGTGAGAAATGCGGGTTAGGCTACCCATTGGATGGACCAGGGGAGGTGTGGGCTATTTGAGGAGGTTGATGGTCTTGGAGACGCCGATAATGACACCCGAGGAGGGGTCGGAGTCGTTGAATCCCACCAGAGCGGCGATATCCCAGTAGGCGCCCCCGGCTCGAATTTGGACACCGGCTCGAAGGCGGGCTCGATCTTCCGTCCCGATCCCGCCGGGTCCGGTCCGCCCGTAGACCTCGGCCAGGAGGTTCAGTTTCGGCGTAGCGGCAAAAGTCGCCGCCACGCCATAGGTGAAAAGATCGTCCTGGGATCCAGGTTCCAGCGGATCCCCCAGAATGACCGTGCCTACATTGCCTGTCAGCCGCAATCGATTCAGATGCTTTTCGATGAGGAGGGCGGCAAAGACGTTGGTCTCATCATTTCCCAGTCCGCTTTCATTGGAGGCGTTGGGCAGCTCCATCCCGAAGTCCAGGCCGAAAGCGGGTGTGCCTTCATGTTCCTGGTTGAAACGAATCTTGGTGGCTAACCGGAAATCACCTACGTCGCTGGTCGAGTTGCCGGAAAAGTCGAGAATGTTTGCATTGGGCGCCGCAAAGCGATCGTCCACGTTGAGGAAATCCTGAATCGAGCCAGCGATTCTCACTTCGACATTGTCGCCGACGCCAAAGCGCGCGCTGATCACGCCCACTCGCGTCAGATCCCCCTTCAGCCCTGACAATCTGAACTCGGTATCTTGGAGGAACTCGACTCCGAAATCGAAGAGAAGGTGCCCTCGGTCGACGGTTTCCACCCGCTCGGTCACCAGGGGTCTTTGTTGAGCCGCCACGGGAAAGGTGTGTAGAAGGACCAGGAAAGGGAGCAGACGAAGCTTCATCCGGGGAGTGTATGGGCTCTTGCCGCAATTAGTCAATCCTCTTGCCGGAGTGACTTGTTGGCAGGACAACCGTAACTCAAGAAGGCTGTCGGCTCGCCTTCTCCATTGGACTCCTCGCGACAGACGACCGGGGCAGGAGGCATTGGGGCGGGTCCCCATTGTCTACCTCACGGGCGAAATCGTTCCTGCTTGACTTGACTGTCTTGCACTCGCTCGCCCTCCTCGACGCACTTCACCAGCACGACGATGGGAATGATTCCTGCTGGGCAGTGGATTGGGTCCGAGAAATGCGCCTTAACCGAAGATCTCTTTCACCTTGTCGAAGAAGGAGCTGTCCTCGTGAATCTCGTCCTGGCCGAGCGCCGACAGCTGGTGAAGGAGCTCCTTTTGCTCGTCGCTGAGGCGAGTGGGTGTGACGACCTTCACTTTCACAAACTGGTCGCCCTGGCCGTGGCCATTCAAGCTCACCATGCCACGATTCTTGAGTCGAAAGACGGTGCCCGTTTGGGTTCCCTGGGGTATCTTCAGACTCTCTTTCCCTGTCAGCGTCCGCACGTTGATCTCCGTACCCAGAGCGGCCTGAGAGAATGTCAGCGGGACCTCACAGTAAATGTCGTGGTTCTGGCGTTTGAAGAAGGGATGCTCGGCGACCGAGACGACGATGTAAAGATCTCCGGGGGGGCCGCCTTTTTCACCCGCTTCTCCCTCTCCCGCTATTCTCAGGCGAGAGCCTTCGTCGACGCCCGCGGGAATTCGAATCTCCAGCGTCTTCTTTTTCTGCAGGCTTCCCTGCCCGTGGCACTGCTTGCAGAGATCTTTGATGAAATGGCCACTTCCATGACACTGAGAACAGGTTCGGCTGATGGTGAAGAAGCCCTGCTGGTATCTTGTCTGACCCCGCCCTCCACAGGCTGGGCAGGTGACAGGCCCGGTGGCGGGGTTGGCGCCGGAGCCATTGCAAGTCTCGCACATCTCGCGGCGCGGAATCTGGATGGTTGTCTTCACCCCAAAGGCCGCGTCCTTGAAGCTGATCTGCAGGTTGTAGCGCAGATCCGCCCCTCTGCGGGCTCGAGTCCGCTCACCCCGGCGTCCGCCGAAGATGTCTCCGAACCCAAAGAAGTCACCCAGGATATCACTGAAATCCGAAAAAATATCAGGGTCAAATCCCCCGCCCGCGCCGCCTCCCAAGCCGGCGTGTCCAAAGCGATCGTACTGAACTCTCCTGTTGGGATCGCTCAGCACGCTGTAGGCTTCAGCCGCCTCTTTGAAGTTCTCTTCCGCCCGCTTGTTGCCCGGGTTTCGGTCGGGGTGATACTTGATGGCCAGTTTTCGATAAGCGCTCTTGAGCTGCTGTGTGGTGGCATTTCGATCCACCCCCAACACTTCGTAGTAGTCCCGTTTTGACAAGATACACAGCTCCTCTAGTCCCGCTAAGGAACGATATAAGATCGGAGGCGGTCTTTTTCAAGCCGTGGAGGGAAACAGTTCAGAGGAGAAAAAGTCAAATTCACGTCTCTGCCTCCGGCTTGGCGGCCACTTTCACCTGAGCGGGCCTCAGGAGTCGCCCTCCGATCTGATAGCCCTTCCGGTACTCCTCTAGAATCTCGCCCTCTTGACACTGGTCCGAGAATTCTCTGACCATCGCCTCATGAATGTTGGGATCGAATACCGTTCCCACGGCCGGGATTTCCACTACTCCGAACTCATGCAAGAGATTGAGCAGATTCTTCAAGAGCAGCTCGTACCCTTCACGGTAGGGGGCTAGTCGAGTCCCTTCCCTTTCCCGGCGGATGGCGGCGAAGCCCTTCTCGCAGGAATCGATGACCGGCAGTAGCTTTGCCAAGACATCGGCCTGGGCGGAAGTCCAGATCTCGGTTTTTTCCTTCGCCACCCGCTTGCGGAAATTTTCGAACTCCGCCTGCTTGCGCTGCAACAGGTCATAATAGTCATCCCGCTCCTTGCGCAGGGTCTCTATCGTCTGGATGTAGAAGTCAAGTTGCTTCTCCCCACGCACCTGGTCCTCAGTTCTCACGGTGTTGTCCATCTCTGTTTCTTGTTCCTTCGTCATCGTCCTCAAAACTATGAATCGACTCGTATGATACCGGTCGTTAGCCGATACTGCGCCTCACCCTGGCCGCAACGCCGTTAGGCCAAGAAAAAGCCTGGGATCTATTGCCGGATATGTATAGCATATCCGGGTCCGGGGAGACAATTCGCCACGCATGAGGAGTCGAAGGCGCCGGGCCTGACGAGGCTTGCGAGGCCCGCCCAGGACGTACTGCACGAGTACGACTGCGGGGGCCTCCCTCGCCAGCCTTGCCAACCCGGCGCCTTCGCCGCTTCGTGACGAAAGCCGGTGAATAATGCGGGCTAGGTTTTTGAGGCTCCGGCTCGATGAAGACCCGGCTACTCCACCACTTGCCGGTCGCAGGCGCCGCCTCACTGAATTCCTGAGATCGTAATACTCGGATAGGCTCCTCGGCCCGGCTCGTGGTTCAACTCGAGTTGAGATGGGAGCCGATGCTTGTGCGCCTCAACGGGACCTCAAAAATGTCCTGAAAGCCTTGTCCGAGAACTGTGCTCAAGGCTTGAAAACCGATCTCCTTCCCGGCCGCTTCCCTCACCGAGGTGACGGTCGACCGCAGCGGCTTCTCACCGGTTCCCAATGCGGCGCTCATTTGTTCGTAGTCGATCTTCAAGGGAATTGACCCTTGTTGAAGAAAACTGTGTCTGAGCCGTCGCTGGGCGCTCCCGACGAGTTTTCGGCCCTTCCAGAGCAGTTCGTGTCTGGAGGCGGAGGCAAAGCAAGGAGTGGAAAGCGGGGAGGCGGAAGGCTCGGCTGATCCGACACGGCCAGAGGCCAACTCCGTCTCCAGACCTAGCAGTTGGAGACCTCTCCGTAGAGCGGCGGCGATTGCCAGATAGGTCGCCGTGATGCTGGACATCGGAAACTTGTCGGCTTGGTTCGAGGCGACGGCATAGGTGAGTTCTTCGGCATGAAAGACCGCTCTTCCTCCCGTGGGGCGCGTGACGATGGGAATTTTCCGACGGCGACAGAAATTCAGGTCGGCACTCTCTTCCGGGCGCTGATGTTTGCCCAGAGAAACGGTCGGAGTCTCCCACCTGTAAAAACGAACCCAGGTGACCGGCCGGGGTGATTGTTCGGCCCATTCCGCCAATATCCGGTCGATCTCCATATTCACCACACCCGATCTGGCGTCATCAACCAGGTAGTACCAGACTGCCTTGCGGGGCGCGGTCATGGGCAGGGTCCGCTCTTTCATGGTGGCGGTTGGGCAGCGCTCCGAGCGCTGGGCTGAATATGAGCGGCGCCTTCGGCGTCCGGGACCTTTGGCGAGTATAACCGACCTTGGCAAAGGCCCGGAGGGCTGACACAAAAGCGGTAATGGCAACCCAGTCATCACGTCAATGTGTGCTCGGCGCTATGAGGTTGCTCGCCAGCGGGAGGGTAATCCCGCCCTTTCAGGGCGGCTGGAGCCGGCCCAAACATCGACCATTGCCCTGAAAGGGCAAGACACCCTTAGCCCAGGGTCAAGCCGCAGGCGCGACCCTGGGTGGGCCGGTTGCCCCGCCACCCGCACCCTGAAGGGGGTGCGATAAAACCCAGGCAATCATCCTCCTCTGCCGGACCATTTACACTCGAATCCCCCAATCCCAACCACGAATGCCCAAAATACGATTGCAAATACAAAATCTC